>CAYUTB010000044.1:0-14908 GCA_964447425.1 uncultured Candidatus Bathyarchaeia archaeon
TAGAGTTCTACTATGTCACTTCCGGTGAACCCAGATAAAACTAATAGATATCACGATAATGTCAGCAGAGAGCTTACTCGAAAGAAAAGGAAGGGTTGCACTAAACATACTGGGTATTCTTATTGGATGTGCTGCTGTAACCGGATTGATCTCTGTTGCATCTGGAATGAACAACCAGGTAAGGGATCAACTGAGCGTAATAGGAACAAATACCCTATTCATTGTGCCTGAGGAGGCAGAAGCTGCGGCATCAACACTGAGCGCCACACAGATACTAAACCAAGATGGAATCAGCTGGAGAGACTGCGAAATAATAGAATCAACGAACGGAGTCACCCAGATAAGCGAGATATCGTCTAATGGGGGCTCATTCACGGTTAAGGGCAAATCATATGATATCAAGGTCATGGGGATAGGTGATAACTTTCTCCAGATAAACCAAGATGTCAAGCTTGAGAATGGCAGATTCTTCGTTAGGGGCGATAAAGCCGTAGCGATAATTGGTCGAAACATCGCTTTTCCGCCAAAAGAGGATGAGCCGCTCATCGAGATTGGTGACAGGATTAAGCTCGTTGTCAGGGTGCGGGGTGAGCCTAAGGAGATCACGCTTAGGGTGGTCGGTATTCTGGAGGCGCATGGCACAATGTTTGGGCTGAACGTGGATGATATAATCGGGATACCCTTCCGAACCTATGACCAGTTATATGAGCAAGGAGGAAGCTGCGCCGTCGTCCAAGCCTATATTCAAGACACAGAAAAGATAGATGAGGTCGCCAAAAAACTCGAGGAAAACCTCGGTGATAACTATTTCGTGGTCTCACCCAACGCTGCACTGGATGTGCAGAAACAAGTAACGGGAACAATTCAAGCAGTACTTGGAGGAATCGCTGCAATCAGCATGTTCGTAGCAGGCATAGGGATCGTAAACACCATGGCGATCTCTGTCAATGAAAGAACCAAGGAAATAGGCACTATGAAAGCCATAGGCGCCAAAAGCACTGATGTATTATTCCTGTTCTTATCAGAAGCTCTGTACACTGGTTTCGTCGGTGGACTTGTGGGAGTAACTCTTGGATTCGCCTTGGGGAAGATCGTTGGTGGTTATATCGGGTTGCCTGTTGAGTTCAATCTATTACTCACCTTGGGTACGTTGTTTTTCGCATTATTCACGAGTCTCGTATCAGGCGCTAGTCCCGCATGGAACGCGGCAAAAATGAACCCAGTTGAAGCATTAAGAAGAGAATAAAAAAGGGAAAAATTATCTCATGTAAGCTCTGATGAGCTGCATCAGTTTTCCTGGGCTTCGTTTAACGATACCAGCAAGCGCCGCTGCCACGTTCTCACCGTTCGCAAGCGCGAGAACATCATCATTGTTGATTATATCAGCAAACGTATTGAGGTCATCATCATTGAACTTGTCGAGCATCTCAAGAACCTTACCGCTCTCCTTGATCCTCTTACCCCAATACTTATCGAACTCTACTCGGAACTCGTTAAGCTTCTTCTCAGATACATCTCCTTGAACCACCGCCTCTGCTGCTACCTTGCCCGCCATCTTACCTGACTCGATACCTGTATGAATTCCTGCACCCGTCATTGGCACCAGCATACCCGCTGCGTCACCGATAAGCATCAAGCCATCCATGGTGATCTTATCCAATGTACCACTTACCGGACAAATCCCGCCATTCCTCCTGAGTATCTTGGCGTTTCTGAACCTAGGATCATTATCACAGAAGTCTTTTAGGTATTCAATAGGCGCCTTGGTGTGTTTGAGCCTAACCCCGAGCCCTACGTTTGCAACTGATTTGCTCTTTGGGAAAACCCACGCGTATCCACCTGGGGCATAATTCATCCCCATGTAGAACTCGTTAACTGTCGGGTCCTCAAGGTCTAATCCACCCAGTAGATACTGGGCGCATGTAACATAATCCGGGAAATATCTCTGGAGACCGGCTCTCCTCCTGATTATACTCCAGTGGCCATCAGCGCCGATAACCACCTTGGCGTTGAACTCGATCTCCTCCCCATTCATGACTGCCTTGACGCCTACGATCTTCTTACCGTTTTTTATGACATCGGTTGCTCGAGTTTCAGTCATCAGCTTTGCCCCCGCCTTTACAGCGTTCTCGGTCAGGGTTCTATCAAAAACCTCTCTGTCTAGGGTGTATCCAGTCCAGTTATTGGATGTAAGATCAAGGGTCATTCCATTTGGAGCAAAAACTCTCGCTGTACTAATTTGCTGTGTAACATAAGGGGGAACCGCTTCTAGTCCGCCGTCTTTAATGCCTCCTATGCTCAATCCTTCTGCACAGTAAACTGGGATTCCCGGTGTCTTATGTTCTTCAATTATTATGACATCGACGCCTTTCTCAGCTGTCACCTTAGCAGCCATGCTACCTGCTGGTCCTGCTCCTACAACTAGTACGTCGCATTTATACTGCTTCATCTTATGCCTAAAAGTGTCCGGTGTTCATGATATATGTTCTTATCGATTTTATGTCTGTTTTTTTTCAATTAATCATCTCGTAAGGAAGTTATACTCGCTCAAAAAGCGGAATCTAGATGAAAGAAACTAAGAACAATAACATTCGGTAAGAATAAACAAATAACTAATTGAAGAATTAACATAAAATGTTCAAAAAATTGAACAGGCTTGTTTAACGTTCAAGCGTTTTTTTGGCTGCTATCTCGATATCTCTTGCCTTAACGGTTTTCCGACCAGCATGGTGTGCATAGTCAATAGCTTCATGAGCTATCTTTACACCGATCTCTTCAAGAGCAATACCCAATGCAAGGGCGCTCTCCTCGCTGACGCGATCCGCGCCAGCTCGTTTTATCAGTTTATGCATCGGGGCGGTCTTTATTTCATTGGACAATCATGTTCCCTTCTATTTCCTTATTTCTTTTCGTTAAATATTTAATACTTGCGAGTCTTTTGGCGAAGAAGCCAGAAATCTTCCTTTTTTAGTTTTTAAATCTATGAGCAAAAGCTTCTCTTTTAATCTGGGTGTAAGCCAAATAGATTTGAAAAATTAATTTGTTTTAACCATTTTTTTATGGGTTACAGCACTCTTAAATCGATTTTATCTCGTTGGAAAATAGATGAGTTTCTGGGCAAAAGTAAAGAAAAGACAGTATGAATTAATTCTTATTTTTTCAATTCTGATCTATACTATATCCTTCTCGTGGTTTACGATGGGTAAGCACAACAGTTTCACCACATACGCCTGGGATCTAGGTATCTTCGATCAAGGGTTCTGGACCACAGTCAATCTTGATCGGGTGTTCTATTACACCTGTGAGCTTCACTTAAATCCCTCGGGGAGCTTCTTTGGTATACACTTCAGCCCAATCCTCTTCACGCTGATTCCCTTTTATTACCTGTTTCAACGCTCAGAAACGATACTTATCTTACAGTCCCTGATTCTGGCTCTCTCGGCTGTTCCGATCTACAGGATAGCCTCATTATTCTATGATAAACAGGCAAGCTGCCTCTTCGCGTGTCTCTATCTACTCAATCCGTCTTTGCATGGGATAAACTGCTATGATTTTCATGTACAGGCCTTTCTTCCACTCACTCTGGGTTATGTGCTCTACTATACGTTATCGCGGAAATGGCTCCTGCTCATCCTAGCCGTCAATATTTCTCTGGCTGTTCAGGAACAAGTATTCTACCTGATGGCAGCCTACGCTGTGTTTCTGTTAATCTTCTTACTCAAAGACCGTGAGAAGATGAGAAACAGGCAGATCCTTGTGATGATGCTGCTCGTGATTGTATCCGCGCTGTCATGGAAATTTATCTCAGCATACGCTATAAACTATTTTAACCCAGATATTCCAGCCCACCTAAAGGCAGGGCAACATTACGCTGTTCTGGGCGTTGATGATCCCTTGGAGATACCGCTCTACGCCTTAACGCATCCATTGAAGGTTCTGGAAGCCCTCAACTATGAGTGGTACTATAAGATAGGATACCTGCTATCGATATTCACCCCTTACCTCATTGCAGCATCCCAGTTCCCGCTTTATCTTCTTCCCACAGTCCCATGGTTCGCCATATCCCTGCTCAGCAACTATCCCCCCTACTACCGGATAGGGTTCCAGTACTCGGCATACATCATCCCCTTCATCTATACTGGTTTCATGGTGGGAACTAGCCAACTGATGGAGAATAGAGATTACAAATACGTCAAGAGGCTGTTCCGAATCCTAACCACCTTACTCATCATCACAAGCCTCAGCCTCTCCCCCCTCAGCCCATTAACTCGGGGGATGCACCTGAGCCCAGCCTACGAGAAACCCATACAGACCACGAGAAACATCCGCCTCAGCCAAATAATAGAGATGATCCCAGAGAACGCATCAGTCCTAACACAGGATAACCTATTCCCCCACATCTCAAACAGGCTCAAAGCATACGTAATGATCCCCCCCACATTCAAAGACATAAAGACGTGGAAAGACGCCATCAACTGGATAACAAGCCTAAACACCGAATACATCCTAATCGACCTTGAAACAGACCCGCATAACACGATACAATACGCCTTCACCCCGATCCGGGAACACAACTACCAACTATTAGCCTTCTACGACAACATCTACCTCTACCAACAAAACTACACAGGAGAAATCATAAGCTACGAGCCAACCAACCAGACATACACCTACAGTGACCTCATCCCACAGAACATGAAAAAGACGCAGGACCCGACAAGCGCCACAGGCACCATACTGGTATACCAGAACATGAGCATACAGACCAACACCCTCTGGTATGGACCATACGAGATAGTGCCCCGGGGCAACTACACAGTGACTTATACCCTGAAGACGAGCAACAATAAACTCAACGAGACCATTATTCTTGACGCATTCTACAATAAAACCATCATAAACAGCATAGAGATCCGGGAAACCATGTTGAAAAACAATACATGGACCCCTATCGGGCTCAACATAACCCTCAACACAATAGCGTACGACATGGAGCTACGGGGCATACTACTGGGCGTAAACACCACCATAGCCCTAGACACCATCAGGCTTGAGGAGCGACCCTAGCCTAAACGTTTAAAAGTCTGGCGTAGATGGTATCAAAGGCAAATAAACGGTGCTTCAGTTTGGGTAAAGTACGTACAGAGATGGTTAAAAGAATAAGCTTGGAGCTCATAGAAAAATACGAGTACAGTTTCCAGGCAGAGTTCGAGCAAAACAAACAGTTCCTCAAGGAAATTGGGCTCGACACAAGCAAGAAACTACGTAACAAGATCGCGGGATACATCACAACGGTCATAAAGTCCGATATGTTGGCTACTGCGATGGAAGAAGCTCAAGAGGCACTCCAAGAGTTCCAATAATTCTAAAAGGTAAACATAATAGTATCCTAGATGTTAGAATCTGGGATGTCTAAACCCCCAGCGGCTTATTCGATAAATCATGAGGGATTGGTGCTTGATATCGCCCTCGTTGAGACTGAGAGCCTTCTAATCCATGAGGAGATTATTCCATTCAGGCTCAACAAACTCAAGGCAAGTATAGAACACGATGGGGTTCAGTCTGCGCCTATACTGGTTGATAGGAAAACCCATGTAGTGCTGGATGGGATGCACAGGACCGCTATCATGAAGGAGCTGGGATGCAGGTTTACCTGCGTGTGCCTGCTCGACTATTTTGATCCAAGCATCAGTATTCAGAGGTGGTGCAGGATTATCCCCGCGCCCTTCAACAAGGGAAACGCGGAGGCTCTGCTGAAAGAACTGGACCTCAGACTAGAGCCTTATGAGTTGGTCAAGAGCCCGGAAGACGATGGCGGGCTCTTACTCATCTTTAGGGACACTATCTATCGGATCGTTACTGATGGAGATGATCTTGTGGATGTCTTCAAGAAGAGCTACCGGCTGGAGAGAAAGCTGCAGGAGTGGGGCTACGAGATACAGCACTGCACAGAGTCCGAGGCTAGGGAAAAACTGACCTCAGGAAGCTACGAAGCCACACTGTATCTTCCACGAGTCGAGAAGACGCAAGTAATCGAGGTAGCCAAAGAAAAACGGATACTTACCCCAAAAGCGACCCGCCACAAACTACCTGCGCGTCCAGTCGCGGTAAACGCGCCCCTAAGCCTCCTGCGAGACAAAAACATCACCATAGATGAAGCGAACAAGAAGCTGGCTGAGCAGCTACGGGAAAAGAAGCTAACAAGATTCGATCCTGGTACTGAGTGGATGGGGCGAATCTATGATGAGGTTCTTTATGTCTTCTCAGATCGATAAGTATCTTTGGAGCTCGTGCTCGGTGTAGCCGATCTCTTTGAGTTTTTTCTTGATCTCGGACCCGTTGAGGCCTTTTCCTGTTAGCATTTGGACGAGATCCTGTATTGATTCGTTGGGCTCCCACGGGTACAGAATCCATTTGTCAACCTCCTCGGCGTAGAAATCAGGCTTGTACTCACTCCAAGGCTTATGGTGAAGAGTAGCGATCTTTACCTCCGAAGCGCCCTTCTCCTCAACATACCGCTTTACCGCCAAAAGACTGTGACCGCTATCAGAGACATCGTCTACAACAAGAACCTTCAACCCCTCAATCTGCGCATTTAACGGGAAGAGAATCCCTGGTTTATCCCGTTTCTCATTCAAGCTGCTGTAATATATTATCTGGAGGCTTGCGAGTTTTCTGATTCCCATCTGGTCACTGATTATCCTAGCCGGGTCAAAACCTCCACGGCTCACAGCTATCATGATGTCTGGTTTGAACCCATCCTCTTTGATCATGTCCGCTGTTTTCTCTGATAGTCTTTGTACGTCGTCCCATGTTAGGTATAGGAATTTGAGTTCTTCCAAGCTTGGCACCTTGAGGATTGTTAATTGGATGAATCGTATTTTAAATAAAGCGCTTCCGGTCACAACTACTATATGACAATCAGTAACCTCGGGGAATGGATACGGCAAGAGATCCAAAGCTACATGGCTGGACCAGAGAACACCTTGGAGAAATGGGATAACGAGCCAGCTTGGGCGGAGCCCCTCGTAGGGTTCAGCAACGGAGCCGATCCACTTTACGCATTCTATAAACAGGATATAGGCGACTTCTATGTCCTGCCACATGAGTTCATGAAACACGCCTATGGGAGAGATTTTGACCCTGCAAAGCTCACTGTAGTCAGCTGGATTCTGCCCCAGACCGAGGCAACAAAAACTGACCACCGAAAAGAAACCTACTTCCCGAGTGAAAGATGGGCGCGGTCAAGAATAATGGGTGAGAAAGTCAACGTGAAGCTCAGAAAACACATTGTAGCCAAGTTGGCTGAGAACGGTGTTGACGCAGTAGGCCCTATGATCAGCCCGCTCTGGAAAGGCGCGATGTCAGAAAAGTATAGCTTTGCATCTACTTGGAGTGAGCGCCACGCCGCTTACGCCGCTGGGCTCGGAACATTCGGTCTCAGTGACGCTTTGATAACTCCCAAGGGTATGGCGATGCGGAGTGGGAGCGTCATCGTTGAAGCGTATATTCCGCCTACTCCACGCCCATATGAGAACCATAACGAGTATTGTCTATTCTTGACTGAGGGGACCTGCGGTAAATGCATGGAGCGGTGTCCAATTGGGGCAATAACAGAGAAAGGGCACAACAAAGTACTGTGTAAAAAATATGTGGATATGACCCATCAGTATGTGCCACGCCACTTTGGATTCGATGGCTATGGATGCGGCTTCTGTCAAACAGGGGTGCCATGTGAGTCAGGAATACCGAAAAAAATGAAAAAATTGGATTAGTTTACTCGGTTATCTCTGTGACTGATCCGCTCTGATCCACAGATCCAGTCCAAGTGAACCCTGATGTGTTCTCTACCTGAACCATGTATGTGGGCTTCCACACCACGGGGTAGCTGACCTTGATTGTCCAGTCATCCCCCATGTACTCGATGGTTGATGCACCCAGAAGCCCCTCGGGAGTCAGGTTTGAGACAGACCACTCAGCACCTATCTCTAGATCGCTTGCCTCATGGTAGTTCTCTTTTAGGTACTGGATAGCTATGTTTACGGCGTCTTCAGATAATAGAATATCCGAGTTTGCCTCCTCTCCCACTTTGAACTCATCCCATTCACCATCAATTACAGCGCTCTGGATCTGATTGCTGCTGACCACCACCACAGCTTCGTGCTGTGTGACGACCTGCGCCAGCATCACATCTGTTCTATCTCCATAGCCCGCGTGTGAGCAATCGAAGCTGATGGTTATGAAGTACTGCTCAGGGTAGCTCTCAGCGATAACGCCATCTATTACAGACATTGTGCCCTGTATTCCGTCGAAGCTGAAGGTAGGTGCATTTTTCAGCCACTCCGAAGCGATGTCCTCTGCCTCCTTTAATGGGCTCTTTGGCATGTTTTGCATCGTACTCGTTAATTCATCGTATGCTCCGTCTGTCACCGCGGAGATTACCTCACCCTCGCTGACGACTATTACCATGGTGTGTTCAGTGAGTACTGTGGCCACCATCTCGCCGCTCCGGTCACCGTATCCCGCGTTCCGGGATGTAAACTTGAGTGTTATGCTCCATGTGTAGGGCATCCTAATGGTGTAGACCTCCACCAACTCGATTGTATCCTCCATGCCGTCGAATTGGAAGGTTGGTGAGTTTTTTAGAAACTGGGTGGCTATCAGGATAGCTTGGTCCTCAGTATAATTAGGCGCCTGTGTGCCAGCGTATAGGCTCATCGCCGGGAATAAACTAAGTAGCGCAACCGCTACAACCGTATTTAATGTTCTACTCATTGGTTTTTCACAGCATACTAAAGGTTCGCCACTAGTATAATCCCAGTGTTTAGAACAAGTGTTTTAGGTTTTAGAACACCGCCTTCTGGGGGAAAACACATAAGCCCCCGCAGTCTTACCATCTCAAAAGGAGCCCAGATACATGACTAGAGCGCTTTTCGTCGGAAGATTTCAGCCATTTCACTATGGACACCTCTACGCTATCGAAACCATACTGGAGGAGTGTGATAACCTCGTGCTCATTGTTGGCAGCGCACAGATGAGCCACCAGCATGATAACCCCTTCACCGCCGGGGAACGTATCGAGATGATACGGGCAGCGCTGAACGGCGCGAATGTACCCACAGACAGGTATATGATTATTCCCATCCCGGACGCCCCCGCGCATAGGGTCTGGGTGAGCGCTGTGGAGTCACAGACGCCCCGCTTTGATCTGGTCTTCAGCAACCAGAGTCTTACGAAGAGGCTTCTGATAGAGGCAGGCTATGAGGTTAGACCCATCAATCTCTACCAGCGAGGATCATATGAGGCATCTGAGATAAGGAAAAGGATACTTGTGGGGCAGGACTGGAGCGAGCTTGTTCCGCCGGAGGTTTATAGGATTGTCCGGGAGATCGATGGCGAGAACAGGATCAGGGATTTAGCTCAATCAGACTCCGTGAACCATGTAGATGATAACCATGGATTATCTTAATCTCCATTCTAGTCTTGAGGCTCGTTTCCCGGGTTTAGCAGCGCAGGTTTTACGTTTCAAGGGTATCTCGGTCAAGCGTGAGGACCCCCGTCTGGAGGAGTACAAGCTTGAGGTCATAAAGATGATTCAGGCGAGGTGGGAGGTTGAAAAACTCAGGGACGACCCCGAGTTTAGGGCGTACAGGGACTTCTTCTGGAAGCTTGGAATAGACCCAACCAAGAACCGCCCCGCAGCTGAGGCGCTTATCCGGCGAGTACTAAGGGACAGCCCTATTCCCAAGATCAATACTTGGGTTGATGCATACAATCTGGTCTCTATAAACACGGCTGTTCCAATCGCGAGCTTCGACTCTGATCTATTGGAGGGGGAATTGTTGATGCGTGAGGCGGAGGCTGGGGAGGAGTTTCTGGGGATCGCTATGGATAAGCCCATTACTTTGAGTGGCGGAGAAGCAGTTATAGAGGATGAGAGTAGGCTGGTGGCGATTTACCCATACAGGGACGCTGATCACAGCAAGGTTTCGCCGAAAACAAAGAACGTGCTCATGTTGATGTGTGGGGCGCCGGGGATCAGCCTCGAAAAACTCAACGCCTCAGCCGATGAGGCTAAAAAGATTCTTCCACTCTTCTGCGGTGGAACAGTAGAGTAAGCAATGATCGACATAGACGGCTCCATGATGGAGGGTGGCGGGCAGCTTCTGAGGATGGCTACGAGCTACAGCGCCATACTCGGGGAGCCCATAAGGGTTTACAACATCAGGTCCAATCGTAGAGACCCGGGTCTCAAGCCACAGCACCTCACAACGTTGATGGCTGCAGCCGAGATATCCTCCGCCGAGCTACGTGGGGCGTCTATTGGTTCCTCCGAGATAACCTTTAAACCGAGTCGAATCCGGGGCGGCGATTACAGCTTGGATATAGGGACCGCTGGAAGCATCACCCTGCTTCTTCAATGCCTTAACCCCATCCTGCTCTTTGGAGACCGACCCTCAAGAATATCGATACGTGGAGGGACATCTGTAAACTGGTCTCCGCCCATACCGTTTCTAGAAAATGTGGTCTATAGGGCACTTGGCATCATGGGGGCGTCATCCAAGATCAACGTTGAGAGATACGGCTTCTACCCACGAGGCGGGGGAGTAGTGCATCAGTATACCAAACAAGTCACTTCACTTCATCCACTGAATCTGGGGGTGCCAGATATCAAAAAGATAAACGGCGTATCCCTCTGCGGCGCCCTACCCGAGCACGTAGCCCTGAGACAGACTGAATCAGCGAAGAAGCGGCTCAATGAGCTAAGATACAAGTCATCGATCTCATCTATTGTAGCTGATCCAGCGCCTTATAGTCCAGGTAGCTTCGTCTGCCTCTGGACCGAAGGAGATAACATCTATCTGGGCACTGACAGCCTCGGTGCAAGGGGGAAACCCGCCGAGAAGGTGGGGGAAGAAGCCGCGGCCAAGATGATTGACGAGGTTAGGAGTGGAGCACATATGGATGAGCATACCGCTGATCACATGATACTGCCCGCGAGCCTCGCAGCCGGTGAATCATGTTTCAGGGCAAGCCTGATAACCCTCCATACTCTTACTGCCATCGAAGTAGCCAAGCTCTTTACCGATGCAAAGTTCACTGTAGATGGGAGAGAGGGCGAGCCCGGAACCATCAGGGTCGAGGGGATTGGGTTAGAGAATCGGAGTTTATGATATGCGGGTATTAAGGTACACTCGTGGAGAGATAATCGTCGAGGGTGAGCCAGTGTATCTTGACCAGCTTGAGCCGATGAACAGCTTCCCCGCGTATATGTATAACCAAGTTATGGATCATCTGGAAAAGAGCGGGGAACCTTACAGGGATAGAGCCGGTGAGTTTCTGGTAACACCCAAGCTGGAGACTACCTTCAAGCTGAGAGACTACCAATTAGATGCGTTAAAGGCGTGGAACAGAGCTGACGCGCGGGGGATCATTGTTCTGCCTACTGGTTCAGGTAAGACCGTGTTGGCGGTGAAAGCCATCGAGGAGCATCAGTGTTCTACGCTGGTGGTTGTGCCGACCATTGTTCTTGTGGATCAGTGGAGGCAGGTGCTTGAACAAGCCTTCAACACATCCATTGGCGCACTTGGCGGGGGAAAGGAGGAGATTGAACCGATAACGGTCTCAACCTATGATAGCGCAAGGCTTAGAGCCAGAAAACTGGGGAACCTGTTTAATTTCATCGTATTCGACGAGGTGCATCACCTCACAGCGCCCAGTAACCGAAGGATAGCCGAGAGATACATAGCGGCGAAGCGGCTGGGGTTAACAGCTACTCTCCCAAAGGAGGAGGCTCCTCTCATGGTACTTGAGGAGCTGGTTGGTCCAAAGGTCTACGAGCTTGGGGTGACTGATCTTGCTGGCTCTCATCTCGCTGATTTCACGGTGAAGACCATGAGGCTTCCCCTGAGCGCATCGGAGCAGTACGAGTACGACAAACAGTATGATATCTACAGGGATTACTTGAGAACGAGAAACATACAGATAAGGAGCCCCAGAGACTACCTCAACTTCGTAAAGAGAAGCGGAAGAGACCCTGAGGCTAGACGGGCGCTTACCGCTAGAAATCAGGCAATGGATATCGCGTTGAATAGCGGCAGCAAGATAGCCTTCCTGAAGAACCTGTTAAAATCAAACCCCAATGAGAAGACCCTTATCTTCACTAGCCACAACAAACTGGTTTACACTCTCAGCAAGGAGATGCTGATCCCCGCTATCACCCATCAGACTCCTCAGGAGGAGCGGGAAGAGATACTGAGCAGGTTCCACGGGGGGGACTATATGCGGATATTGACTAGCAGGGTGCTGGATGAGGGGATTGATGTGCCTGATGCCTCTATGGCTGTTATATTGAGTGGCTCGGGGAGTAACAGGCAGTTCGTTCAGCGTCTGGGCAGGATTCTCAGGAAGTCTCCGGGGAAGGAGGCTATGTTATTTGAGCTTGTCAGCGCAGGGACCGCTGAGGTGTATATGAGTAATAGGAGGAAGCAGAGCTGAGTCTTCCCTTTGAGCATATCCGGGTCTTCCGTAGAGAGGGTGTCATCAAGCCCGTGTTTCTCCGTGAACAGCTCGGTATACTGGATACGTTGATGATGGTCTATACTGATCACCGGGGCAAGAAGCGGGGAGAGTTGAATGAGGTCATATCAGACTGCGAGTACCTTGGGTATGATTTCAGGATGGTAAGGGGAATCGCGGCTGTGCTCGACGCGAGATCGGTTTTCCAGTCAAGGAGCAGCATATCCCCAATGGAGGCGAGGCGTCAGGTATTCACAGAGGCAGCGGCAACGGTGGTGGCTTCGAAGGATGAACGAATAAAGGTGCTTGAGGCAGTTGCGTTGCGGAATAGTATCTCGGTGGAGGAGCTTGATGATAGCCTCTACGCTGACCTGGATGATGAGCAGTATCTGGTGGAGTTCAGGGCTCCCAGCGGCGAGGAGCTCATGAGGTACTACAACTACGCGAACATGATCGCTTTACTCGCTTATTCGCTGAGCATCGAGATCACCTATAGGGGCTCTGATGATTATCTGGTGAATCAGATAAAGAGGCTCGGGGCGTCAAGGGTCAGTGGTTCACAGACAACGAAGGCAGTCATCGAGCTGAGGCCAACCAAAAGGCTCAGCCAGAGAGCGGATAAGCTAAACGAGATAATGAGCAGAGTAATCAGCAAGCCACAGTGGAGCCTCAAGGCTAATATCAAGTACCCTGCAAGGTACAAGACCCCCTGCGTATTCGAGATAGATAATAATGGGGATGGGAAGCTCCTCGGAGTTGACCAGCGGGAGTCTGAGTTAGTCATAGAGATAGGTTTGCCCAAGAAAAAGCAGGCAAAGTACGGGGACATAGTTGTGCTGGATGATACCGCGCGGCGTCAAGGAGTAACCTCCGCCCAGATTCTCCGGGAGATCAAGGATGAGGGAACAAAATACAGGGACCTTGGAGGCGTCTTGGTGACCCCTGAGAAGCATAAGGAGATCAGGGCGCATCTCAAGACGTTATCTACGCTCGGTGAGGCGCAGAGTTATTTCAAGGGACTCGGGGTCAGGGATTTTATGACCGCGCTGGAGTCTTATGGTTATCAGGTTGAGTGGAGTAAGCCCCGTGAGAACAGTAAAATATACCGTCTCTAGGGTGGAGGAATGTATATATCGTGCGTTCCGTAATTCAGCTAAGAAGTGAGATAGATGGGCTACCAAGCGATACAGGGAGCGACAACCGTTGGACTAATCTGCAGCGATGGCGTTGTATTAGCCAGCGAGAAACGAGTAACATATGGAAGACTAGTGGCTAGCACAAAGGGGCAGAAGGTGTTCAAGCTCACAGAGAACGTTGGACTCGCATTCGCCGGGCTCATGAGCGACATGCAGGCACTCGTAAGAGAGGCTGAGGCTTATGCTAACCTGTTTTACTTGGAGAAGAACAGGCCTATCACGACCAAGGCTATGGCCAAGCTCATCAGTAATATGCTCTTTAACAGGCGTATGATGCCTTTGCTCATGGAGACCGTTGTGGGTGGATATGACGCTGATGGTCCGAGCCTCTACAGCATGGACCCAGTTGGCAGCCTAATCCCAGATGATTTCCTAGCCGCTGGTTCAGGTGCAGCGATTGCTATCGGTGTGCTTGAGGCCGAGTACAAGAAGGAGCTTGACTGTGAGGCTGGCGTGGAGTTGGCGAAGAAGTCGATCAAGTCTGCTATCGCCCGTGACGCTATGAGCGGGGATGGTATCGATATATTGATCATCAAGGCTGGTGGCTCTGAGATAAGGACAGAGTCCTTCAGAAGCTAAGTTAGTGTGCTTACTACTAACAGCAGTTCTTCTTGTTTTACCGCGTAGTAGCATCTTGTCATGCTGACTACTCCATCCGCTGGGGCTCTTATCGTTTGAATGATGTCTCCGTAATAGTCCTTGATGAAGCCCAGAACATCACCCTTTTTGACGCTTTGATCAAGCTGGCACCTGCTCTCCCATATCCCATTATGCCCTGAGAACAGTTTGAGTCTTCTAGGTGAGATCAGTTGGTTCAGATTTAGTTTGGGTTCACCGGGTAGCATCTGGAGATATTTCAGGATGTTCAGTGTTCCCTCCATGTGGAACTGGACTGCTTCCTCCCTGATTGGGTAGGGTGTGCCTGCCTCGGGTTGAATGCAGGGAATGCCGATGAGATGCTGGGCGCTGTTGGACATGCCCTGTGGTTCTGATGGGAAGACGTGGACGAGACCAGTTGGATAACATGAAGCCATCTCAAGGCTTATACGGTTCAGCTCACGGTCTCCGCTGCTGGCGACCACAAAACCCGCGATATCTTCGTTGATGTCTCCTCCGTGGCAGTCGATTAATGCGTCACTCTTGGAGACTATTTGGGTGAAGATTTTGTGTGCGATTCGTTGGGTTATTGAGCC
>CAYUTB010000044.1:15008-18407 GCA_964447425.1 uncultured Candidatus Bathyarchaeia archaeon
GCCGTTGATGATGACTAGTGGCGGGTTGTAGTCTGGGTATCCGATGTCTAGGAATCCTCTTGCTATGCTTCCCGGTTCGGCTGTGATGTCTCCGATGGTGATTTGGCTCATTTCCTTCAGTGGTTGATGTATGGGGTATTTAATTGTTGACTGCTTGATGAGAACCCTTTTAATTTGGGTTGTCTTCATGTTTGGGGCGTGGGCTGGTAGTTCAGGGGTAGAATGCTTGGTTCGCAACCAAGAGGTCGGGGGTTCAATTCCCCCCCAGTCCACCAAATCTCTCTTGTCTGAGGGGCTTTTTTAGGGGTTAAATTGGGGTAAGGGGTTTCCCTTTTGTTTCCCATGGTTTTGCTGGTGTGGGGCGTTCCTGTTTGTGTTTATATCTGTCACTTTTTATGGGGTGATGTGGGTGGGGGTTGAACCCCCGCGATTTATGAGTCTAGTAATTTGTTGATTGCATCGGAGTTAATATAGGTGAATTTTCCTTGATACTCTTTTTTGTTCGGCCAATTCTTAGGTAGATGTTCGGTTAGATCCAAGATATCGCCGAGAAATTTTACGTCTTTTTGATTGTGGTCGATTACTTCTAGATACATGATTATGTTTCCAGCGAGTAGCAGGAGCAAGCTTAGCAGCTCGCTTCCATATATAGGTAGGTTTTCTTCCTCGATATGAAGGTCTCTGTACCTTCCTCGAATGCCTGCGTGGTTATATCTGGATAACCAACGCCAAACACATTTCATTTCTTTTTGAAGTGATTTCGTGTATAATTTCCCTATATTGTGTTTAAAATGCCGGGAGGGATCGTCAAGGTTACCAATTAGTTTTTTATCTTCTTCAGAAAACTGCTCTTTATCAATCACCTTTTGACAGAGCCTTTTTAGTTCAACGTTTTCTATCTGGTCAATAACCCCTTTCATAATATCAACATCAAGGTCTTCTACACCCACACCCGCCTCATTCTGAGAAAGCACGTAAAGGTATGAGGCACAGGCGGCTTCTTCGTTGCATTGGTAATAATATCCACGGATTATTCCTTCAAACACATTCCTCATACCCGAAAGTGCAAAGCTCGGGATAGTCTGTATTAATGCCATGTATGATCCGATTAAGTAGTTAATGTTAGACCGAAAGAGTGCCTGGACAAGCATTTCAGAAGGCTTGGGTAAATCGAAGGAATAGTTAAAAAGATCCTCGCAGGCGTCCACGCTATCTTCAAAGACTCGGGTAATCTCAGGATAAGTATGTGTTATTATCTCTATCGCAGCATAAATATAAGTGAAAAATGACCTCTTCATAGTATTAACTTAACCTGAATGTATTAAAAATTAGCTTAAGAACTTACCTAAGGAAAAGGGTCTTTCACAATTAGAATATTAAAGCCTAGATTTATTTGACTTGGAGTCAAGAGCATCGATCAAGGTCTTAAGGTTCCAGTCTATTCGATAAAGTATTCCATCGGGTATGCTTGAGAGGAATTTATCCCAGCTGTACCAGCTTTCTACGATATCTCCTATCCTTTTCATCCATACTTGGTAGTCATCGTAATTCCTGTAGTTGACGTTGAAGATGTCCATCCATGAGTCGATTGATATCACGTATCTGCTATTCCTTATCTTGCTATCAGCGTTTACCCGTCTGTACGTCTGGTTGAGTATAGCTGAGACAGGATGCTCTGCAGGTATGGCAGATTCCCATGAACCTCCTCGGATAGAGATTTTTAGTTCAAGAAAGTCCTCGATGTAGAACTTTAATTCACTATTGTATTTACCATCTCCACTAATTTTTATTTTTAATCCATTGGGCACGAACATTTGCCATGGGTTGAAAAACTTTTCATCCTTGACGCCTTCTGTGATGAAATCGAATCGGTTCTCTGTGACGTCTTCAATATCTTCTAGGGAGAAATTGACCCCTTTTCTATGGTCTGGGTTTTCTGTATTGGGATTCCAAGTATGGACGTTACTCCATCCTATCCTGACAAGAATTGAGTAGGGTAGAAGATTCAAGAAGAGAGGACTTATGGACTCGTATTCTTCTTTCGGGTTGGTTACTGCCTTGACCTCCTCGAGATGTTCCTGTATGAAGTAACCCATGAAAAAATCGTGTGCGATCGGTGGATTTGGTACATTATCAAACGACTGTAATCCATAGTTTTCATTGTTATACGCGACAACGGCTCTGAACTGCCTCTTGTCCACGAAATCACCGGGGTTCTTGAACATCCAGTCCAGCTGCGAGTCAGTCAATAGTCTTTTCCCGTGACTGGTCCTAGCGTAGTATGTCCTTTCCCTGATCTCCCCTCCCTTTTTCTTTATCACGGCATGAGGAGGGCCACGCCTACGTTTAACATCGACAACCAGCACGTCCCCATCCTTGTACTCGAGAATCTCCGTGGTGTACTCTATTGGAGGGCTGCAGTTCTGGACACAAATGTTATCGATCCTGCCCTTATCCTCATCAACCTCCTTAGGGGACCCATACTTGCCGTCCAGTTCACCCGAGTCATGGACACCGATAATCATCTTTCCACCGTACCTGTTCGCAAAAGACACAAGCCCATCGGCGATATCATCTGGACGCTTACGCAACGTATTCCGCCGCTTCAACTCAAGAGTCAAACTCTCCTTATCCTTACGACTAATCAGATCCATGAACTCGGAATACTCCATACCAGCAAAGTATCACCAAAAACTATAAGATATTAACTGGTTAGAACACGTGTTCACTCCACCTAATAAGAGGTTTTAAACAGATATGAAAATATAATATAGGTTATGATTGAGATGTACCGGAAAGACCCAATCGATTTTTATTGTCAAAGATGTGGGTTATGCTGCGAAAAACTGTTCCATGCAGTACATGGTATCCAAAAAAGCATCTCATTGACAGAAGAGGAAGCAAAACAATTTCCATCCAACACAATCAAACCAGAGAGAGGCTTAGGGACATCAATAACAGACATTCGATGCATCATAAGCTACCAAGTAAGCGTCGAACCCTGCCCACACTACGACGGAATAGAAAACAAATGCAACATCTACCAAAACAGGCCATTAACCTGCCAACGGTTCCCGCTAGTCTACGCAGGTGACCCGTTCCTCGCTGGCGTAGTCGAAGCAATTGACTGTACGTTCATCGCAGAAACCGAATCAAGTAAAAAATACAAACTAAATGGGTATTTCACGGAGAAAAACTTCAAAGCACCTAATTGCTGGGAAGCACTAGAAAAAGAATACGATCATCAATACGACATAGAACTACTAGCCACCATAGACAGGCTGAACCGATACCGCTATGACCTCAAAACCAATACATGGCACCCAGAATAGTGAGAGCCTCCACATATGAAAGGCAGACATGAACGACAGGTTGAGTCCTCCCAGTCCACCAAGCTCT
>CAYUTB010000045.1:0-2388 GCA_964447425.1 uncultured Candidatus Bathyarchaeia archaeon
GGTGTCCGGTGACTGTAAAATTCGGTTTTAACCACCCACGTGACACTGATGAGGCTAAAAATTTGATTCTAGGAGGGCTAGCATGAGCTACAAGCCGCTTGACAGCAAAGTAAACATACCCGAACTTGAGCACGAGGTCCAGAAATTCTGGGACGAGACAAACGCATACCGGAAAAGAGTAGAGATACAGGAAAACGAAAACAGACCACACTGGAGCTTCATCGACGGCCCAATCACTGCGAATAACCCCATGGGAGTACACCATGCATGGGGCAGGACCTACAAGGATCTGTTTGCACGATACCGATTCATGAAAGGCTATGAGGTAAGAAACCAGAATGGCTTCGACTGTCAGGGCTTGTGGGTTGAGGTAGAGGTTGAGAAGGAGCTTGGCTTCAAGTCCAAGCTGGATATCGAGGACTATGGTTTAGCTGAGTTCGTTAAGATGTGCAAGCAACGTGTGTTGAAGTATTCAGCGATACAGACTGAGCAATCCATCAGGCTGGGTATGTGGACAGACTGGAATAACCCCGATGAGCTCAGAAAACTATCTGAAGCACTCGAAAGACCACTAGAGGAGACCACATACATAGGCTCCAAGGGACCGGTAACTGGAACAGCGGAGTATCTGGTGGGTCAGCTGGGTATGCCCCAGATGGGTGGAAGCTACTACACATTCAGTGACGAGAACAACTACATGATCTGGAAGGTTCTCAAGAGCTGCCACGAGAGAGGCTGGATATACATCGGCGCAGACGCCATGCCATGGTGCCCAAGATGCAGCACAGGCATCAGCCAGCACGAGATAGTGACAGAGGGATACCAAGAAGTAACCCACACAAGCGTCTACGTGCTCTTCAGGCTCAAGGACAGAGAGGGCAGCCTGCTCATCTGGACTACCACACCGTGGACCCTTACAAGCAACGTTGCTGCAGCGGTTCACCCAGAACTAACATATGTCAAGGTCAAGTACAGAGACGAGATCATGTACCTTAGCAAGGGTGCGCTGAAGTCAGCCATCCCAGATCAGAAACACGTCGAGATACTCGGTGAGCTCAAAGGCGCAGAGATGGATGGATGGAAATACACAGGACCATACGATGAGCTGCCGCGAGTCAAAGAACTACGTGTCCCAGAAGCCCACAGGGTCATAATGTGGGAGGACATAGGAGAGGAAGAAGGAACCGGCATAGTCCATATCGCGCCTGGAGCGGGTAAAGAAGACCTAGGGCTCGGTAGAAAATATGGTTTACCGGCTCCTGCCCCACTGGATGATTTCGGTGTGATCATAGATGGGTTCGGCTGGTTGACCGGGCTGCATGTCTATGACAGCGCTGAGCCCATCTTTGAGGACCTGCGTAAGAAGGAGATCCTGTACAGGACCCAGAAGGTCACTCACAGATACCCCACCTGCTGGAGATGTGGCTCCGAGCTTGTGTTCCGTCACGTCGCGGAGTGGTTCATCAACATGGGTGAGAAGCTCGACAAGGACCTTGAGGATATCACAGAGGAGGAGAAGGATCAGAACCTCAGGTACCAGATCATGGATTCAGCCAGTAACGTTAACTGGATACCATCATTCGGGCTAAAACGCGAGCTTGACTGGCTCAAAAACATGGATGACTGGATGATCAGCAAGAAACGCTACTATGGGCTAGCTCTGCCAATATGGAAATGTGAATGCGGCTGGTTCGATGTAATAGGCTCAAAGGAGGAGCTCAAAGAGCGCGCAGTCGAGGGATGGGAAAAGTTCGAGGGACACAGCCCCCATAGACCATACATCGACGCCGTGAAGATCAAGTGCCCAAAATGCGGTAAAACGGTGAGCCGAATACCTGATGTAGGCAATCCATGGCTCGACGCAGGAATCGTCGGGTACAGCACCATCCAGTATAGGCAAAACAGGGAGTACTGGGAGAAGTGGTTCCCAGCCGACTTCATCACCGAGAGCTTCCCCGGTCAGTTCAGAAACTGGTTCTACGCCATGCTCGCAGAGTCCACCATACTGGAGCGGAGAACCCCCTACTTGACGTGTCTTGGACACGGTCAGGTGTTGGCTGAGGATGGGCGTGAGATGCATAAGAGCTGGGGAAACGCCATCTGGTTTGATGACGCAGCCGAGACCATGGGCGCGGATATCATACGCTGGATAGATTCCTTGGCTAAGCCAGAGAACAACCTGCTCTTCGGGTATGGTAGAGCCAATGAGGTTCGCAGGCTCTTCTTCATGACCCTGCTTAACGTTTACAATTTCTTCTATCAATACGCGACGCTGGACAACTGGACCCCGGATCAGCAGCCACTGAAACTCGACCCACTGGACAGATGGATACTGGGCAAGCTAGACCTCACAATCGAGAAGGTAACAGAGAACCTCGACAACTATCT
>CAYUTB010000045.1:2488-4590 GCA_964447425.1 uncultured Candidatus Bathyarchaeia archaeon
GAGAGTGTTCACCACTGCAGCTGGCCGGAGCTGGACCCAAGCATACGTGACTTGGAACTGATGGAGGAGATGGATATGGCGCTGAATCTCAGCAGCGCGGGCAGAGCAGCAAGAAGTCAGGCAAACATAAAGCTACGCCAGCCTCTCGCAGAGGTGGTGGTTGTTGCTCCATCGGATAAGGCGGCGAGAATCGGTAACATAGTGGATATTCTCAGGGAGGAGCTGAACGTCAAATCAGTGAGAATAGAGACTGACCCCTCGACGCTTCAGAGCCTAACTGTTTTACCGGTAGCCAGTGTTCTGGGCCGAAAATATGGCAGGAGCTTCCCAAAGATATCTGAGGCGATAAAGACACTGGATGATGAGTCCATCGCAAAGCTGGCAAAAGGGGAATCCGTCTCAGTGATCATTGACGGTGCACCCGTTGAGGTGCAGCGGGAGGAGGTGGAGTTACGCTCAGTCTCCAAGGATGATTACTCTGTTGTCGAGGAACATGAAATGCTGGTGGGCGTCCACACAGTATTAACCGATGACCTAGAATCAGAGGGGCTCGCACGAGACATAGTGAGGCGTATTCAGGCTTTACGCAAGGAGGCTGACTTTGAGATAGACGACCACATCGCAGTCTACTATCTGGGTAGCCCCGAGGTGGAGGCGGTTTTCAATGATGAGTCAGAGTACATCAGCGCCGAGACTCTCAGCGACGAACTGGTAAACGGTAAGGCTCCGAAAGAGGCGAAAGTACAGGACTATGAGATCGATGGCCTCATGGTTAAGCTCGGGCTCATCAAAAAGTAGTCAAATTAGCTCGATTTTTACATTATCCCCTTCTTCCAGATGAGTTATCTCCGCTATTCTGGAGTTTACTTTATAATCATCCTCAAGAAGCACCTGCAGATCCTCATAATAGTCGTAGTATCCGCAGGTCTCGCAAAATGAGCCATCAAAGCAGACGATGAAATAACCTTCATGATATTCCATGAGTTCAGCTTGTACTAGGTTAGCCCGGTACTTGTTGTATTCATCTATCGCTGCCTGAATCTTATCCTTCACTGATGGCATAAATGGTCCAACACGTGGTAGATTATATACTATTTTGACTTGATTTTCAGTTAGGGGGTGGGTGCACCGCAGGGTATTTTTGGGATCTTTTTACGGATATCCGCTATTATCGCACGATAGGATTGCGTGTCTATATCTGGGTCTCTGAGAAACGCGTAATGTATGTTCCCCTGCTTGTACTGTTGCCAGCATTCTTTGTGGGGGTTAACCTGACACGCTTTTTTTATATTCTTGGCGTATCCGATATCAAGAAGATAATACTGTTTCCCATCGTGACTTATTATCGCATATAGACCGTCTTGTTCGGGGATTCTCTGGTGATCCAGATATGGGCCTTCAAATATGTATCCTGCGATGTCTTGGTGGAGCCGAAGCTGTGACATCTATCTCATCCTAATGCATAGTGTGTTTGCTTGATTATATGGTTAATGTTTTTATCTCATGTTTATTCAGCCAGATTTATTATATCGAAAAACTTCATTGTTTGCGTTTTCCCTAGTAATGTCCCACACATATAGGACAATACGTGTGGTGTTTTTTTATCGATTTTCAGTTTTTTACCTAAAACATATATATTGTAACGCGTTCTCTCTTCAAGATATCATATGACAACTGTCGAATTAGCCAATTTTGTTGAAGAATCAATGGTAAGTAATGAAGCTCACAGGTGTTTTGAGTGTGGAACAGAGGTCCCAGAACATATCGTAGCGTGCTGGAACTGCGGCGTGGTTCTCGACGAGAACATACGCAAACTGATGAAAATATTGTAACTACTTCAACCATTCATGTTCGAGGACGCTATAGAGGTAGCTATCTCGCCACACGCCTCGGATGTTTTTATCGTCTCTAAGAACCCCTTCGCGCCGCATATGGTTTTTCTCCATAACCAGATAGCTCCCAATGTTCTCTGTATCGCATTTCGCGGTTATGCGATGCAGGCCTAATTCCCTGAATCCAAACTCTATCAGTCTGGCAGCCACCTCTGTCCCTACGCCTTTTCCCCAATCATCACGCCGAATACAGTACCCGATCTCAGCATG
>CAYUTB010000045.1:4690-18051 GCA_964447425.1 uncultured Candidatus Bathyarchaeia archaeon
GCTAAGCCTGTTGCCTTGAACATGGTGATCTCGTCTGGAGACTCACGTCCCTTCTTCTTGCCCGCGACGATCTCACCCATCTCGGCGTAGATATCCTTCTCGCTGATGACTCCTTCATCCTTGGGGACCTTGAAGTCGCCGACGACAAAAGCCTGTGGGATAAAGTCAACCACGTGTTTGTCGCATTTCTCGATGACGCTGGTCATGAGTTCACGTTTGGCGCCTGTGTCTGCTCCGATGGCGGATACGTGTGCTCCCTTCTTGAGCCACGCCCCATCCAAGAACGCCTTAGGACTGGGGGTGCATGTGATTACGATGTCGCTTCCCTCAGCTGCTTCCTGAGCGGTTTTAGCTGTGACGAAATCGACTTTTGGGAACATTGCCTTCATCTCCTTGACAAAAGACGCCATTGCCTCTGGAATAATGTCGAATACCTTGACCTTCTTGATGTTGGGTCTGACCTCCATCAATCCCATTACTTGGCTTCTACCCTGCACGCCTGTGCCACATACGCCCGCGACTTTGCTGTCCTCCCGGCTCAGGTACTTTATGCCTGTTGCTCCGGCTGCGCCTGTCCTCAGTGCGGTGATGTATGTGCCGTCCATGATGGCGAGTGGAGTACCATTCTCGGGACTGTTTAGTATAATCCGCGCGATTACAGCTGGGAGCCCATATGCTTGCTTGTTACCCGGGTGCACAGTCACTATCTTTGTGCCCGCTGCGTTCAAGCCGGGCATATAGGCTGGCATGGCGATTAGAACGCCTTTTTCGAAGTGAAGATATACTCTGGGGGGCATCTCGATGTTGCCGTTTCCCATCTCTCTGAAGCCGCTTTCGACTGCTTCAAAGGTGCTTTTCATGTCAAGAACATCCTTGACCTCATCCTGTGTTAGGTAGAGTGTCATATTGAATCAGCATTTGAAGGGTGTACTGGGCATTTAATTATTTCGAGGGGGAGAAAGGTAGGATCTGTGATAGCGTTTATTGAGGTTTAATCAATAAGGGGAGGATTAAGGAATACACCCACATAGGTTTTTGTCGCATGAATTTGTCTATGTTGCATCTTAATGAGATAAAGAAGGTTTTTTACTTAAATCAACCAATATATCTTTTTCTCATTATACTCCACCTGCGCAAACATTATCTATCTAAAGAACAACATAGATCAAGCTAGAGGATACAGGTGCATAATACTGTCGCCAATGCTCTCAAACATATTAGAACCTCAAATAGAAGCCATAGACTCCTCCCTCAGGCGTCGTGGTAAAAGTTCCTGGATAGCAGATCATGTGGATAACGGCTATGTTTTTGATGACCGTTTCTTCAACTCATTCCAAGAGGTACAGTGTTACAGATACCTCAAGCACGTAGGCATCCCCCCGAGTAAAATGCATATGGAGTACCGGCTAGGGAATAACCACTTCGACTTCTTCCCATTGAAACGTGTGTTCTGGGAGCATCATCCCATTAACCTCAAGCTTGGCAAGGACATCTACAAATATGGAAAACAGAGAAGACACATACTGGACAAGCACGGATACGAGCACATCCCCCTCATCGTATCAGACATCATGTTCGAAGACCTACCAGACATATGCCAAAAAATGAGTGAACACAAGATAGACTTCAGAAAGGGAAAAGTACCCACAGACACTGGCATCTATTATCTAAGAGACTACCAGAACGATTACCTGAACATAGGATATGAGGTACTCGTAGAGACAATAAACTTCATTTAGACTATTAGGGGCTGAATTTGCCCCCGTCTGTGAAGGTCAGCATCAGTTGAGCGTAGAGGTCACTGAAGCCAGCGTTGGTGACGCTGCTGACGGGGATGGGTTCAAACTCCATCCCTATCCTGCCGATAATCTCCAACATATCTTGACTCATGGAGCGGTTCATACCTGTCAGGCGTGCGTCAATCGCTTCCTCAAGGGCGTACTGATCTTCGCTCCAGCTAACGATCTCATCTACCTCATGTGGCTCAAGGGCATCGATCTTGCTGATGAGGTGGTACTGGGGCATGAAGAACTTGGTGTTGATGGCCGATGCGAGGAACATGTTCATCACATAGTTCAAAGGGTCCCTGCACTGAATGCCATCAAAGATGTATATCACGCCCTTCTCTGCGTCGGTAAGGCTCTGAGCGATCTGGGCACCGATCTCCCTGAAAGCGAATAGCTCCATCTGCCCGGGGGTGTCCACGATGCAGATATCCGGGGTAAAGTCCTCGATATCATTGCTCAGGTCCTCGACTATGCCAGCCATCATATCATGGGCAAGCATCAATCCCCCATTGGGGCCGAGCCCATACTCCTCCATAAGCTCCTCCACCTTGATGTACTCACGGACATCAACATTAGCCGAATATGGGAGAATCATGGAACCGGGGTCGAGGTTGACAGCCATAACGTCTTCTCGGTTAAACTCAAGATAACGTGTAAACTTGGCTGTAAAACTGCTCTTGCCGCTTCCAGCTGTGCCTAGAACAAAGATTAGATTCAAGAAGTGAACTCCTTGAACAATCTGTAGGCTTCGGGCATCTTATACCTTATTGTAGGTCGCTTGAAACCATAGCTACAGACTGCATCCACTGGACCAGCGGAGCCCTTGTCTTTGGCGATCATCATTCCCCTTATGATATCAACCAGAACTGCTCCCGCGTTGGGAGAATCCTCGGTGCTCAGCTTCATGTCGAGGGTGAACTCGGCTCCGCTGAAGTAGGAACCTTTTACGTAGAAGAAGCTGTCACGTCCGTTTACGAGGAAGTCAACGAAGTCCGCTGAGCCGGAGACCAGCTCAAAGTTGTAAGGGATGTGTTTCTTCACTGCTTCTGTCTTGATTGTACGTTTGATGTCTCGGGTCTTCTCAAGGGTGTTAATAGACTCGCTTCCTCCACCCACATCCAGCTGATAGCTCTCCTCGATATGCACGCCACGGCTATCAAGGAACTCCAGTAAGCCGATGTGGACAGCCGTCGCCCCCATCTGACTCATAAGATCGTCTCCTGCGAGAGGGAGCCCCGCTTTTTTGTAGGCAGAGGCGATGGAGATATCATTTACGATACCGGAGGGCGTCGCGTTTATGAATCCGCAGTCAGCCCCCAGCGCAGCCTCAGCGTAAAGCCTGCTTGCTTTATCTGCCCCCCCTGAGATCAGATTCAACACAAGATCTGTCTTGGATTCCCTGAGAACCTTTACGACATCAACAGGTTGAATCGTCGCAGCCTCAATCTGGCTCATAGTACTCGACCCCAGAGAATCTGGGTGAGGACCCATCTGAACCATTATCCCCGTCTTTTTTAGCTCAACAATCTTCGGCGCCTTGTTTGGCTCCGAGTAGATCGCATCAGCGACGTCTTTTCCTATCTTATTCTTGTCTATATCGAAGGCTGCTACTACCTTGATGTCTCCGACAGTGTACTTTCCCAGTTTCTCATGGAGGAGTCCAAGGCTGTTACCATTCTCTGCATAGTATTGAATCCCCTGTAGAAGAGATGAGGCGCTGTTTCCAACACCAGCGATCGCTATACGTATCTCGGCCAACAATGATCACCGTAATACCTAGAATCACCGGATACAAGTATAAAGGCTAACGGGTAAGCCGCTTGGTCATTATAAAGCCGTCTTCATCTCCATAGTAGTCTTTGGCGGTTCTAACGTACTCGTAGTCTCTATGCTTGTAGACGCTCTGGGCGTTCGCATTGGATTCACGGACCTCAAGGTAGGCCACGTTAACTCCTCTTTGAATGAACTTGGTCTCAATCTCATCTAGAAGCATGGTACCCACGCCTTTTCCCTGATAACCGCTTCTGACTGCTATGTTCATCACGTGTCCAGCTTTCCGTGGAGCGCTGGCTTTACCCATGTTCTCTATCTCGCCAACGGTGTAACCTATGATCGTTTGGTCTTCCTCGGCGACGATGAAGAGCCCTTCATTCATGTGGAAGATGATGCGGAAAAAGTTGGATGTCCATGGGGTGGGGTAGACCTCAGTCTCGATGGCGTGAATAGCTGGTAGGTCCTCTTCAGAGGCTTCGCGCAGGGTTATTTCGGGCAAGTTATTTTATCACTTTCTGGCTCAGTGACCGCACCATCTGGTATAGTCCACCGTATGTGAATGCCATTCCACGTAATATGTCCAGTGCTGGGTATAGGATTATCTTCCATAACTTGCGCGTATGGATGCTAACCGGGAGATAATAGAGGGTGTTGAACGCAAAGTAGATGCCCAGTACGCCAAACGCCAGATTCATCGGCAAAGGATGATCCACCTTGAAGCCTATATATATTAAAAAACTCAGGACCGATAACATGGCGGAGCTGCTTATGAGATACGCGGCGTACCAGCTGGCTAGCATGCTTGCCCGTTTATGTATTATCAGCAGCGTTCCTCCTCGCCCATAGTTGAAGTGTTGCCGTAGCAGGCCTCTCAATGTGCTTCTATGCTGATGCAGTATATTGACTTCCGGGTCCAATACTATTCGGAATCCCTTGAGCCCCATCGCCTCCACTGGCTGAAGGTCATCAAACCCATACGTGATGCGTTCATCAAAGAACTTGACCTTCGCCAAGGATTTCCGTCGGAACGCCATGTTTGCCCCAGCTGGAAACTGCATTAAATGCAAGTCAGTGGTCTCGATGCGTATCCTAAACCCGGGCTTTGACTGGAATAGGCTCTCATCCATATAGTTGCTCAATAGGCTTGTCCGATCATAGCCTTCCATGGTTCCTCCGACGAAGCCTATGCTTGGTTCGAGAAAGTTATGGGCGATGCGTTGAGCCCAATCAGAGGGTACGACGCAGTCCCCGTCCGTGAAGGCTATAATCTCACCTACACTATACTTGATCCCGGTGTTTCTTGCAGCGTTAAGTCCGCTGCCTTCTTGATCAACTAGTTTAAAGGGAAACTCCTGAATTATTTTTCTTGTACTGTCCCTGCTTTTTCCGTCTACTATGATGATCTCTAAACTACTCTCAGGGTACTCTAGTTTAACTAAGGACTCCAGTGTAGACCTGATGGTCTTGGCCATATTCAGGACTGGGACGATTATGCTGAGTGAAGGGTATTCACTCTCCGGAATCATGTGTGGTTCTTGTTCCTTCTGGATATAAAACCCACGATTAGACTTCGATAAACTTGACGTGATGTTTTAGTGAGTACTCCCAGACGCCCCTGTTTTTATGGTACATGTTTCCAAAGAGGGTTACCGGTTTACCGAGTATCTGTGATAAAATTGCTACGTGAAGCCTATCAGTATAGACGTATGCTGCGTGATAGACAGCCGATACGAAATCAGTTAACGTTTTCTGCATGGAAATATCAGCGATCACCGGGTTATCAGATAGCTCCATAACCTCATCACGAACAGATTTTTCGATCGCAGATTCCTTGTCATTTCTAAATGCTATCAACTCGTAACCGCCTTCTCGGGGTTCAATGAATTGCCTCAAATCGTCGAGCGTTAAATACAGCGCCAGTTCAGGGGAGAGAGAGATAGTAACATTGCTTGGTAGCCCCTTTTTTCTTAGATGCTCAAGGCTGTATGGTTCTCGGCAGAACAGATGAACTTGGCGCCCGTCCTCGAAGTATTGATGAAACCTCGTATGAGTGAATAGGTAGCTCTGGGGACCCACAGCCACGGGGGCTTTGTCTCGCTTCATTACCTGTCTGAGGAGCGTGGGACCATACCAGATGTCACTCATGTAGCCTCCGCCCTCAAAGAGTATTAGCTCGGTTTCTCTGGGCAACTCAAGCAGATGAAAGCCTAAGTCTGATCTCAGTTTCCAGAGTCCGATGTTCATGAGATACTTGGCGCCCAGAAGCAGGTTTTCGCGGTAGAGAGCCTCTAGGTTGAAGCAGCTGTAACTGATATCATATTCTTCGAGTTTCTTCACCAAGCCCATATGGATCAGGGTGTCGCCGTGGTTACCGCCGGGGGTGATCACGCTCATTGAGAGGCGCCGGTTCTCGCTCAGATATTCCTCGAAGGAGTCCATCTGTTTCATTCAGGGGCTTTACGATTATTTGTTTTGCTCCCATATTTTTTATTCAAGCACCGGATTTTGTTTGGGAGATCAATATGAAGAGGAACAGTTGGGGGACTTTTTTCATAGCCGCTGGCGTACTCCTCTTCGTCGTCTATCTTGCCTACACTAACCCCTTCAAGGTTCTGATGGAGGTGGGACGATTTGATCCATGGATGTTCGTCGCAGCTGTCGGAGTCAACTATGTGGGGCTCGTATTTCTCTCAGCCTCATGGCATATCCTGTTAAAGAGCCTCGGATTCAAGACGAGCCTCTGGAACGCGGTTCAGATATCATTCGTGGGGCTATTCGCAGTCTGGATGCTCCCCCTCCCATCAGGGTTTGAACTGGTTCGAGCTTACCTGATAAGAGATAAAGAGGGGGGAAACTGGGGAAAAGCCATCTCATCGGTAATCGTAAGCAAGGTATATTACTTCATCAGTTTCGGTTTGATGATCTCCATAGCCGCATTAATCGTGCGATTTGTGAACGGCAACAACATCCCCATCAGACACGAGTTCATCTGGTTTGCAGTATTATTCGCCCTCGCGAATATGGTGACGTTCGCTATTATTCTCACACCGAAGATAATGCTGAAGATCAACGAGAAGAGCCCAGATTGGCTAAAGACCCGGATGCAGAAGATGTTCTACAGCAAAGAATTCGGGTTCAAAGGGTTCAAAGAGTTCGTTTACGAGATTCAGGACTCGCTGAAGACGCTGAGAAAGAAACCATTGGAGAATATTCTGTCACTGCTGCTTGTGGGTTTTCACTGGAGCACAGGGGCTATTACTGCTTACATGGTGGCCAGATCACTGAATCAGC
This sequence comes from uncultured Candidatus Bathyarchaeia archaeon, assembly GCA_964447425.1. Classification (GTDB taxonomy): domain Archaea; phylum Thermoproteota; class Bathyarchaeia; order TCS64; family TCS64; genus RBG-16-57-9. The sequence goes on from CAYUTB010000045.1 coordinate 11,542, forward strand.
CCATCAACTTCTGGGTCATAGTTCTCATATACGCTGTTATAGAGTTCATTCAACAGCTAAACTTCATCATACCCGGTGGGTTGGGGATAGTGGACGCTGGGCTCGCGGGGGCACTTGTTGTAGTGGGGGTTCCATTAGAGGTGGCTGGTGCTATTAGTTTGCTCACCCGGCTGGCTACATACTGGTTTGAGCTTATTCTATGCGGCTTGGTGAGTTTCCAGTTTGGGTACAGGGAGACTCTCAGCAAATATCTGGGTTGAGTTAAGCTTTTATTCAACCATACTCTGTGTATCGCTAGTGATATAAATGGAGTTTACAATTCAAACTGCTATTCAGATATTACTCGCTATAGCCACATACCTATTGGGAATGGCCTTCGCGGGCAGCTTCCTCGGAAGAGCATGGATGGGAAACGTAGATGTGTTCCTTCACAAAGTACTCAAAATAGAGATAACTGTTGGGAAATACTTCTACTGGAAATATTTCTGCAACGTCAAGAACCCACCCAAGCCAAAGAACCTGGAACAGCCAAAGGGACTGACAGACCAGCTATTCTGCAAGTTCCTTGACCTTTAGGTCCGGGAATCTTTTATCAAATGAGTGTATAGTGAGAATACAGAATGCTTCGCCTCGGGATAATCGGGTGTGGTAGGGTCACATCCATGTTTCACTTGAAAGCCATAGAGCAGGTGGATGAGATCAGTGTTACTGCGGTATCCGATATTAATGAGGAGAGGATGAATGAGGTGAAAGCCGAGTGCCTTGCATCTGAGGCGTATCTAGATTATAAACAGCTGTTAAAGGATGAAAACGTTGAAGCTGTGGCGGTTAATACGCCTCCAAGATATCATGAAGCCATCGTACTGGATGCTTTGGAGCATGGGAAACATGTGCTTTGTGAGAAACCCCTCGCAGAATCAGTTGAAGGCTGCATGAGAATCAAAGAGCTTCAGAGGGAAAAAGAGTTCGTGGTTCTCCCAGGGCACAACTACGCTTTCACCCCAAGTCTTGCTCAGATGGAGAAATACCTGAAAGATGGCTCAGTCGGGGAGATAACCAGCATCGACATAGCCTTCGAGAACCTGTTGAGGTCATATAGAAGCCAGACAAACTTCAGGGAACACACCGAGAACGGGATCGTTGAGGATGTGTTGCCCCACATACTGTCTGTGGTACAGCCTCTTGTGGGTCATATTAGTGATGTGAGGTCGGTCAAGTGGTGGTGCAAAGACTACGATGTCTGTGATAACATGGAAACCATGCTTGAATCAGAGAACGGTGTCTCTATTAACGCAAGCCTGAGCTGGACCAAGCTGAGACCGAGGTTCAGTGTCTCTGTAAACGGTGAGAGGGGAAGGCTGTACACGGATTTGATGATGAATCCATTCAAGCTTGAGGCGACCATCGATAATGAGACCACCATAATCAAAGACAAGGGCATCGAATGGTACCTTGACCTCGTTCGGTTTAAACATCCCAGCTTCGAGAACCAGTATAGGCATTTCCATCAGCTAGTAAAGGAAAAAGCGTCTCCCTTGATCACCATCGATGACGAGATCAATATTTTGCAGACTATAGAGAAAGTCTCAAGGCAAATGGAGCGGTGAACTGGTTGGAGAAGGTCTCGCTCGTTGAAGCAGTTCATATTGAGAACGCTGTGAGGGAGAGCGTTGATCTCATAGGGGGTCTGAGATTGGACCCGAGTAATCGCGTTGTGATAAAGCCCAATGTGTGTAACGCGAAGAACCCTGAAGGCATGGTTTTAACTGATTTCCGGGTCATCAAGGCTGTTGTGGATATTGTCCGTGAGAATGGCAACGATTTGGTGATCGTTGAGTCGGATAATATATCGGGTTCCGCTGAGAGCAGGATGGAGGGCTCCGGGTTGATGAGGCTTCTTGATGAGTGGGACGTGGATTTCCTGAACCTCAGCCACGACGACTATATGGAGTACGAGGTCGCTGGGACGATTCTGAGACTGCCCAAGACCGTGTTGGATGCTGAATATTTCATCAATTTGCCCAAGATCAAGACATGCGCCCATACACTGGTCACACTTGGGATCAAGAACCTCTTTGGTGTACTTCAGAGAAAGCAGAAGGGAAAACTTCACAAACACCTCGATGAGATTCTGCCTTTTCTAGCCGAGACCGTAAGAAACGACTTGGTGATTGTTGATGGGATAAACTGCATGGAGGGTAACGGACCAGTGGTAGGGAACCCGGTTTGTATGAATCTAATATTGGCTGGTCGTAACGTTGTATCGGTTGACGCGGTATGCAGCTGGTTGATGGGATACGACCCAGAGAAAATATCGCATATCGCATTAAGCTCCAAACAAGGTGTTGGATCAATAGACAGGGAATCCATCGATGTGATCGGTGGTGACTGGTCGAAACATGTTCAGAGCTTTGAGCCACCCTACAGCTTGAAGGCTACCCTGAAATCCCTGAAAGCCATTAGGGACGTCTACATAGGCTAATTTTAGTCGTCTTTTGTCGTCACGGGCTACGCTGGATGTCGAGTGTCTTAAATACCATCCTCGCAGTCTTTTCGATAAATCCATAGGATGATCAATTTGAAGACTGTAAGACAAGTCGGGATCATAGGCTACGGGGCATACGTGCCAATGTACCGACTGGAAGCCTCAGAGATCAACCGAATCTGGGGAGGATTCGGAGCCCCTGTTGAGGAGAAAAGCGTCGTCGCCATAGACGAAGACACCATCACAATCAGCGTCGAGGCAGCGAAACAAGCAGTACGACGCGCCAAGATCAATCCCAACGAGATCGGGGCAGTATATGTAGGAACCGAATCCAAGCCATATGCTGTGAAGCCATGTGGAACCATAGTAGCAGAGGTAATAGGCGCCACCCCAAGCGTCTCTACAGCCGACTATGAGTTCGCTTGCAAGGCGGGAACCGAGGCGATGCAGACATGTATCGCCTTAGTGGGTAGTGGTATGCACAAGTACTCGATGGCTATTGGCGCGGACACTGCGCAGGGAAAACCCAATGATGCATTGGAGTACACCGCAGCCTGCGGGGGAGCAGCGTATATCTTCGCGGAGAGAAGCGCAGAGACCATCGCATATCTTGAGGCATCATACAGCTATGTCACGGATACACCTGACTTCTGGAGAAGAGCCAAAGAGATGTATCCCCGCCACGGAAACAGGTTCACAGGAGAGCCAGCTTACTTCAAACACATTATGGGAGCGGGAAAAGCACTTCTTGAGGAGACTGGTTACAAACCTGATGACTTTAAGTGGGCGGTATTCCATCAACCAAACGCAAAGTTCCCGATAAACGCGGCGAAGATGCTCGGTTTCTCAATGGATCAGATAGAGCCCGGTCTTGTATCACCCAAGATCGGCAACACGTATGCTGGTAGCACACCTGTTGGCTTAGCAGCCACTCTGGATGTGGCGGAGCCTGAGGACAAGATCTTCGCGGTCAGCTATGGCTCTGGTAGTGGTAGTGACTCATTCATATTCACAGTACAGGACGCTATTTTGGATAAGCGCGAAGGACCGAAGGTTACTAGCTTTATTGATCACAAGAAGTACGTGGATTACGCCACGTATCTGAAACACAGGGGGCAGATCATCCAATGAGACGAGTAAAGATAGCCGGAGTCGGCTTAATCAAGATCCAAGAGTACTGGGATAGCTCCATTCAGGACCTGTTCGCCGAAGCCTCATTGAAGGCGATAAAAGACTCCGGAGTCGATGATATAGACAGAGTCTATGTGAGTAACATGAGCGCTGCGTTGATGCAGGATCAGCTTAACCTTGCAGCCATAATGACGGATTGCTTAGGAAAACCCGGTCTCCCAGCCACCAGGGTCGAGGCAAGCTCGGCTAGCGGAGGAGTAGCGTTTCATGAAGCAGTTCAAGCAGTTGCCAGTGGGTTCAGTGACGCCGTGCTGGTTACAGGTGTTGAGAAGATGAGCGACATACTGCCAGAGGTTGTAACCACGAGCCTAGCCATGGCTGAGGAGCAGGAATACACCTCATACACAGGTGTGACAAAGGCGGGTTTAGCCGCGATGATTCACAGACTCTACATGGATCTTTACGCCTCAGCCGAGGAGATCGGTATGATGGCTGTGAAGAGCCATGATCACGCGGTAGGCTGCAAACACGCACAGTATCCATTCAAGATGAGCATTGAGAGAGCCATGTCTAGCCCAATGGAGGCAGATCCAATCCACTCGATGGAGTGCTCGGGCATCGGGGACGGGGCGGCAGCCATTGTACTCGTTCCAGCAGACAAGATCGGGGTCGAGGTTGTTGGGACTGCGATAAGCACTGATTACACCAGCATCGCCCAGAGACCGGACCCACTGGAGATGAAGGCGATAAAGACTGCAGCAAACAAAGCATACAATATGGCTGGGATCAAGCCAAAAGATGTAAGCCTAGCCGAGGTACAGGACGACTTCACAATAAACGGCGTTCTCGGCATCGAGGGACTGGGACTCGCTAAAACTGGTGAAGGAGCCAAGCTGGTATCCAGCCCAGAGGTGGATAAGGATGGAAAGATACCTGTAAACACCTTTGGTGGGTTGAAGGCGAGGGGAAACCCCCTAGGCGCAACAGGCATCTATCAGCTGGGTGAAATAGTTTTACAGCTGCGTGGAGACGCGGGAGCCCATCAAGTTAAAGACGCAGAGATCGGTGTAGCCCAGAACATGGGTGGAATGGCATCGATTTGCGCAGTAAACATACTGAGGAGGGTAGGACAATGAGCGTTCCAAGATACTGGAGGAACGAGGTTCCACGATACAGGCTTCAAGGTGAGGAGTGCTGCGCTTGTGGAGCGAAGTATTTCCCAGCCAGACCAGTATGCAAGTGCGGCTGCACCGACTTTAAGGAATACAGGCTGCATGAACGGGGAGAAGTAATCACATGGACCGTGATCAGCAGCCCCCCCATCGGGTTTGAGAAGTATGCGCCTTATGTGGTCGCGTTGATCGAGCTTGATGATGGCTGCAAGCTGCTCAGCCAGGTGGTTGATGTAACCCCTGAAGAGGTAAGCGCTGGTTTGAGGGTTGAGGCTGTGTTCCGTAAAGTCAAGGAAGACGGCCATGATGGCATACTCCAATACGGGTACAAGTTCAGGCCAATTATCGAATAATCCCCAACTTTTTATAACCTGTTTCAACATCCATGGTTCTGATAACCATGGCTCCAAAGACCAAATACGATACTATCGCAGAGATAGCGAAACGAAGGGGTTTCTTCTGGCAAAGCTTCGAGATATATGGCGGCATGAGTGGATTCGTGGATTATGGTGATCTAGGAACAAAACTCAAGCGAAACATAGAGCAGCTCTGGAAAGAATTCTTTGTGCGCAGGCAGGGATTTCAAGAATTAGAGGCTCCAGTGATAAATCCACAGAGGATCTTTGAGGCATCGGGGCACCTTGACAACTTTAAAGAGTACTCGGCTGAGTGCAGTCAATGCGGTAACAGCTTCAGGGCTGACCACCTGATAGAGGACAAGACTGGGCTGGAGAACGTTGAAGCCATGGGCGGTGAAGCCATCAAACGCATGATGGTGGAAAACAAGATAAAGTGCCCACGCTGCGGCGGAGAACTCAAGGAACCCGAGCTCTTTCTCACCATGTTCAAGACCGAGATAGGCGCAACAGGCGGCGAGATCGGCTACCTAAGACCAGAGACAGCCCAGTCAATGTTCATCAACTATAAACGAGGCTACATCAACGCAAGGGAGAAGCTGCCCTTTGCGCTGGCTCAGAGCAGCAAGGTCGCCCGAAACGAGATCAGCCCACGCAGGGGTATGCTGAGGCTCAGGGAGTTCACGATAATGGAGCTTGAATTGTTCTTTGACCCAGAGAACCCGGCTTGTCCATGGTTCAACGATGTCAAGGACACTGTGATCCGTTTCTATACCGAGGAGATGGAGGCTCAGCATGTAAAGGAGCCAAAGATGCTCAGCATCATGGAGGCAGTGGAGCAGGGCTTGATCCTTACAGAGTGGCAGGGATACTTCATGGGTCTGAGCCAGAAATTCATGGAAGCATTGGGTGTCCCAGAGGAGAATCAGAGGTTCAGGGCGCATCTACCAGATGAAAGAGCCCATTACAGCGCCCAGACCTTTGACCATGAAGTCAAACTGGACACATGGGGCTGGACAGAGATATCTGGCTGCGCATACAGGACAGACTTTGATCTCAGAAACCACCAGCAGGCTTCAGGGCAGAACATGGAGGTCCTCAGAGAAGATGGCACAAGGTACATTCCTCACGTTGTGGAGCCAAGTTACGGGCTGGACAGGTTGGTCTACATCGTGATGGAGAACAGTTACGAGAGAAAAGAGGCTGAAAAGCGGAACATATTCCACTTCGCCAGATCGCTTGCACCCTATCAGGTAGCGGTATTCCCCCTGGTAAGCAAGGATGGTATCGAGGAGAAGGCAGATGAGGTCAGAGACTTGCTTCAGAAGAAGGGTTTCTGGGTTATCTACGATACAGGCGGAAGCAT
>CAYUTB010000046.1:0-3032 GCA_964447425.1 uncultured Candidatus Bathyarchaeia archaeon
AGAAAGGATGCATTGAAAATTTCTTATTTATCAATTACCTGATAAATAAATAGAGAAATCGAGGTTAAAATGGCTGCTAATCTAGCAATTTTAGAGGCCTGAACGAAAAAATATGCAAATAAAATAATCATATTCGAAAAATACGCAACTTTGCACTTAATACGCCGCAGAGTTTATAGGTTAAAGATGAATGTTTACCTTCATGGCTTCCAGTTTCCAAATGGTAAAAATAGCCAACGTGATAGGTTTTCTAGTTACTATAATCGTCAATGGAGCAGCCAACGCATTACCCATGAACGGGGTCACAACTGGTGCGCTCAGTGACAAATATGGAAACCTCTTCACACCCGCAGGCTACGTCTTCGCCATATGGGGCGTAATCTACGTGCTCCTCGCAGCATTCACATACTACCAGTACACGGTGGATGATCAGGGGCTCCACGAGAAGATCGGGTGGCTCTTCGTGGCCAGCTGCTTCTTCAACAGCATATGGATATTTTTCTGGCACTACGAGTACCTCGCACTCAGCATCTTAGCCATGGCGGGACTGCTCGCCTCTCTTCTCCTCATCTACACGCGTCTTGAGATAGGCTTGGTTGAGGTCTCAAGGAAGAAGCTGCTCATGGTCCATACCACATTCAGCGTCTACTTAGGCTGGATCACAGTCGCGCCTATCGCAAACGTCGCGGCTCTAATGGTGGCGATGGGCTGGGAAGCTTACAACATCACAGCCATCTATATTACTGCAGCAATGATACTCATAGCGCTTCTTTTGACGGCGATAAATGTCTATATTAGAGGAGATGCCGCGTACGCCGCTGTACTGGTATGGGCATTGGGGGGCATAGTTGTGAAGCAGATGAATACATGGCTGATACCCTACATCGCCGGGTTCAGCATCATCGCGATAATCGCGGTAGTAGTTTTGAAGAAAACCGGTAGATTAGAAGAGGTTTTCTAGGAGCTTATCCACATCCTCTTTTGTGTTGTAGAAGTGGCCGCTTATCCTCATATGTCCACCGTGAGCTTCTCGTCCCGTTACCTTGATCTTCTTGGATTTCAGCTCCGCTGCCAACGGCAACGGGTTTTCCTCAAAGTAGCTGACGATGGGTGACTTGGGCGTGTCAGGGGTGTACATCTTCTTCCCCATAGAGGCCAGTTCATCGTACAGATAACCTGCCAGCATCAGGTTACGTTTCTCAATCGCCTTGGCACCGATGGCGTTCAGATAATCTATTGATTTCTCTAACGCGAAGACTCCTTGGAAGTGGATTGTGCCGTACTCGAATTTCTCTGCGGACCCCTCAGCCACAGATTCCTCGGGGTTGTCTCCCTCATATATCTGGTTCTTCCAGCCAGTCCTGTCAGGGATCAACTCGTCTATGTTCTCCTTTCTGATGTAGAGGAACGCCAGCCCCGTTGGACCCATCAGGTACTTGTATGGAGCCACAGAGACATAATCTACACCAGATTTCGTGTAATCAACATCAAGGGCTCCAACTGCCTGAGTAGCATCCACCATAACCTTGGCTCCGTGTTCATGCGCCAACTCGCTCACCGCCTTCAAATCCATGGTATCCCCGTTCACATAACTCACATGACTAACCTGAATCAAACGTGTGCGGTCATCGATCTGTTTCTCGATATCTGCAAGCTCGAACCTGTTGTTTCGCGCATGGACAACGCGGCTCTCCACACCGTTCCGTACAGTGGTATTTGTGTACAGCACGTTGTGCTCCCACTCAGGGAAGACCACGTTATCTCCCCGGTTCCACGTCATACCATTAACCACGATGTTAAGCCCCGACCCCGTGCACATGGTGAACGCGATCTCCTCGGGCTTCACCTTTACGAAGCCAGCTATCTTTGCCCTGAGCCTCGTGGTTCGTGTAAGCCACTCCTGCAGTATGGTCTTCTCGCCGGGTGGACTGAAGTTATACCAGAGGTCCACGTACTCCTCGTATCCTTCCTTTACCTGTTTGGGCATAACGCCTACGAAGGCGTTGTCTAGGTAGACCCACTCGCGGAGGAGGGGGAAATCGCTGCGAATCTTCTCTATATTCAATCCACTCATCACAAAGAATAGGGCGTTCAGAAATATAACTATAATAAACCCGGTTCCCGTGGCTTCACCATGTTCAAAGCAATCGACCACGTAGAGATCATAACCCGCAACATGGCGGAGTCAGTCAAGTTCTACACAGAAGTACTGGGCTTCAAACATAAGAGCGGCCACAAGATGGATGGCTCAAGGGGAATAACAGAGATAGTCTTCCTCACACTGGGAAACACAAGCCTCGAGCTACTGGAGTTCCCAGACGCTGCCCCCATCCCGGCTCAGCCCCACATCGGATACAGGATGATGGCCATCACAGTGGACGATATGCCCGCTGCAATAAAGCACCTGAAGAAGCATGGAGTAAAGATCACCCGCGAGCCTGTGAGCCTCGGGGAGAGCATGCGGGGCGAGTTCATGGATAATAACGGGGTCACCATCGAGATCAGAAAATGGTAACCATTACCCCCATAAACGTTTAAACGACGCCTAATCAAAACAATAGTGAGTGATTCTATGAGCGGATTTATGATCGTAAGAGACGTTATGGCCAAGAACATCAAGACCGTAAAACCCGATGAAACTGTCCACGCAGCTGTCCAGAAGATGAACAAGTTTGATATCGGCAGCGTAATCGTCGTAAGCAGTGGGAGACCAATCGGGATAATCACAGAGACAAACATCATGAGACGGATCGTCGAACCCAGAATGGATCCGGCGACGGTCTGGACAAAAGACATTATGAGCAGCCCCCTCATGACCATCGACGAGAACGCAGCAGTCGAGGAAGCAGCCAAGATAATGGTCGAGAAAAGGATCAACAGGATCCCTGTTATGAAGGGCGATAAACTCGTAGGCTTAATCAGCAGCACAGACATAGTAAAGGCTAGCCCTACGCAGCTAGGGATCCTTGATGAGCTTCTCAGAGTAAGCTAAACCCACCTCACTCAATTCATTAAACTTTTTACAAATTATT
>CAYUTB010000046.1:3132-17971 GCA_964447425.1 uncultured Candidatus Bathyarchaeia archaeon
AGCTTCAAGAACCTCAGCATGCTGTGCGCCATGAGCGGCATGATCCACACTAGGATTGTGAAGGGAAAAGCAGAGCCCTTCCCAGCCATCCACTACGTGATAGGTGGGGCGTGGGATGTACCCACAGTCGGCGGACACCTGACGGAAGGCAGCATAGTAAAGGGCGTAGTTGAGTGCTTCATCACAGAGATTCTGGGCATCGAGGAGATGCTGCCAAGCAACTATAACCCCGAGACCGATGGCGCACCCGAGGAATGGTACAAGGAGATCTAATCTCCAAACTTTTTCATTCGTAGAGCCTTTAAACAGGTTCCGCATCTTTTCATGGGAACCACTTTGGATAAAGTAGATATCATAGTCATCGGCGCAGGCGTGGTGGGCTTAGCCATCGGGGCAGCCATCGCAGGCAAAGATAAGGAACTGTATATTCTGGAGAAAGAGGAAACATATGGTCAGGGAACCAGTAGCAGGAACAGCGAGGTAATCCACGCGGGTATCTACTACCCCAAGGGTAGCCTGAAGGCGAGCCTCTGCGTCAAGGCCAACCCAATGCTCTACGAAATCTGCGAGAAAAACAAAGTACCCTACAAGCGACTGGGCAAACTGATAGTAGCCAACGGCGAGGAAGAGACAAAACAGATCGAGGAGCTGATGAAGAAAGCCACCGCCTGTGGCGCACGAGACCTTGAGATGCTGGACGCTGAACAGGTCCACAAGCTAGAGCCACATGTAAAGGCAGACGCAGCGGTACTGAGTCCGACAACGGGAATCATCGACGCCCATGGATTAATGGACCACTTCTTCAGGGAGGCGAGGAGGAAAGCCGGAACAGACCCACTTGTGTTGGACACGGAGGTTACTGGGATAAAGCAGACCGAGGGAGGCTACATCGTCACGATGGTTACGGGTGGTGAGCCCTTCGAGATAGAGGCAGGTGTAGTGGTTAACTGTGCAGGGCTCTACGCTGACAGAGTAGCGGAGATGGCTGGAATAGACATCGACAAAGCCGGGTACAGAATAAACTGGTGCAAGGGTGACTACTTCAGCCTCAGGGGAAAACCCCCGGCTACCATGCTGGTATACCCGCCAGAGCCAAAAGACAAGACCAGTCTGGGCATCCACAGCGTCCCGGACCTAACGGGGCGCACCAAGTTCGGACCCAACGCATACTATGTAGATGAGCTAGGATACTCAGTGGAGTCGGATAAGCAGCCCTTCTGGAGAGACGTGGTAAAGTACTTCCCAACAGTAGGACTCGACGACCTCTACCCGGACATGAGCGGCATCAGGGCGAAACTCCAAGGACCCGGTCAGCCTGTACGAGACTTCGTTATAAAAGACGAGGAAGACAGGGGACTGCCTGGATTCATCAACCTCGTAGGAATTGAGTCACCGGGATTGACCAGCAGCCCAGCCATCGCCGAAATGGTTGAAGGCATGGTTAAAGAGTATCTAGGTTAAACGCGGGAAACCAGTGCAGTCGCCAAACAATTGGCACACTCAACATCTGTTCCTACACTTCCTCATGATTCTTAAAACCCATTATAGTGACTGCTACGATGGTTACTGCTGAAAATGTGTAGGATAATAGAGAAAGGAGTTTAGTTATCCAGATACTTCTGGCAACTGTAGCAGTACCATCGCTGATATTGCTCGATCCATGTAGCCTCTTTGCCACATGTTGGACAGAACTTAGTTTTACCAGTTTTTTGAGCCTTGGACGCTGATGCTGGTTTAACTGCTGCTGGTGCTCCTACGGGTGCGAATAACTCGTTGAGTATATCACCAGCCTTGTCAAAGTCTACACTCGCCCATGTAGCTGTCTTACCTGTCTCGCCTCCGATGTTGACGTACCAGATGAGGTTCTTGCTCCTCACAAAGAGGCTTGTCATACCAGCTGGTTTGCCATCTGTCGTGAAACCGAGGTTTGTAATTCTAATAGTGGCTGGGCGGCTCAGCATCTCTTTGCAGAGTAACTCACTTGGGTCAGCAAGTGTGAGTATCTGGTAGTCGTCACTAATCTTGAATATACCTGTCTTCCCGAGGTCATAGAGACTGTAGTTCAATGTGTTCTGGTCAGGCACCGTTGCGTCCTGTAACACAGGTAGTGCGAATGGCAGCATCCACCTTGGGTCACCGTACATGTGTCCGTCCTCGATGCTCTTGCGTACATTCTCTGTCTTGAACTCAGCGGGGGCTGTTTCGTGCTCCATCAATGCCTGATAGTATTCGCGGCGGTATAGGTCGAGGATTCCTAGGAATGTGTGGAAGTCATCGATCTCGGTTGTGAGGTTGAAGTCAAGCTGCCCCATCTCGATACCCGCGTCAAGGTATAGCTGAATGGTGTTTGTCATGGTCTCGGGGTCTCTGAGGCGTCTGATCTTGATGTTCTCGCCCTCTTCTCCGATGAGGAAGCATGGATCCTTAACCCTCATACTCTCCTGAGCCATTGTGGTCTGTATCAGCTGTTCGTCGCCCTTCAGGATGCTGATCTGTGAGATCATGGATGGTGCGGCTATGGCTGTTAGCGCTGCTCTGAGAACGATCTGGTCGTCTCCGCTCTGCTGTTTCCACCAACCAGATGCGTGCTCGTTGGTTGTCGCTGGGGGTAGTTCAAGTACCTCGCTTAGCTTGTTGCGGATTATGCCAAAGTTATCGATCAAGGCGTTAACGATGTTCTTCGGGATAAGGTACTGTTTTACATCTATCTCATCATCGATTCTCTCGACGTTTTCATTCCTTTTTTCCATTAAATCTCCTCCTCCAATGGTTCTGATAGTTCACCATCGTAGATGATGGAGAACTCGTGGCTTCCTTCAAGGTTCAAATAGGGGCAACCACTGGTCCCTGTTTTTAACATAAAAGTGGGGTCATTTGGTGCGATCCAGAGTAGTTTGCCTTCTTTAACCCATTTCTCTAGGTTGAAGTCAAATGTGTATTCTGTGTAGTCATCCTCGTCATCATCCTCTATCGGCTCATCGCTGTAGTCTGGGTCAATCTCCTCGACGTAGCCACCGTACTCATGGTATCGTAGCTTTCCATCAGCGTCTAAGAACTGCCAGAAGTTTGTACCCCAGTTGTTCATTGGCTCCACTGCCTTTTCCCAGTCCTCGATAAAGTAGAAAATCGAGTACGCAATGTGGGTCCCTACACGCATCTGTGAGACCACTGCCTTGAACTGTGGTAGCCCCAGTATCTCGGGTACCACGTAGGGTGCCTCTGGTCCGGGTTTGACGATGATTGGCGCAGTCTCTATCTTGCCTAGTTTTACTGCACCGTTGATCATGTAGAATGTGCTTGGTAGCACCTCAACTGGTCTTATGGGTGCTTGACTGTTCCACCATAGTCCATCAAGTCCGTAGTGGTCTATGCTGTGGTATACTACTTGGTTCGTGTATGGGCACCGGGATAGGGGAACTACGGGTACGCTCATCATGTAGTCTTTCCTCATCTCTGAGAGCTCAGCGTTCAGGTTATCCGCCTCCTCGACGATGGACTCCGGGGCTTCTCCCTCGTACCCGACTATCTCATGTCCGAGGTCGAGGCTTCTCTCCAGTAGCTCGTAGTATGTTTTCAGGAACTTTTTACGCTCCTCAGCCGTAAATGGGGTATTCAATTTCTTATTCCTCCTTCCCAGAAGCTTGTGTTCCAACCATTATGTTCAACATTTTTTACCTTCGGATCATAGTTCAATGGATTATAGGTGTTCAGCGGCTCACCACCCGGAGCATGGCCTTGTAATATCTTCTTGTCTATTCCCTGAGCAGTACCGAACTTGCTCTGGCCTCCATTCTTACCAGGTACCTTTGACAGGTTGCTGTAGTCCCAGTCTATGTGTTCACCGTGCTGAGTGACACCCATCTGCTTTAGCTCCTGGTTGATGCGTGCGTTAGTGTATGGTGATACGGGTTTACCTGTGACCGCGTCTGTGAACGCGAAAGCGTCGTTGTCACCCGTGAATGGCTTACCAGTCGCCTTGTCATAGATGATACCCGACTTCCGGTCCCAGACGATCTTACCTTTACCCTCCATCTGAGTCAGGTACTTGTTCTGGTCGTTAAACTCCATGCTACGCTGTGCATGACGTGAACGCAGGTCTCTCCACTGACGCTTACTCATGTCCGGTGGCTTATTAGCGGGTAATGCATTAGGCTTCTTGCACGCTGCTAAACCCTTATTGTTTCCACCTGGGAATCCAAGCGCCTCATCAAGGTCACTAATGGTCTTGTTCTTGATAATCTCAGACTTGGGTATGGCGGTACCATTCTCAAGGTGTCCTCTCGCGTACTTTGTGGTTGGCCTCATATGCGACTGTACTCCATGGTTATCACAAACATTACGGAGCGCCTTGTTGTCCTTCGGAGTCATTCCGCGGAGGTCAGCTTGCTTACCCGCGTTGCTGAACTTGGGGTCCTTGACACCGGGGTATGGGTTTCCAGTCTGGTTCTTCGCCTTGACCTTATCGTAGATGCTGCCAGTTTTTGTGCCTACGCCTGATGGCTTGGGTGCACTTGTCTTGGTTGGCCACTTGATCTCCTTGTTGAAGAAGTTCTTCACCTTGGTCATGCCATTTGATAGACTCTTGGCTGCTCCAGGGAACTTGTTGCCTAGATAGTTGCCTGCTCCCTTGAGACCCATACCGCCTAGTTTCAGTCCGCCCTCGAAGACCTTGCCCACTCCCCACTGGAAGATGGCTTCGCCGGCACCTGCCTTGAAGCCGCCCAATATTGAGTCTCCGCCGTTCTCCACGTAGTTCTTCATGGTGTAGATGCTGTTTGCTGGTACGTAGACGTACTCTGATGCGCCTCCGCTGCTTACGCCGACGAGTATTCGTAGTACGCCGGATTTCCAGCTCATGTTGCCGTCAATGTCTTTGCCGGTGATGATCTCTTGTGTTGTCCATGAGACAGTGTTGCTGATAGTTTCACGCCATAGCTGGTTTGATGTGGGTATATCACCCTCTACTATCGTCCTGCCCGATGTGTGTCCAGTGTAGACCGTGTAGATTTTCCCGTACTTGCCGACGTCTACATCGCGTCCACTTATTATATCGTTGATGAGGTTATCGATGTGTTCACGGATATTACCAACCTCTCCTTTCGGCTTCCAGAGCTTGTTGGCTTTCCCGAACCAGACCTCGTGGTCCATTTTCTGCAGATTATCCAAGAGCTTGTCCTTCACCTTGTGCATGGTTTGCATCTCTTGGATGCTCATCTCATTGGTTACCTTGAGCTTGCCCTTTTTGAGTTGTTCAAATATTTTAGGAGTCATCTTACCCTGAGCCACTAGCGCAGCTGCTATGCCTGCGAGTGCTGGGTTGATGCCCTGTTTTATCATAAAGTCACGCAGAGTCGGGTTGTTTATGACGTTCATGGCTCCGCCGTTCTCCGCTGCTCCGCCATCATCAGCTGATACTGGGTGAGCTGCTAATGCGAATACACAGAGAAGCATCAACGCCATTGCGATTTTGTCTGCTTTTCCCTTCTTTCTTCCCTGTACAAACATCCCTATGAGCCCAAGGATCATGAGCCCCGCTAGGATCTGAACCATCTGCGCGTTATATGGGAAATAAGCCAGATAGGCGAACCCAATCACTGCTCCAAAGATCATGGTGGCTGCAAGACCCATCTCAGGGGGCTGGTAGTTCTTGCCCCTGTTTACTATTTTCTTTACATCGTTGAAGAAAAGCTGCATCCCGATCAATGTGATGCTATCCGACTGAGAGACCAGTGTGCCTATGGTTAAGAGCAACATCTGCAACGTAGTCATTGTACCCAGAATCCAGAGCCTAAGTATCAAGGCGAAGCCTAGCCCACCCATTATCATGGGGAATGCCCCGATGCCTGATTCCTTTAACGAGTTTGCGATAAAGATCGGCGTCGTGGCGAACTGTTTGAAGCCGCCGATTATACCCTTTTCTTTGAAGGTTCCGATTATCCACCAGAAAAGGTAGTTTGCGAGGAACCAGAAAACAAGGACATTTGGAGGTGTTGGTTTCACATTCCACAACACGAGTATGGAGTCAAGGATAGGGTCTCCACTTGAGTTGTACCCGTCATTAGGTACAAGTATCAAGTAGAAGTGCAATCCCAGCGTTATCACCCCGGAGATGATACCGGTAACGATCATGCTCTTGATCATCTGCGGTATTCCTGTGATGATGGCTTTGATCATCATTACTAGAAATTGAATAGTATTCTGTGGTCCTTGTTCTTCAGCCAATGAATAACCCCTTTTACAGTTTTTATGTGGGAGGGCTTATATTATATTCGCTAAAAAAGCGTCTGCAGCAGACTTATTAGATTCGGAATAATTTTAGCGTAAAACTAAACTCCTAAGAGCCTCTGATCTCAGCGATATCCGACCTCGATAGTATCGTGATGCCATTCCTAGTTCCAAGCCACAGATTCCCAGCAGGGTCAACATAATAGACCTTGACTTCATCATTGGATAGCCCATCAGCCATCTTCAGAACCTTGAAGCCATTGGGGGTCTCAACTGCTAAGCCCTCGTTCTCGGAGCCTATCCAGAGGAGACCATCGCTATCCCTGAAGACTGATCTTATCTTTCCGAGAGGTAGCCCATCTGTATTGTCGAATACCTCGGCTATCACCCATTTATCGTCTCTGTACTCGAACCTGATGGCTGCGCCTACGCTCATCAAGCCCGTTGATGCCCATATTGAGCCATCCTCGTCCTCAAAGAACTGAACAATGTTGTTGTGGACTAACCCGTTCTCGGTGTTGAAGTACTGCCATTCACCGTTCATGTTTATGCTGATGCCTCCCAGTGGAGCCACGTAGCTCCCATACCAGATCCCACCGTGGCTGTCCTCGATCATGGTGTTCACGAAGTTATCCAGTAAGCCATCATCCTTTGTGATCCTGCTCCACTCCCCTTCTCGATAATAGTAGGCTCCATGCCAGGTACCCGCCCAGAGGGTTCCATCACTCGCCTTCATCAGGAAGTTTACTCTGTCCTCAACCATCCCATCGCCGGCTGTGAGGGTCTCGCATCCAGACTGAGTGTACCGAGTCAACCCCCTGTCATGTCCTATCCAGAGGGTGTCGCCGTCAAGTAACATGTGACGAGTGTATGTCATTCTCTCATCACAGCCTATGTCGAAGACCGCGTGGGTCTCGATGTCTATTCCTATGACGCCTGCTTTACCCCCCACCCAGAGCACGTTGTTCTGCTCAACCATGCATGTCACATCGTCGGGGGGGTTCAGGATAGTGTATGCCAGTGGCTCTTGATCGGTCTTTGGTTGTTTGCTGATGTAGCCTGTAGCCAGCAGGGTTAGGGCAACGAGTGCCAGTACGATTATCGGGGTTAGGTTGTTATTCTTCTGCAACTCGTCCGTCCCTCATCACATAGTGTTTATCGGCGTACTCCAGCTCGGATTCATCGTGGGAGATGTAGAGCACACCCATTCCCCGCCTCTTAGTCTCCTCGACTATCAACATGTGAAGGACATCCTTGAGCTCAGGGTTCAGGTTCACGAGGGGCTCATCCAGCAGCAGATACTTCTTGTCAGCCACCAGCGCCCTCGCTATGCTGGCTCTCCTAGCCTCTCCACCGGATAACTCGTTGGGGTATCTGTTGGTTAGACCCGATAACCCGATCTTTTCGAGAAGTTCATTTGGCTGCCCCTGTGCTTGAACGTATTCGATGTTCTGCATTATGGTCATGTTTGGCCAGAGCGCCGGCGTCTGGAACACCGCGCTGATGTCTCGTAGGAAAGGCTCAAGCACGTACCCTTGGCTTGACGCCAACTTCTCCTCGATAAAGACCTCTCCGCTGGAAGGGTACTCGAAGCCCGAGATAATCCTGAGCAACGTGGTCTTTCCAGAGCCACTGGGTCCGAGAAGCCCCACGGTTTTTCCTCGGGGTATCTCTAGGGACGCCTCGGATAAGGCAGTGACCCTGCCATATGTCTTTGATACGCCTTTGATTTCTATCACTCTGTTTTTCCCCTACCATATGCTTTGAAGGCGAGGCCAGACATCGCCATCATCAACGCGACTATCAGGAGACACAGCCCAGCTACTTCCTCTGATCCCCCGTAGTGAAGATAATTGAATATTCTGATCGTTAGAGTCTCACTGCCCGGTGGAACCACCAGCAATGTGCTCCCCAATTCACCCACACTGAACGCCAGTAATGCAGCAGCAGCTGCCGCTACCCCATATTTTTGAAGCGGTAGCTTCACGCCTAGGAGGGCTTGATGCTTCTGCTTTTTGAATAGCTCAGCTGCCTCGAATAGCAGTGGGTCAACTCTTTTTGACTGGGTGTAGATGATTATCGTGGCTATCGCCACGAAGCGTGTGGTAACAGCTATTATTGGCATGGCCATGGTGCCGTAGAGCCAAGGAGCCCAATGGGTGTAGGCGTCGATTAGCCCGATGCCCACGATTGAGGATGGTAGCGCTAAAGGAATAGCTGTTAGGACCCACCATAATCCACCCTTGCCCAGCCTCGCAGATAACATATAACCGAATCCAGTCCCCAATGCAGCACCCGCCAACCCGATGAGCCCTGAGACAAGCAGGTCATCAGAAGCAGCCTCAACCGCGTAATAAAGGCTCATGAAAGAACCGGTTTCAAGGATCAATCCACCCACCAGAAAAACCACCTGCACGAAGACCATGGAGACCGAGAGCAGCTGGATCACCGTGAACCACCGTGGGAGACTCCATCTGTACTCCATATCGTTTCTATTGACGCTGCTGCTCTGAACCGTGTTCCTGAGCCCCCTCAGCGAGTAGACGAGCACAGCCACCGTGATGACCACGATGGGTATGGATAGCCATACGCTGTGGGCTGGGTTATTGCTGGCGCTGAACTCGCTGAAGACCTCAAGGCTATACACGTTATAGCTGTACAGCGTCGGCACACTGTAATCGGTTACCACGAGGATGAAGACGAAGCCCACCGCAGCCAAGATCATGGGGGAGGCAAGAGGCAACACAACCTCCATGAATACCCTGAAATCCTCCTTGAAGAGGCGGGCAGCCTCCACAGCCGGGGTCTCGACCAGCATGTATCCCACCATCGCCAACCCCACCCCCAGTGGAAGATACGCCATAGTATTCACGAGGTAACTCATGAAAAACCCATAAGCCGGCAATGATGCCCCATACTGCTTCAGCAAGATGTTCAATGAGCCCACTGTACTGGACCATACAAGGGCGTGAATGTATGGAGGAACCGGTGCAGTCAACAGGAAACCCCATTTTATCCACCGCCAAACAGACGCCTGCTCATAAACCAGCTTGCAACCAGCCAAGACCCCGATGATGCCAACTGTTAATGATACAGAGGCGGCTAAGCTCAGTGAGTTGAATAACAGGCTTAGCCTGCGCCCAACGGGGAAAGCTAACTCGATGAGCCCCGGCTCCCATGGTAACCGGAAAACCGCGTCTCCTAGGATGAAGAGAATTGGGGCGAAGAGGAATAGCGCCAATATGATCTGGGGGGCTGCTTCCCTGAGCCTATGCCAGATGTGATTTCCCGCATACATTTTATCTGACAAATATCTCTGCCATTTCCCTTTTAGCTTGCTCTATGAAAGCATAGATCTCGATATAATTTACATTCATTCCCTTGACGCTGCTTGCATTAAGATAGGGTTGATCGATCGCAAAATTACGGAGAGACGTCTGGAAATATCCTAACTTCACTAACTCACTGAAGGTTTCCTCGCTGAGGAGATAATCGATTAACTGCTTCGCCTCTTCGCTGTTGGGTGCCCCATTAATCATGGCAACCGTGTTTGGGATGAGCAGGGTGCCCATCTGGTCCTCACCTTGATCGAGGAACACCAACTCCACTGGGGCCCCTCGTTCTATTGCGCCAATCGCATCATCTGTATCAGTGAGCCCAAACATAACCACACCATCTGCAACCAAGTCCCGGACAACACCGTTCCCGTCAACAACTCTTATGTTTCTCGCCTTTAGGCTAGAGAAGAACTGTGCAGCTTCCTCTGGACCAATGGTGGCGTAGAGAGCCGCTGCGTGGGTGGCTGTGGTGCCAAAGACAGGGTACGCTATTGCTATCTGGTCGGCTGGGTATTTCTCGTCTAGGAAATCGTAGATTGAGGTGGGGTAATCCATGGGGGAGACTCTCTCAGTGTTTACGAGGCAGACTCGCGCTCTTCCACCGAAGCCTGTCCAGTAATAATCTGGGTCGATGTAGGCGTCTGGTATTCCCGCAGCTTCAGGTGAATCATATGAAGCTAGAACGCCTTCATCCTTCAGCAATATTGTTTGAGCTATCTCGCTGCTCCACCAGACATCAGCCAGTGGTTTAGCTTTCTCCGCTATGAGCCGGTTTACGAGCCCAGTGGTCTTGGCTGCCTCAACATCGTAGACCGCCTTCACCTTTATCCCGGTCTCTTCCTCAAAACGATCCAGTATGGGCTCCGAGAATATCTGGTCAACAGAGGTATAGATCACGACTTCTCGTGGTTTTTCCCTATTGAGAACCATGTATGTGCCCGCAGCCAGTACGATAACAAGGATGGCTGCGATGTATTTGGTCTGACCTTTAAGAGACATACCCATCAAGATGATGTTGCCATATTTATTTCTTAGACATCACCGCATAGATCAGGGCACTCGCGAGGAGGGTGACTGCCGAGATAGCCAAGAAAGTGAACCCATAGCCTCGTCCATCTATAAGCGCACCAACTACGGATGTTGATACTGCGCCAACGATGTTTCCGAACATGGTGACCATCCCCAGCCCCATGGCTTTCAGTCCTGAGGGTAGGCTGCTGGTGGTCGATGAGTAGATTATGGGTGAGAAGCTGTACAGTGTAAGCCCAAGTATTAGCAGGTTCAGCGCGAGAAGGGATTCCCCCGGATACCATACAAGGCTGGCGAGGAAGACGGCGCTCAAAGCCGCGGCTCCACATATAGCGTACTTTGGACCAGTTCTCTCAACGATGAAACCGCTGCCCATCTTCGCGAATATCCCCGCGAAGGGCAGCGCCATCGCCATGAACCCCGCTGCTGCGACCTCCATCCCCTTGAACTCCACGAGGAAACTGGGGATGAACGTGAATGTGGTCCTGAGCACGAGGTTATAGGTTGCGTGGGATAGCGCGTATGGGATGAGCACCCATAGGTATTCCCTGATGTTGTGGTTTTCCTCAGGGGCATCTGTTTGATGCGCCTTGGGTTCGTCTTTCATGAATAGGAAGGTAGCGACTGATAGCAGGAACGCTGGGACAGATAACACCATGAATGCGGTGCGCCACCCCCACACAGATAGTATTGAGACAGCCACAGGGAACGCCAGCGTGTTCCCCACGTTTGCCCCCGATTCATTGAACCCGATTGCCCTGCTCTGTTTATCCCCGAACCTGTCGGAGAGCAACGCATTCGCAACGGGCAGATGCACCCCTTGGAATAGTCCCACGAGAAAGCGTAGCGCGAAGATATCGGTGAAGCCCTGCGCGTAGGATACGAGGAAGGTGGCTGCCCCGTACCCTATCATGCTTGACGCCAGAACCCTGCGTGGACCATATCTGTCACTGAGGACCCCCGCCGGGAGCTTGCTGATAATATAACCGATCAGGTACACGGTCTCCAGCAGCCCAGATTGGGCGTGAGTCATGCCGAGCTCAGCGGACAAGACAGGCAATACCGGGGGGAGTACACTGCGTGCGAGGTAGATGCTGATCCAGCCCATCCAGGTGATCATCAAAACAGTGTAGTTGTTATTCCACCAGCTGGGCTTCATAACGACTGGATATGCGCTAGGAATAGTTATGATCTTCGATAAAAAAAGGGGTCAGCAGTACTCATCCACGAGGGCTCTAACCCGCGCTTTGGCGTCCTTCAGGATGTCCTTTCCATGGGCGTAGAGGAAGACATCAAAATCATAGTCTAGTAGCCGCTTCATCCCAGCCGTTGCCTGCTTTACATCAAGGCAGTACTTCTCAGGGGGCGGAGCCAGGTTACCATCCACGTCACCGAATATTGTGTCACCGCCGATGATCGCCCTAGACTTCCTAAGATAGTAGCCGCTGTTTCCCTCGCTGTGCCCCGGCACGTGAATGAGTTCTACACCGCCACACCATGGAAGCACGGTGCGATCTTTGAGTCCCTGAACATCTACCCCCACCGCTGCTTTGATGAGGGGAGCCTCCAGCTCATGAGCCATGACAGGTGCACCTGTCAGCTCCACTAGCCGGGGTAGGTTCTTGGTGTGGATCCCCGTGTTTGTGGGTGACTAGGATCGCTTTTACATCCTTCCAGTTCTTGCCAATGGATTTGAGCTCGGCTTCGATGTTGTTCACATGTTGGGGGATCATTCCACCGTCGATTAGTACCGTCCCTTCTTTGCAGTCAAGTATCCATGACTCCATGCTGTGGGTCTTCGCCTCAGAGTGATCGATACTGTACACGTTGTCGAGAATTTTTACCATTAAACACCGGAAATATGAATGAAAGAAAACTACTTAAAAGAATAGGTGAGCCCCATCAAAGGTTTGAGGCGTTCTCCTCGCTGAGCTGCATAGCTGCGGTCGGGTACAACGCCACCGTCGCACGGTTCCCATACTTTTCCACCAGCATTTCAAGCGCCCGACTCCAAGATTTGACCCACTGGCTGCCCTCACCATAATAATACTCGTCTGCCATGGTCAACTCTGGGCTGACACATATGACTCGGTCCATCTTCCATGGCTTCTTCAAATAAGTGGTCTTGGTCCATCCCCTGCCACCGAAGTCTGAGCCAAAGCGGCCATTATAGTGGTGAACCCTGCACCCCTCGGGCGTGTATAATAGGAAGACCATGTCCCCGCCTTCTCTCACGGAGTCCCTGAGGAGGTAATATGCCTTGTAGCCCTCATTTGCCATGGGGTAACCGTTTCCGATCACGATATCCGCGTCCCTGACCAACTTTGTCGCGTAGTGTTTTCGCGCATACTTGACGCCCTCCCTGTGAGCCTCCAGAACGTCACCGCATACAAGTTCAGCCACATCGCTATCGCTGTTCATGAACGCGTTTATCACAAAGTCAAGCCCAGCCATCTTGGCTGCCTCCTCGGAGTCAAGACGCCTGATGTTCTCCTGAACCTTTCCTGGGCCAGTGCCCTCGTTGATCCTGTGGTTATGCGTTATGCTGTCTATGCCAGCTACCCCGGGGAGCAGCATCTTGCTGCCACCGCCGAACCCGTACCCGAAATGAGGCATCATGGTGCCGAGGCTTATCTTGAGGTCGCAGCCCATTACTTCCCTGTTTATGTGCACGGGGGTTCCGCGGCTTGTCTCGCCGAGGTCTACGAGGTTCTCGTAGCAGTTGTGGTTGAAGACGCGGAACCGTTCAGGTATATCAGTCCCCAGTTTCTTCTGGAAATCAAAGAGGAGCCGCCCATGGTGAGCGCCATTAGCCATCATGAAGACAATCTGGTCATCACTCAATCCACCTCTGTGCAGTAGCTCCAGTACAGAGGGCAGCATCTGCGACTGCC
This sequence comes from uncultured Candidatus Bathyarchaeia archaeon, assembly GCA_964447425.1. Lineage (GTDB taxonomy): Archaea > Thermoproteota > Bathyarchaeia > TCS64 > TCS64 > RBG-16-57-9. The sequence goes on from CAYUTB010000046.1 coordinate 16,619, forward strand.
GCGTGGGGCGAGTCATGTCATCGATTATTATGCAGCACTTTTTTTTGCCCTTCGCTAATGTATCCAGAGGCTCAGATCCCACTGGACTCATCAGTCTCTCTGTTATCTGATCCTCGGAGAGCCTTGGGGTACTGTGACCATGCATCTTCTGTTCATGGACATCCCATCCCTCGGGGAAGCTAAGTGTCTCGGGTTTCCACCCGTAAAACTCCCATGCGGGAACCTTAAACGAACCCATACCCTATCTGAGCATTCTTTAGCTATAAAATAGAGAGGATAAGCCATTACAGTTTTGAGTGCTATAGACAGGGATTTAAGTAAGAATATTCTTACTAGTTACCGGGATTAAGGTGGAAGCTTCAACTACCAAAGTATCATCAAAGGGGCAGGTCGTCATCCCAGTTAACGTGAGGAAGGCAGCAGGCTTCGAGGAGGGGGAGAGACTGCTAGCCATTGCAATAGATGACACCGTTGTCCTGAAGAGGATCAATGATCGAACCTTCGAGGATACAGTTAAACCAGTTTGGGATAGAGTCAGGCAGCTCGGGCTCTTGGAGGATGATGTTGATGCGCTCATCGAGGAAGCGAAAACCAGTCGTCGTCCTAGATACTAATGTCTGGGTATCCGCGATGATATGGGGTGGCGCCCCGGCAAAGATCGTGGAGGCAGCGGAACGTGGCGAGATAGAGGTGATCGCGTCTATGGAGATCATCAGTGAGATCGGTGATGTGCTCTCCTACTCTAAGATAGAGAGTGTCTACTCTGAAGCAGGGTTGAGCAGGCGAGACCTTGTGGAGGCGGTGTTTCGCGTGACGAGGATAATTAATGTAGATATGAAGGTGGAGGCTGTAGCAGAAGACCCTTCGGATAATAAGTTCATTGAGTGTGCGTTGGTTGGTGATGCCGGATACATTGTGAGTGGTGATAGGCACCTCATAAAACTGGGTTCCTATAATGGAGTCAGGGTGCTCTCTGTGAGTGAGTTTCTTAAAATAATTTAACATAAACTCTGTATTCTAGGCTATAAAATAGAGAGAATTGACTCGCAGTGAAACAAGGGAAGGCATTAGGAAATACACAGATTTTCCATGTACTGTCTTGTATCGGCTCAAACATCACCAGAGTGACTCTATGCATACTGGGAAGAGCAGAAAAAATATGTATATCTTTATTAACCGGGGGTGTTCCTCTGATGCAGATATCTGGAGTTTCGTTTAGACAACGTATTCTATTTATCGAATTACGTAATAGGAGTGAAAGTTATGGGTTATAGAGAGAGGCGCAGTTACGACCGTGCTCCAAGAGAGATGCACAAAGTTACCTGCAGCGACTGTGGAAAGGAAACCGAGGTT
>CAYUTB010000047.1:0-3543 GCA_964447425.1 uncultured Candidatus Bathyarchaeia archaeon
TTATTCAGATAGGTGTACCAGTCGGCGTAGATGTTCCAAGATTGCTTGTCAAAGACACCGTTCTTCATGTTTCCTATGTTGTCTATTACGCCATCGGGGTAAACGTATGCGAAGCTGATGATGTTTCCCTCAAGCATCAGTTGGCTATGATTGGATTCAACGAGTTCGTTTAATCGTATTTTTTGGACATCGAGAAGCGAATCAAACACTTGTCTGTAGGAGGTTACTCCCAGTATTCCCCTGAGTTTTACTTCTTCTGCGGAGCTTTGAAACAGTTCTCGGACCTTGGCTGTGTTTTCCTCGGCGTAATTCATGGGTTGTTATCCTGACGCTGGTTTAACAAGGCTTCTCTCCAATTCAGCGTAGTTATATGAAGACGAGATTCGATTAGCGTTGTATAAAAAATAGGGGAAAAGGGGTTAGTCCTTTGACTCGGGGTCTCTCCGCAGTGATCCTGCTGCGCAGTGGATGCTTCCGCTGTTCCGTGGCCATACCAGAGTTGGGATGTCTACCTCGATAACCTCCACGCCGACGCTTTCCAGCCACTTGGTGGCTTTGGGCTCGCCTGCTGGGACCATGATCTTCATGGGCTCAAGGACTACGCCTGTCTCGGGTCCTACGGGTGTGCCTTGGTCGATCCTGCATATCTCTTTTGGTGGTACTATGAATCGCCAGTTCATCTCGGATTCCAGCCATTTTAGGAGGAACGGGTCAAGCCACTTGGGGTCCGCTATGGATGTGTGTCTGTCCACCATGCAGTAGTGGGTGAGTTGTGGTCTGTGTCCCCAGCCTGTGAGTATCCTCACGTCTACTTCTGGGTCCTGGTTTTGGATGATGTTTTTTAGTTGCTGGTTTCCCCAGTCGTTGGCTCTCCAAACCTTTGGGTCGCTGGTGTTATCCCTCGGGTAGTGGACCGCTATGAGGACGTGTTTCTCGTCGTGCCAGCCTATGTTTCCGCCCTCCGCCATACCGTTTCCAGTGATCATGCCCACTACTGGGCACCCTATCTCGGCTAGAGTCTGATAAGTTGGTAGTTCTTCGCCTTTCCTGATGTTATCATACATCCGCAGTATAACCTGTCCGTAGACGACTGGGTGGCAGACATCGTCGGTGTAGATGGATTTCACCGTGTATGGAGGATCATATGGGTCGGGCTTCCTGACCACTACCTCGACGCCCTCAGCTCTGTAGGCTTTTGCGAGGGTCTCATGATCGTGGACCAGCTCTTTGAGGTCTGTTGGTTTCCAGCTCATCCTCCAAGCTGATAGGTCGCTGCTGTGGGGCGACCATGGGGTGGGAGTGCCTACGCTGAGGAACTCTTTACCGGGTCTGTGGAGGAGAACGGTTCTGAGTTTACCTATGGTGGTGTTGGCTTTCCACTTCTTGCCCCAGTACTGGGGTAGCTCTTCCTCGAACTCGCTGAGTACCTGTGGGTGGTACTTCATGTATTGTTGGTGGAGATCGAGTCCAGTGTTTTTCTTGAAAAGGTCTATTTCAGACATAGTTGAATATTGGCCGCTGTGTATTAGTAATTATCTAGAAAATATGTGTAATGAAAGGTTACTTCCCTGAATTAAGCCTCTTTACGTTGAATAATATGACTGCTGCTAATCCAGTAAAGATGGCTTGAATAGAGTATCCCGGAATCTGATCACTTGTAGAGTCTTCATTCTGAGACCTATCAATGATAGAAGCCAGTATATAGTCCTCGAATAGAGACTCCTCTAGAGCGTGCTGTGTTGGCGAGATATGCGCCGTGAACACTAGCACGATATTCTCATTGGGGGCTACAAATATCTGCTGTCCATATAAGCCGCTTGCCCTGTAGGCGTTTAGTCTCGGCATTATCCACCACTGGTATCCGTAACCTGTTTCCTCATTGATAGTAGTTAGGCTACTGGTGGATTTTTCGATCCATTCCTCTGGGATGATCTGGGTGTCGCCCCATCTTCCCTTGTTGAGATAGAGGTATCCGAATCTAGCCATATCCCTGGGGGTGAGTTGAAGATCGAAGCCTCCCTTCTGGGTCCCCCCCAGATCAGCTGACCACATCACGTTGTCTATGCCTATTGGGTTGAATAGGTTAGTTTTGGCAAAGTCCAGCGTCGTTGTTCCAGTGGTTTCCCTGATTATACCAGATAATATGTGGCTGGACCCTGTGTTGTAGTGCCATAGTTCACCGGGTTCAGCTACCATTGGTAGGTCTAGACAGTATTGAAGCCCGTCTCCATTGTTTATATGATAGATATCGTTCTCCGGTGTATCGTAGCCCGCTGAGGATTCATCCCACTTCATCCCAGACCTCATCATCAGCAGGTTCTCAACAGTTACCCTGCTCTTCCGCCCATCTGGGTCCTGTATCCCTCGGTTTGGGAAGAAGCTCATCACAGTCTGGCTTGTGTCTTGGATGTAGCTTTGGTCTATTGCGATTCCGATTAGTGCTGATGTGAAGCTCTTGGTAACCGAGTATAGGAAGTGTCTTGTTTCTACGTTGTAGTCTGGTGAGGGATATCTCTCCCAGACTAGGTAGCCGTTTCTAATCAAGACGACGCCTTCAATCTGTAGGTAGTTCTGCTGGATGACGCCCATCATTTCTTCGAGTTTTTCCGAAGATAGCCCCTGTTCTTCTGGGGTTGATGTTCTCCACTCTACGTCTGGGTAGTATGTCTCTTCGCAATGCGCCAATGACGTGGTGAGTAATCCTGTTAATGCGAGGAGGAGGCATAGTTTGGTGTGGAGTCTCATATGTTTACAATTGTTTTATTTGGTCTATAAGACTCTCCACTGATCAATGCAGGATACGCAGCTAATATTATGAATACTCATGAACGATTTCAGATATCTGCAGCATCTAAGCCGAAACCAAGTATGGATTCAATGTGATAATTATGCCTTTATTTTCTAGTGTCTTTTTATCTAATTTTTATTGATTACAACATTTTTTAGGTTCTTGGGTTTACATAGGTGCATTATAGGCATCAGGCTGTTTTCCCTTTCTTTTATCCATAAGGTTATCCCGCTACTCAACCTAAGTATTACTATGGATAAATGGAATTATATTCAAGACGTGAAAAAGGAGAAGGCAGAGGCTTTCTGCGAGGCCTCTATGAAAGCTCATCCTCATCTAGTTTATAGGGTAGCTACTGCAAGGTCGAATAACCCGGGTATGGTCGCGGTGTATAGCTGCGAAAAGGACTCCGAGTAGCTAAGTTATCTTCTGCGAGGTAGTTGATGGGCTTCTTCTGTTGCTTTTTGTTGGTACAGGTTTTGCGGGTATGGAATATTTTAAATCGGTTCTATTGTTCTTGCATGTGAAGGTTTATGGGTATCAGGCTGCGTGATGATGTGTTCTTCAGTGACCCGGTTTCTCGGATCAGTGAGTACTGTGAGATCGAGGTCTATGAGGGGTATGATGATCGTCACACCGAGAACAACGTAATCATGCAGGCGGACATCGACTCAGCTAACAACCTCTACGCGATGATAGACAGGTACGATAAGACGGAGAGCAGGAGGATACTGGAGCAGTCTGTGAGGCTCTCC
>CAYUTB010000047.1:3643-17462 GCA_964447425.1 uncultured Candidatus Bathyarchaeia archaeon
TACAAGTGGGATATGCTGGGCAGAACCAGTGCACCCAGAGGCGTCGCATCGAAGTCATTAATCAGTTACAGCAAGAAGGAGAAGCCTGTTCCGGTTAAGGTCAAGTTAATCCCGAGTAAGGCGCCTGTGAGGACGCCGGAGTCGCCTTCAGCGTCTTCGGTGGTTATCGATTTCTTCAATGTGTTATCCACTAAGGCGAAGTATGGGGTAAGGGGTGAGAAGCCCATGGCTGTGCTGGCTGTACTGGAGTATCTACTTAAGACGAGGCAGATCGGGGTCAGCTTTCTCGACCTGCTGGATTACCCCTATTATGAGAGGGTGAGGACGACCTACATCGCTTTGGCGGAGAAGTTTGGCTCCTTTCCTGATCCCAGTGGCTCTTGGAGCGTGATAACCGGGAGGGGCATGGAGCTTCAGGGCTTGATTGTTGATGATGGTAGGGTGGATCAGGCGATAGCTAATCTATCAAAGAAGGAGATAGAGTTAACCTACAAGGCGTTAATGAGGAGTTATTAAACCCGAGACTGGGGTTTCTTCTTGTACTCACTTGTTGTGATTACTTTCCATGAGTTTTGTTTAATTACCTTCCTCTGACTTGGAGCATTATGAATGCGCAGGACCTCTCAACGAGGCTGGAGGAATACTTGGACGCCCAAGACTGTGGTAGAACGCATCACGTTGTAAGTGATGTCAGCGAGATTAACGTAGGTTGGGAGACCGAGATTTTTACGTTTAAATCCAGTACACATGTGGATGGTTTTCTGGTTGAGGCTGATCTTGTGCTGCGTGTTTTCCCCGGAGAAAGGGCTTCCATGAAGGCGTCCAAGGAGTATTATTTGATGAAGAAGCTGCATGAGGCTGGTTATCCTGTTCCCCCGGTTAATCACCTTGATGCCGCTGGGGTGTGTATCGGTAAGCCTTTCATCGTGATGAAGCGGGTGCTGGGTAAGACCCTTGACGGATCTTATCAGAGTGATTCCCCTGAGGGTCTACGTGAGGGCTTGTCCAAGCTGGTTGGGCTTTTCGTGGGGCTCCATATGTTGGATTCATCATTGTTCGTTGACGTTCCGGGGCTGTCTTCCTATAGCTTGGCTCAGTGGTATTCAGATTACATCAAGCATTGGAAGGATGAGTATGCCCCTTGGATGACCCCTGTCATTGACTGGATCGACGGGAATATGCCCTGTGAAGCCTCTCCATCTCTATGTCATATGGATTTTCATGGGATGAACATAATGATGGACGAGGCTGGGCAGCCCTATGTTATTGATTGGGGTGGCTCGGTGATATGTGATTACAGGCTGGACTTGGCGTGGACCCTTCTCCTTTACTCTACGTTCGGTGGCTCGATGTTCCGTGCACCATTAATTGAAAGCTATGAGGGCTTATCCGGTGAGAAGATAGATGATCTGGAGTTCTTTGAGGTGTTGGCTGCGGCTCGCAGGATCATTGATCTTGTGAAGACTGTTGGCGGTGGCTCTGCTGGTTTGAGGTCGGATGTGGTGAGGCTGATGCGGGATCAAAGAGCCCACTTCATTAAGGTTCATGATTTCCTTGAGGAGAGAACAGGGATCAGGTTGGTTGAGTTTGATGAGTTGCTAGCCTCATTCTAATCATGTTGGAGTGATTTATGGGATCGTACGAGTTGAACTCGTGGCGTTGAGCTTTTCCGCGTAAATCTCGTTTATGTTTATCGTATTGGGAACAGCTCGTTTTGTAGCTGTTTCTTTTCACTGTGTAGTTTCCCTATCCTGTCCTCGTATTTTTCCAAGCCTTTCTTGTATCCTAGGATAACTTCATCCATTTCCTTGCTGTATCTGCGTAGCTCGATCATTTTTTCGAGGTTTTCGGGGCTGCCGATCTTTATGTAGCGACTTCCGAATGTTTTTGTTTCTAGTATTTTGAGATTGTTGCGCAGTTTTCTAAACATTACGTTGGACTCGATAGTGTGTAGATTTTGGTCTATCTCCATGATCCGCATTAGCCTTGATCTTCTGGTAAAAGTCACGATAATATAATGGCATCCACTAGATATATACCCATCCAATTTCAGCGAAAACAACAGGCGACACCACCAATTTCAACGGAGTCAAACCCTACAGAATAAGTGAATTGATTGGTGGGATCGGAGAGATTTGAACTCAGGTCACTATGGAGATATTTTCTGATGATTTTTTCTTATAAATTTAATCATGTTTTTTAGATTTCTTCTTTACAATTTTACTCTTTATTTTAGGTGGTAGTTTAACTTTTGCCTCTACTGTGTTATTTACCAAATAAACGGGCATACCTGATTGATCAAATACATCTGTTTTATCAACGTTCATCAAAACTACTTTTCCTTTTAATGTAAAACCATTTTCAAATTCATACTCAAAGAATGGCTCATTGATAGGCTCAAAATCTAAATCTTCTTGAATAATATGATCGCTGAGAACTATGTCCGAGTTTAAGGATGGAGTCCCCATCAACGATTCTGGCGTACTTACTCCCGTTAGAACTTGATGTTTTATGCCAATTCCAGTACCGACTTTAATTTCCTTTTCACCAGAATCAATCATTTCTTGAATTAGTTCTTCTGTTTTTTTTTCAAAATGAGCCATAATTAAAATAAATCTACTTTTGTATAAAGTGCCGTCTTCAAATTTGTAAATATTCCAAGGTTCTTTTTTTATTTTGAAATCAACATAATGGTTGTGACTCATTAACAAGTTAGATAGTGATTCTGACATTTATTTACCTCCTATTATTTGAGCTGTAGGCAGGGGGAGTTCTTTCCAAACGAGTTCATCTGCAGTAGCATACATTTCTTGAGTAGGTTCTGGCTCATCTTGACGATCAACTAATAAAGCAAATTCCGTTATTCTTCCTAGAATCAATCTTGGTTCTTTAATATTTTGATAATCATACGAAGCTTCAACTGGAATAATCGTCGAATCAACTGTAACCAAAATCTCATCCTTATATCCGGACATATCAAGTTCGGAGTTAGGAAGTTCATAAAACGAAACAAATTCATCATTAAATTTAAAATTTAAATTATCCTTCCTTTTTTCTACCCGTATTTCACTAAAAAAGGCACACTCATGACGCCATTCGTCCTTGATCTTTGGGGAAATCCTGATTGATGAACGTGATAAAGCACAAGCATATGCCTTATCTTTCCATAGAGAAACGTCAAGTAATGAAAGGGGAAAAGTTACTTCATCGAATGGTTTTTTACTTTCCCCAACAGGTACTGCTTTTTTAATTAAAATGTTATTTCGTCTATAGTATTGAATATCAATCAAATCTGCTTCTTTTAACCGATTAACACTGCCGTCAACACGTCCAAGAGTCATATCTAAACTCGTAGATATTTTTTTTATTGTACAATCTGAATTGTTAACAATAAACTCTAATACTCTTGAATCAGTTTCTTCGCCTCTTACTTTCATAGCGGTAGGCGCTCCAAGAAAATGATTACAATTCCTATTTGGCATGATGAAACAACAGTCCCTGCTCCATTTAAGCGTTTGGAACCTTCTAAACCAAATCATATATACTTTATGGAATAATTAAAAGTAATGCCTACTACTTTAATCCGCTTTTCTCAAGTAGCGGATAGTTGGTTTATTGGGCATAGATGGGTTCATCCTTCTAAGATAAAATCAATAGTGCTTCACAAAAGTGGTGAGCTATTTCATCAAAAAGATGGGTGTAAAGTATTAATTACAGGTATAACCAACAATGGAAAACCTGTTAAGATATATATTAAATTTCGAGAAACCCATGAACCTTATTTAATTGATGTTTTAATAATTAAAATCCATGCCGGACATATAACAAGAAAAATCGACGATTTTTAGTTATGTGCCTGTGGTGATCATGTGGATTTCTTGAAGACCATGTATCATATAACTAGGAGCCATCAAGATTGATATGATTATGAAGAGTATGGGAAGGCATCTCTGAAAAAGATAAAGTTCCAAACCTTAGACACCGGTATGCTACTTAGCTTTACCACGAGACAAAGAACATTGTTTTTGTATCGCATAGGCTATGGTACAAGAGCATACAGATCACTATCAAATATATCCACCTCTCCGAGGTCTACTTCCGTGAGAACAAACAAGGAATAATGGAAAAGGTAGCAAAAACGCCAGAAGAAGCAATATCCTTAATTGAAGCGAGGGTTTGACGAATACCCCAATGTTAATGGAGTCAAACAATAAGGATCATAAATTCACGTTGGATGAGTGAATTGTTTGGTGGGATCGGAGAGATTTGAACTCTCGGTCTCGTACACCCCAAGCACGAATCATACCAAGCTAGACCACGATCCCGGTGCAGAACCATAAAACCACCAACTACACTTTAAACCTTACCCCATAACAGCACACAAAAAACCAGAAACCAAAACAACAAAGAAAAAAACATTAAAAAAGTCCCTTCGATGGCGTACACTTATGCACTATTTGGATCAAAAAGAAGCCATTATAGAGCTTCTTTCAACAAACAACCCGCTACGACGCGTCTAACGTTTGACCCCCCTCCCCCCTGTTAGCGGCTATTCTGCCCCCATGTTCTGAATTAAGGTAATTCCTACTACCGAAATACCGCTGATATGCACGAATTAAGGTAGTCAATACTACCGAAAATAGGTAAAGGGGGGGAGAGGGGCTCCCAATCAAACCCGAAATAACCTCCTTTTTCATAAAAACCGCCCCAGAACACCCCCGATCACCCCGCATAATATGACAAAAAGCGTCACGGTAACCGACAAAACAGTGCACAAACCCCGACTGGTAACCCCGTTTTCACATACAAAAACCCGGAAAAAAACGCGTCACTCAAATAAAATCAAATGCATAATCAACCTGTAGTATTGGCTATAAGTTCAACCTGTAGTATTCACTATAAGTTCAACCTGTAGTACCTACTATAGGTTGCAGGCCTCAAGAACAAGGCGATAATTCGGCTCCACAGGCTCCTGCTTATACCGTTTCAAAGCAACGAGCAACTCATCCTGATCAGGCATCGGGTAAACCTTCTTGAGAACCTCCGCGAAGCGGTGATTCATAAAGAGACTCTGAACCGTACAAGTCAAATTGCTCGGAGTCCGGTCAAGACTCGCCGACTCAAAATCAATAACCCGTGGACCATCAACGGTCACTATAAAATGCCGCTTTATACGCGTCAACTCCCCATGATCCAATCCACTCTGATCCAGCCGCCACGCAGTATCCAGAACCGCCCTAACGCTATCAATAACCGCCCCCCGGTCAAAAAGATGCGCCACAACCCACTCCCCATAATACGGACCTACTAGTAGCTCCATAACGAGAAAATCCTCACTAACCCCAAAGAGCCTCGGACCCACCCCCCACCTGTTCACATGAGCCAAGAAACCTGCCTCCCTACCCATGCCCAGACGGCCAGTATCAGTGCGCCGAGCCTTCAAAGCTACCTCCCTGCCCTCAAACATTGCCCGGATCACAACACCGGCATGCCCCTTCCCCAGAATGGGGGTACTCAGAATCTCGTGAGGTCCGCCAGTCGCCACCGCCTCGACCCCGAGTGTCTTCAGCTGCTGGATGCGCTTCAGCGCTGTCTCCTCATCATACTGGGGCCAACATAGAAACCCGCCTATCTTATGCCCAAGAGCCTCATCTATGGGCCAGTACTCACTCAATCCACTGCGGCCTTCCTTTCAGCCAATCAAACAGAAAAACCTCGAAACCATCCACAAGATAGCCCCCGATCTCCTCATTCAGCAATACCCTGTGATGCTGCAGTATCCGCACTGTGAGCTTCTTGGATACACCGATATCGCTGCCCCCATTCGCGAGCAGCGCCTTCATCAATTCCCTGATATCCGTGTAATCCCGCTTCACCAGCACATACCAGCGATCCTCCAAGAGATCAGGACCCGACACAGTCCTTGGGTTACCCCTGTACCTATCGATAAACTGCCTAACATTATTCTCCAGACTCGCAGGAGGCCCCATATGCTTCACTGTCTCGGGGATAACCCCTGACTCCAACTCATAGATGAATATGTGACGGGTCTCCTCGTTACTCCACGCAGTGGACCGTAGCACGTTGAAACCCTGCTGAACCAACTGCCGTTCCAGCGCCTGCCTCGACTTATGGATCTGACCCCATATCACATCAGGGACATCAGCCTTACCCTCCTCGACCACGAGAAACAGGATATCCGAGGGACGCCCACGCAGATCAGCGAGAACCATCTCAAGCGAGACATCTATCACCTCTCGCCTGAAGAACCTCATGCTGGGTTCCCTCCTGAAGCTACGGGCAGCCGCGGTGAACAAACCATAAGAGTCCTCCCTGAGGGCAGAGGCGACGTTTCTCAGGCTATCAACGGGGTCGATGACCGTCAACGCGTCATTGAACCTCCGGGGCTCCTCTTCGTTGAAGCTTATCACCGTCTTCTTACCCCATCTTGAAGCCGCCTCGATCAACCCCAAGAAACCATTATAATAGATCACGAGCAGCTCACAGAGATAGCCGCTGAAGCCACCGATCTTTATCTCAGCCCCATACAGATCCAGTGTCATCAGGAACCGTTTGAGAAGCCTGACATCATCCCCCAGTCCCCTGAGCCGAGTGTCAAGCCACCTTGTATGCAGCGGCGTCCTATCAGTGGAGCTGTGAAGCCCCTCCCCTTCCTCTGCCCTGAAACATGGCACGATATCCAGGCTGTACCCGTTTCTCTTTGTCTGCAGATACGGGTGCTCGGCGTATGCCTCGGTGAAAACCCAGCCAGTGCCAGCCCTAACCGCGTCAAGGGCTATCTGAAGCTGTTCCCTTCTCACATATTTCTCGTTTACCAGAAATATATCGAGGTCCTGTTGCCCGCTTATCCATGTGCCATGGGCGACGCTGCCATGAAACTCAGCCAACGCATCGATGCCTGCTTCCTCTAGCACCTTATTGATCTGTTTGATGGTCTTATCGGCGAAGCTCAGCAGCTGGGCTTCCTCCTCATCAGTGGGCTTCAGCTCCCCTATGATCTCTTTTCTTATCTGCTCCCAATCCAACATGGCTTCACCGCGTTGACTCTATCTCCATCACTCAAATATCTAACTATGCTTGCTCTCCGCTAGCGTCGTATAAATAGGTCCACTGGGCGTCAAGACGCTCTTCTTCAACGAGACCCTATCCACGCTGACCTCGCCGAACACATAATCACCAAGCCTCAGAAGCTCCTCAGCCAGCTGCTCCTTATTCTTACCGCTGCGAACCCTGCATATGGTTAGGTGCGGCTGATATCGCCGCCTCTCCCGCTCGAAACCCAGCTTGCTCAACTTCTCATCGAGCATCTCAAAGACCATGATCAAATCAGATACTCCCTCAGTGATCCCAGCCCATATCGTGGATGGGCGGCTCGTGTTCGGGAAAACCCCCACCTCCTCTACCTTAAACCTGAATGATGCGAAGCTGATCCCCCGCACGATCCCGGCGACCTCATCCACAGACTGCTGCTCGATCTCCCCCAGAAACTTTAACGTCAAGTGAATATTCTCGGACTCGACAGATTTCATATCCGCCCCAGTTGACTCAAGAACCCCCTGAACATGCCTTATACCTTTCACTACCTCAGGGTTACTGCACTCAACAGCGACGAAGCATCTTACCATGCCCAAAGATACGCGTCTGATAAATATAATACAAGATGCAGAGATCAACCCTAAATCAGGGAAGCATACATCCATTTCATGGACTCACTGCCTCTCCTGCTAGTAATGATATCCGCGGTGAGCCACGGGCTCTGGAACTATCTAGCCAAGGCTGGTAGAGACAAGGAGTCATTCATGCTATTGCTCAACATCACCAGCCTCCTCCTATTCCTCCCAATCTTCTATCTGATTCTCCCAGAGGTCTATTTCCCCCTCAGTATTCTCCCCTACCTTATAATCAGTGGAGTATCAGAGACCCTCTACTTTCTCGGGTTAGGCAAAGCCTACGAGACCGGCGACCTGAGCCTCGTCTACCCAGTGGCACGATCAAGCCCAGTCTTCGTCACCCTCGCCGCGTTCCTCTTCCTCGGAGAAAACATAACCACCCCCGGCATCATAGGGATACTGGTCATCTTCATAGGCGTCTACATACTACACCTCAAAGGATTAACCCGCAAAGACCTATCCGGTCCACTAAAATACCTAAAATCTGGCAGCAGCAGATACGCCCTGCTCGCAGCACTCGGAACCACCATCTACTCCATAACTGATAAGCTGGGAGTCACAACAGTAGACCCCATCCTCTACGCCTTCTGGCTCGGATTCTTCGTCACAGGAATGCTCACCATCACCATAATCTACCGCCGAGGCTTCAAGCTAATACGAGATGAGCTATCAGGCAACCTCCCAAGGATCACCATCGCCGGCATACTCATGAAAGGAGGCTACATGATGGTCCTCTACGCCATGAGCCTAGCCCAAGTAAGCTACATACTAGCCCTCCGCCAGATCAGCGTCGTCCTAGGCGCCCTCATGGGCGTCATATTCCTCGGCGAAAAATATGGCAGAGTCAGGATCATAGGCAGCCTCATCATCTTCATAGGCGTCTACATCCTCGGAGCACTGGCTTGATCCAGACTTAAATCTAGGCAGACACCAGATCAGATGATAACGTTGGCTGAGCTAGGGACAAGGATAAGGATAGGCGGCGTCACAGATATGAGCACCATCGACTGGTACGGCAACGTATCCCTCGTGGTCTTCTGGGCTGGATGCAACCTGAGATGCCCCTACTGCCATAACTCCACCCTCATACCCATGGACTCAGGTACAGAGCTAAACCTCCAATACCTGGATGAGCGCCTGAAACAGAGCCTGAACCCGGTTCCCAGCCTAGACGCCGTGGTATTCACAGGCGGAGAACCCCTCCTCCAGATAGACTCCGTTATCGAGGCAGCCAAACTCGTAAAACAATACGATCTTAAACTGATGCTCGACACCAACGGCACCATATTTGATGCCGTGGAAAAAGCACTCAACACTGGATTATTCGACAGAGTAGCCCTCGACGTAAAGACCCCGTTAAACCCAGAGCAATTCGGATCATTCTCAGGGACCCCAAAGATGGCGCAGCGATACATAGACTCCATAAAAAACACGATAAAACTCTGTGAAGAACTGGGCATACCCATAGAGGCTCGGACCACAGTAGCCCCCGGGGTCTCCGATGATGAAGACTTCATCAGAGCCATAGCTAGAGACATAAAAGGAGAACCAGATGTCTACTATCTCCAGCAGTACGATAATCAGGGAGAGGTTCTGGACCCAGTGCTTAAAGAGAAAAACTCCCCCACAAAGGAATTGATGATCAAACTAGCACGAGCCGCTCTCGAAGAAGGAGTAACCCCGGTTTACATCAAGACGAGATTCGATGGATTGGAGCGAATAAGATGAGCTCAAAGAGAAGACTGCTCCTGATAACAGGTATGGCTGGCTCAGGCAAGACAACTGTAGCCGACATTCTGAGAGAGAAAGGCTACAGGGTGTTCACTATGGGGGACGTAATCCGCCAAGAGGTGAGGATGAGAAACCAGCCCCCCACACCCGAGAACCTGGGCAAGATGGCTGAAAACATCAGAAAAACTGGGGGCGACGCAGCGGTAGCCCAGAAATGCATACCGCTCATCATCGGGGAGCCCAATGACAAAGTAACCATCGATGGGATAAGAAGCCTCGGCGAGGTTTATACATTCCAAGAGGCATTCGACGCATACCTCATCGCAGTACACGCATCCCCCGAGACCAGATATCAGCGCCTCAAAAACAGGGGGAGAAGCGATGACCCACCCAATCGGCAGGTATTCAGAGAAAGAGACCACAGAGAACTAGGCTTCGGAATAGGAAACGCAATAGCTCTGAGCAATTTTGTCCTCTGCAACGAGAACGGGGTCGAAAACCTCGCTAAAGAACTAGACCAACTACTTTGGAGACTACGAGAGCAATGACCGTCATAAAGATCAAGGCACAGATTCAACCCACAGAAGACCCTGAGAAGGTAACAAAGGCATTAACCAACCTATTCGGAAACATACAACTCAACCACGATCACGAGGAAAACATGATCACTGGCAAGATCGAGGAGATAACGCAGCTAAAAGAACTCAGAAACAGGATCGCCCAGGACCGGATAAGGACCACGCTAAGTAACACATTAACTCGTTGGATGGATGATGATTACCTCAGCTTCGGGTTAAACCGTCAAGCCGCATACGCGGGGCATGTCTCACTCAATCTCACAAACGAGGACCCCATGGGCCCCATTCAGTTACAGATCAGAGGCGATGTTTCGGCTCTCATCGAATTTCTCTGCAACTAACCAACTATTAGAGTATATACAACAATTACATTTTCAACGTTGCCTATGCGGGTCGTCGAAAATCATATATTATCACATTTAGACTGGTAATAGATTCCCAAAGTGCTCATATTAGTCCCGAAAAATAGAAACAGGTGCAACCTCGGACTAGGCTGAAATTTGGGTTTAAATCTCAGTCATGGTAGGATACAAAATGGCTAGAATATTATTAATAGGGCTCGCAGGGGATAGCGGCTGTCAAGTAGCATGCCTCGGTCTCCACGAGACGCTGGTAGCGATACTGGCGGCCAACGAGCTCATATACGCGCCTACCCTCATCGACGCCAAAGATATACCAGAAAATATCGATGTGGCGATCGTAGAGGGCGGGATCAGGAATACCCACGAGGAGGAAATAATCAAAGATATCCGAAGAAAATCCGGAGTCGTAATCGCTCTCGGAGCATGCGCAGCCTTCGGAGGTATCCCTGGACTAGCGAACCTCAAGAAAGGCGATGACCTCATGAACACCATCTACAATAACTGGAGAGGAACCGACAAGGGAACGATTCCCACTCACCTGGTCTCGCTCGATGAACAACACCCCATCAAAGACTATGTGAAAGTTGATTTCATCATACCCGGGTGTCCACCCGAGATAACAGACATCGCATACACGCTTACTACCCTACTAAGCGGAGAAGTACCCAAATATAACTCGACACAAGTCTGCGATGACTGCCCCCGGGAAAGACTCGGCGCATATGATTCTGAACTCAAAAGAATACATGAAGAGATGCCAGACCCGGAAAGATGCCTGCTGGAACAGGGTTTCTTCTGTATGGGGCCAGCCACAATGGGTGGCTGCGGAGCACCATGCCCACAAGCCGGAAACACATGCGAAGGATGCAGAGGAGCATGCCTAGACGTTACAGACCAAGGAATGGCTATGATAGACGCCATGACAGGTCTCCTGAACCGACTCAAAGACGAATTCACCGTCGAAACATACACAGGGCAACTCTACAGGTTCACATACGCTGATTCTGTACTATCCGAGATAGCGAGGAGGAAGAAAAAGTGACAAACGTAGTAATAGACCCACTGACAAGAATCGAAGGAATGGGAAAAATCAAGGTTGAGGTAAAGGATAACGAGCTCAAAGACCTTAAATTCCAGATCACAGTAGCCCCAAGATTTTTCGAGTATCTCCTAACTGGGAAAAGAGCAGAAGAAGCCCCAAGACTCACACAGAGAATCTGCGGCATCTGCTATGTAAGCCATCACCTTGCATCAGTAAAGGCCATCGAGAACGCTTGGCAGGTAACCCCCACAGAAACAGCTGTAAAGCTGAGGCGTTTGATGAATGCAGGCGGCTTTGTCACTAGCCATAGTTTGCACAGCGCATTCCTCGCCATACCCGATATGATCGGATTACCCGCTGATGGCCGCAACTTTATCGCATTAATTGGCAAATACCCTGAGATCGGTAAAGCGGCTCTAAAGATACATGCATACGGGAATAAAGTAGTCGAAGCCACTGGTGGAAGAATCGTACAGGTCGTTACATCGGTCCCCGGAGGACAGACCCTAGCCTTAAAGGAGGAGAGAAGACGCGAGCTCCTAGACGAAGGCAGAGAAGTGCTTGAGCTCATCAAGGCATACTCAGAATGGGTTTTCGATATCTACGAGAAAGATGCCCCAGTATGCAGCCAGTTCCCGGATATTGAGACAAACTTCATGGGTCTGGTAAATGGACCAGACAGCCACTACGATGTTTATGATGGCGACGCAAGGATCGTCTCAGGGACAGGCAAAGAAGTAGCACGCTTCAACCCCAACTACTACTATAACTATATACAGGAAGCAGTATGGGCGCACAGCAGCACCAAGGTACCATACTATAAACCCGAAGGAGTAAACGGAAACCTAAGAGTAGGACCATTGGCTCGACTCAACGTCGCGAGCAGGCTACCGTGGCCAGTCGCCCGGGAATACGAGGAAAGATACCTCAAACTATTCCCACGCCCCTGCATACAGGTGCAGGGCTATAACTTGGCGAGGATCCCTGAGCTCATCGCGGGGCAGGAAGAAGTAATCCAGATGCTGGAGGATCCACAGATCACGAATACAGACATCAGGATCCCAGTGAAGAGCAGAGGAGGAGAAGGAGCCTCATTCATAGAAGCTCCGAGAGGAACACTCACACACCACTACGTCATCGACGATAAGGGGCTCATCAGATACGCCAACATAATGGCTCCCACCACGTATAATCATCCGCTGATTCAGCAGGATCTTTACGCGAACGCAAAGATCTATGCGCCTGAGTTCGCGGACCCCGCGAAGCGAGCGGAAGCTTGCTGGAGGCTGGAGAAGATCGTGCGCTGTTATGATCCATGTACTAGTTGTAGTGTCCATATGGTTGATTTTGACATCACGGTGGATGGTAAGATGGTTGAGGTAAAGGAGGTCGCCTGAGATGAGTACCATGGTTATTTTATGCACATGCGGAGAGACACTGAACAAGAAAATAGATTACAAGGCTCTCTCTGATTACGCGAGAAACCTTGAAGGAGTCAAAGAAGTTTCCTCTATGAAGGCTCTCTGCACAGTGGGCGACAAGTCTGAGTTCATCAAATTGCTGAAAGGTCATGACAGACTCGTCGTCCTAGCCTGTACACGAAGCGTATGCGCGAAGCCCATTGAGAACGCTATGAACGAGGCTGGACTAGAGAAAGATAAATTTGCTCTGGTAAACGCAAAGGAGCAGATAGCGTCCGTCCACAGTGATATGGCTCAGGCAACGAGTAAAGCAAAAATGCTATTGAAGGCAGCTACCGCGAAGGTAAGCGTCGCCAAGCCCATTGAGACCTCAATATATGAGCGAGTTCAAGAAGCACTGGTAGTAGGTGGAGGAATTGCGGGGTTAACCGCAGCCTCAGAGTTAGCTGATCAGGGATTCAAAGTACATGTCGTAGAAAAGAGCCCTGCCATCGGCGGAGCCATGTCTCTCATCAGCAAGACATACCCCGAGGAAGACTGCACAATGTGTCTGCGTGGCCCCCGAATGATCGAGTTACTCACAAAACCCGGCATCGAGTACCATGTAAGCAGCACCATCAAGGACGTTCTGAGAACTCCCACCGGATTCAAAGTAACCTTTGAGAAAAAACCATTAGAACTCGACCTATCACAGAAAAAAGGCAGGGGCCAACCAGTCGAGATCATCCCAGATGCCACGGGAAAATATGAGGTTGTGTACAGCGATGGACCCACAAAGGCAGCGTTGAAGAGTATAGTGAAGAGCAAATGTGGAAACTGTACAAGCGTTTACCCTGCAGCATTACTCAGTGCAACCGAGAAAGCTGGAGATAAAACCATCGAGGTGGGCTCAGTAATTCTAGCAACTGGCTTTGAGGACTTTGACCCACGAGGAATACCAAAGTGGGGATACGGGCTTGATAACGTCATAACCCAGTACCAGATGGCCAGACTC
>CAYUTB010000048.1:0-15611 GCA_964447425.1 uncultured Candidatus Bathyarchaeia archaeon
CATGCATGACATGAAAGGCAGGCTATGCATCATAACAGGCGCCAACTCAGGCATAGGATACCACACCACCAAAGGACTAGCAGCCATGAAAGCCACCGTCATAATGGCGTGCCGAGACCTAGAAAAAGGACAAAAAGCACTGGACACCATCAAAGAAGCCACAGGCAGCAACAGCATATACCTCATGCACATCGACACATCATCCATGAAGAGCATCGACAGATTCACACGCGAATTCACCGACCGATTCACATGCCTCAACGTACTCATCAACAACGCAGGCGCAGCATTCAGCCGACGACAGACCACAGAAGAAGGCTACGAGAAAACCATAGCCACAAACTACCTCGGACCCTTCAAACTAACACAAAACCTCCTCCCCATGCTAAGACAGAAGACACCATCACGGATCATAAACATCAGCTCAGGCATGCACAAGACAGGAAAAGTAGACTTCGACGACCTCATGATAGAGAAACACTACAAGAGCATGCAGGCATACGCCACCAGTAAACTCATGGTAACAGCATACACCTATGCCCTAGCCGAACGAATCCAAGGAACCGGCGTCACAGCCAACGTGGTTGAACCAGGCTTCGTCGCCACCAACCTCGGAGCCAACATGGGTGGCTTCTGGGACAAACTCTCATTCAAACTGGTAAGACCAATGCAGATCACCGCAGAGCAGGGAGCAGAGACCAGCATATGGGCAGCCTCAGACCCAGAGCTAGAAACAGTAACAGGGAAAACCTTCACCAAGAAAGCAGAGACAGAGACCGCGGAGATAACCCACAGCAAAGAATTCCAAGACAAACTCTGGGACAAGACAACCAAACTATTAGCCCTCTAAAACACTCAATCTTCTCCAATATCGGGTTCGCATAAACCCGAGAAAACGGTACACTACCTAGTTTTTATCCCGGAAATAGTGCCAGTAAAGCACACCATTCAACGCCATCAGCACCGCCCCAGTGAAAAACGGCAAAGTCAAACTTACAGCCTCAAACATATAACCAGCCAACGAAGGCGCGATAGTCTGAGCCCCCATACGGGCACTGTTACTTATCCCGATAGCAGTAGCCGTCTCATCAGGGTCCACCATCCCAGAGGCAAAGGTCTGCCGGATTGGCATGGAGAACAAGACAGCCAATCGGGTCAATACCATCAAGACCAATGCGAGAGGATACCAATCAGTCAAAGCGAAGCCCACAGTGAGCACGCTTGAGATACCCCGTGAGATAATCAACGTGTTGATGGCGCCAAGCCAATCAACTATCCGCGGAACCAAAAGGTACGTGAACATGCTGATGAATCGAGCCAGAGCAAGTACGGGTCCAAGGACATCACTCCCAACGCTGAACCTGTAGAAGAAGTAGAGAGTCATCATGCTGTCTATCATACTCCAGCCGAAGCCACTGGTGCTCCTAACCAAGCTAAACTTGAAGATAGTGCCCCAGTTCCTAATCTTCATACTCTTTCGGGGCTTTCCTTCAACCATTCGTGTATGAGACTCACGCAGGGGGAAGAGAAAGACCAGTGATACGAGGTTAACGACCGTGCAGGCTGCCCAGAGAAGCTGATGAGCCCC
This sequence comes from uncultured Candidatus Bathyarchaeia archaeon, assembly GCA_964447425.1. Lineage (GTDB taxonomy): Archaea > Thermoproteota > Bathyarchaeia > TCS64 > TCS64 > RBG-16-57-9. The sequence goes on from CAYUTB010000048.1 coordinate 1,589, forward strand.
CACTACATCAAACCCCATACTGGACTCAAGATACTGGGGTAAGCCACCGAAAGCCAACCCAATAGTCGCAGCCAAACTGTTGGTAATCGCCATCGTGCTATACACGTTAGGTCTGTCAAGTGGATCAGTCTTATCGGTAATATACCCAGAGACCACGGGCTGCCCCGCACCCACACCCTCACCCATAGCGCCTACGCCCTGTGCAAGGGCTAGTAACCAGAAATCAGTTGTAACCGCGAAGAGCCCAGTGCGAACCGAGGACAATAAGCATCCCAGTATAAGGAACGGCTTCCTACCATACCTGTCGCAGAGATACCCGAATACTATGTTGTTAACCGCGCTGATGAGGGTAGCTACACTCAGAAGAAGCCCAATCTCCACTGGGCTAAACCCAAGTAAAGCAAAATAGATCGCACGGACCACCTGCAGGAACCCCATAACGATCCTGCGGGTGAACATGCTCCCCGTAAGGAGCCCAATATCCCTGTCAAATCCGACCCTTAGCCGGTTAAACGTCTCCACGTAAACACCAAGATTTAGCCGAAGAGCTCCTTGAAGCGCTCGACTATTATCTTCTCGTCTCCCAGCTGCAGGTTGATGGCGTTTATGATGAAGTCGTTGCTGCTGCCCCAGTTGCGCATCCACACCTCGGGGTCACCCTCACGCATCCGCTTTAGCAACGCGTTGGTCTCCGAGATACTCAGATCATCAAGGACCACCCTCAAACCAATAGTATGATAGGCTGTACCCTTACCCGCCTTTGGGTAATACTCCATACGGGTATTCTTGAGACCCGGAAGCCCCTTGATGCCCTTCTCGATGTACCTAACCTTCTCCCACGCTGGCTGGAAACGCACCTTATCGTGGTCTATCTCCATCCACTCATCAAATGCGACGAGCAAACCGATGATCTCCTGACGGTCAAGCTTGTAGCCCCTACCGAGACTCCTGTAGAGACCGGGTTTCTCATCCGGGCCAGCCTCGGCTCCGATAAAGCTGTGTAAACTTATGGCTTCGATGAGGTCTTTACGGCCATAGATGTAGCCTGTGCTGTTGGGTCCACCCACGTATTTTCCGCCTACTGCGACGAGGTCGCAGCCCATCTCCATGAACTTGGACTGCACATCCTTGGGGTAGGTCATGCCTGCAGCGTCAACGATCACAGGAACCCCATTGCGTTTACCTATCTCCAGAACCTTCTCAAGGGGACAGATAGAGTCGCTTCCCATAGCCGGGTAAGCGTAGTGGATACCAGCCGTCTTATCTGTGATAGCTGCCTCCAGCTGCTCTGGGCTGCAGCCCCAGCGTTCATCACCGACGAAGACGAACTTGCCCCCTGCTACCTCCATGCTCCTATCGTAGACGAGGAGCCTCGCGTTTCTCTGGATGATAAACTCGTTCTTCATATCCTCGGTGTGAGGCAGCTTCCTCATGGCCTCAGTGTCCTTCCCCACCATGCAGACTGCCGCCGCTAACACCAATGCGTTGAAGGCGCCGCTGGTTATCCACGCAGCGGGCGCATTGATCTTCTTCGCGATATGCTGCCCGCCTTTCTCGATGAGGTCCCACATGTTGACATATGATTTGTTGGCCTCCTCCATGGCTGCCTGTACCTTGGGTGAGAGGGTGCTACCTCCCAGTCGTGTTAGGTGAAATGCCGCGTTTACGACGCGTTTAGCGCCATATTTGCTATAAATGCTCATGCAGGTAATGTGCAATAAATCCGATAAAACACTATGCCTGTTCTCGGCGCAGGAAGTCACCGATGTCGTAGAGGTTTTTCACTACTCTGAGGTCGAGACTGGACTCGTAGCGTCCATATCCGATGCAGTGGTCATCATACATCACCAGACAATAGCCTCCAAGACGTACACCATCACTGCGTTTGATTATATTATCATCAAAGATATCCTTCCCCACAACGAACAGCCAAGCAGTGTACCGTTCAACATAGACCTTGTGTGTACCCGGCTCCTCTGCAAGCCGCTGAAGTAAGATGCTGCTGGGCTCGAAGCGGCGCTTGTTCTGACCAAGATAAGTACCCGTGTAGACCTGTTCAGGGGCTTCAACAGGGGGTTCCAGCGTTGAGGAGAATCGCTTGTTATTGATATTCACAACGTCACTGGGCTCATAACTGGACCCAAGGTCCCTGAGGAAACGCTTCAGCAGCCTCATAGCTTCACCGCCTTGGCCACGAAAAACCCCTGGGTGCCTGTCTCATCTGGCCAGAAACGCCTGCAATGGCTCACTCGCCTATCGAGAGACTTATCGTTGATCTCTGTGATGGCTGGAGATCCGAATCCATCCAGTTTCTCAAGTTCAACATCATGGCTATCCAGAAGCCACTGGATGTTTAGCTCATTCTCCTCGGGCTCAAGGCTGCAAGTAGAGTATAGTAGCACCCCATTTGTTTCGAGGAGGTTCAACGCTTTGGATATGAGTCTTCGCTGCAGCTCCGCGTTACTCTCTATGTCGCTGAGGCTTCGTTTGTTGAACCAGCCTAGGTCTGTCACGTAGTTGCCTGAGCAAGGAGCATCCAGCAGTATCTTGGTGAATGAGGGTTTATCTGGGAGCTCCAACGCATCGACATGATAGATGCTGGTGTTTATTACTCCGCATCGTTCAACGTTATTCTCTGTCGCGAAGAGGCGGTCGCGGCTGATATCAAGGGCCACTATGATGCCTCTGTTCTGCATATAGGCTGCTGCCTGCGTGGTTTTTCCACCGGGGGCTGACGCCATATCCAGCACCTTATCGGAGGATGTAGGATTGAGAACCTGCATGGGATACTGGGACGCAGACTCCTGAAGGGAATAAAGACCCAAGAGGTACTCGACGCTAGCCCCCAGACTAAAAGGAGACCACCTGACCCTGTAACCATGGTCAAGATAAGGGATCTTCTCCAACTCAACGCCCTGACTGGATAAGGTATCGATGAGGTCAGACGCCTGCGTTTTTAGGGGGTTTACCCGTATGGCTTGGGGCGTGGTCTCGAATCCAGAAAGATTAGCTCCCATGGCTCCGTATCGGGCTATGAACCACTCCCTACCACTCATAATAGGGAATACCCGGTTGCGGGTTATAATCTCATGGAATAATTTAATGCCCCAGAGGAGAAGAAAAAGACATGTCAAGGGGCAGAGTTAGGGACTATGGTTTGAAGCCGGGTTATTTACCCACTGGAAAATACAACACGATAGCTGATGTTGATGGAGTAGGTGTGGGTCATTGTACACTCATCGAGGGGGATGACATCAGGACAGGGGTCACAGCCATCACACCCCACGGGGGAAACCTCTACGAGGATAAGGTCTCGGCTGCCATAGATGTCTTCAACGGTTACGGTAAATCCGTTGGGCTCAGCCAGATCATCAACGAGGGCGTCATTGAGACACCGATTATGCTCACGGAGACCCTGAACACCTACCGAGTAGCAGATGCCTTGGTCGATTACTTCCCTGACAAGCTCGGGTATACTCCGAGAAGCCTCAACTCGGTGGTGGGGGAGACCAACGGCGGCTACCTCACAGATAATCAGCAGCGAAGGATAGGCAAGGAAGAGGTCTATGAGGCGATAACTGAGGCTCAGAACTGCAGCGGCACAGTAGCTGAGGGAAATGTGGGATCAGGCACACCTATGACGGGTTATGGGTTCAAGGGTGGGATAGGCACCTCATCGAGAAAGGTGGGAAAAGGAACAATCGGGGTCCTCGTTCAGCTAAACTGTGGACGAAAAGAAGACCTCACCGTACTCGGAGCACCGGTTGGGAGAGAGGTAAAGCTACCGGAGAAGCCCGAGGTGAGTCCGGGAAACAGCATCATGATGATAGTAGCAACTGATGTGATGCTTGAGTCAAGGCAGTTATGGAAGCTGGCGAAGCGGACCATGCTGGGCTTGGCAAGAACAGGCTCATTCAGTAGCAACGGGAGCGGGGACTACAGCATAGCCTTTACCACGGGTAAACTTAGCAGAGCTGATTTCGCTGAATCCATTGATGCGTCACCTGTAGGGGATGGGTTCCTGAGCATTCTCTACAGTGGAGTAGTGGAGACAACTGAGGAGGCTGTGCTCAACGCCTTGTTCAAAGCCGAGACCATGCAGGGCTATCAGGGACACATCAGATACGGTTTACCCATCGATGATACGTTGGCGGTACTGGAGAGGCATGGTTTAGGCAAATAGCCCCCATGTTTCAAATACCATTGACCCGATCCAGACAGTAGAAATGGGCATCAGGATCAAGGGGGCGCGGGAGAACAACCTCAAATCAGTGGACATAGAGTTCCAGCCCGGCCTCACTGTCGTAACAGGAGTATCAGGCAGCGGAAAGACAAGCTTGGTCTTCGAGACCCTGTACCATGAGGCGCGTCGAAGATTCGAGGAGGTATTCTCATTCGGCTCCGTCACTGAGCGCCTGAGCCCGGCCCAAGTTGATAGTATTACTGGTCTCGGTCCAGCTGTGGCGGTTGGCCAGAATCTTCTAAACAGAAACCCCAACAGTACACTAGCATCAGCGTCGGGTCTGCATCCTTTCCTGAGGTTGCTTTATGCACGTTTTGGCACTAGGGGTTGTCCATGCTGCGGTGAGCCTATCAGTAGATTATCAGAGGATGAGATACTCGCCAAGATCGTGCATGCAAACAGGAATACGAGGGCAACAATACTGGCTCCCCTAGTCACCAACGCAGTAGGCAGCCATAGCAGTCTCCTCAAACTGCTGGTGGAGAAGTTCGGGAAAGACGCCCTCATAGTTGATAATCACGGCTACACTGGTGAGAGGCTCAGCTCAGAGATGCATCACAGCATAACCCTCATGCTGGGTGAGTTGGAAAAAGAAACACCTCGACAGGTCATCAGGGAGAAAATGCTGCAGGCGAGAGCCCTAGGAGCCACAGTCATCTCGGTCCAGACAGAAAAAGACACAGAGAGCTTCTCAACCGCCCCGGTCTGCAGCAGCTGTGGAACATGGTTCACAGAGCTAGAGCCAAAGGATTTCCACAACCCCATGACAGAGAAGGCGTCAAGTGTCAAATGGATGGGGTACAACATCGATGAACTCCAGAAGCTAGATGTAGACTCTGTCCACGAGTTATTCAGGGACAGCTCTCTAAGCCTTGAAGCTGAGCGCCTGAGCTATGAGATACTAAAAAGACTGGAAAGCCTACGACGAGTAGGTCTCGGATACATCACGCTGGATCGTCCCAGCCCAACTCTATCAAGGGGAGAGAGCCAGCGGGTTAGACTGGCGGTCTCTCTCATCAGCAGTCTCGAAGACGTGCTGCATGTGCTGGATGAACCCACAATAGGCCAGCATCCCCATGATGTAGCGAGACTCGTACCAGCCTTCAGGGAACTGAAGGGTCCGGTGATCTATGTTGAACATGACAGGGTAGCCGCTGCGTTGGCTGATCACGCCGTTGACATAGGACCCGGAGCTGGGGCTCAGGGAGGGGAGATCGTTTTCACTGGTTCACCAAGCCAGCTCTGGGAAGCAGACACCGCCACCGGTCGATACTTCAGCCTACGGGAGCGAGTTGAAACAGGGAAAAAGCGTGCACCGCCAACAAGATTCATTAAGATCAAGGGAGCCTCGGCGAACAACCTGAAGAACATAGATGTGGAGATACCGGTTGGACGTTTGACAACTGTTACCGGGGTGAGTGGTAGTGGAAAGAGCAGCCTAATCGAGGAGGTCCTTGTTGAGTCACTTAGAAAAAAGACGGCTGTTGGTTGCCGTGAAATAGAATGCAGCCTGAAACCGGTTCTCGTAGACCAGAGCCCCATCGGGAGAAACCCCAGAAGCACACCAGCCACCTACACTAAGCTCAGTGATATCATCAGAGACCACTACGCCGAGAAAACAGGGCTAACCCCGAGCCACTTTAGCTTCAACAGACCAGAGGGAGCCTGCCCCACCTGCAACGGGGTGGGGGCGCTGGAGATGAAGATGCGTTACCTCCCCAGCACATGGATCACTTGCAGCGACTGCGGTGGCCGCAGATACAGCGATGAGGTGCTAGAGGCAAAGATCGATATTGGGGGCATGATACTCAACGTAGCGGATTTCTACGAGCTGAGCATCGAGGAAGCCCATCGACTGCTAAGAAAAACTAAGCTGGAGAAGGCAAACCTGGGAAAGGCGCTGAGACTGCTCAAGGCATTGGAGGACATCGGCCTCGGTTACCTTACACTGGGGCAGCCCAGCCCAACGCTGTCGGGGGGTGAGGCGCAGCGTGTTAAGCTCGCCAAGTATCTCGGAGGGGGTAAACTGGACGATCATCTGATTGTGCTCGATGAGCCTTCAACAGGTCTCCACCCACAGGATATCAACGGATTACTGAAGGTACTAGACAATCTCGTCGACCGCGGAGCCACCGCTCTAATAGTAGAGCATAATACGGACATAATACACGTCGCGGACTGGGTGATCGATCTGGGCCCCGGAGCCGGACCAAAAGGGGGCAACGTAATCTACATGGGGCCGGGGGAGGGGCTCACGGATTGCTTGGACTCGCTTACAGCAAAAGCACTCCTAGAAGAAGACGCCATTAAACCTCAAGAAACCGAACAAACTTACACTTCAACCCATCAAGCCATCACGGTCAAAGGCGCAAGAGCCCACAACCTCAAAAACATCAACGCAGAGTTCCCCAAAGCCAAGATCACAGTCGTAACAGGGGTCTCGGGAAGCGGAAAAAGCAGCCTCGTAACAGACACCTTGGAGGCAGAGGCGAGGCGAAGATACCTTGAGACCCTGAGTCTGTATGAGCGGCAGGGAATGAGAGAGGGTCCAGAGGCGCCAGTTGATGAGGTCACTGGACTGGGTGTAACCGTAACCATTACTCCTGAGAGGAAACTGTACAGCCGACGCAACACAGTTGGGGCTGCAACAGAGATCGAGTTCCATCTAGCCGCATTATTATCGACACTGGGCACCAGAAACTGCACCGAGTGTGGCACAGAGATGATCCGCGAGAACACGTGGAGATGCCCCAGCTGTGACTCGCACGCATCCATTGCGCCATCAAACAGGTTCGACCCTAACACATACAGGGCTGCATGCCCCACCTGCAACGGCGTCGGGAACATACCACGACCTAACCCAGCCAAACTCATCACCGACCCAGAGAAACCCCTCTGCGCCGGAGCCATGCATAGCCCAGGCTTCTTCCCAAAAGGATACCTCTGCCAACCCGGCAACAACGGCTACTATATTGTTCAGACTTTCGCGTCTCGCCACGGATTCGACCCAGCCACTACTCCATGGAGTATGGTTCCAGAAGAGGTGAGAAACATGTTCTATCACGGCGACCCAGAGCCCATGGATGTAACATTCCACAGCAGAACAGGCAGGGTTACTACGCGTACGATGAAGTTCCCCGGATTCTATGGCTGGGTACGAGACTGGGATGTTGGAGGCACATACACAGATAACATCCCATGCCCAACATGCAACGGAGCACGGCTGAAACCAGAATATCTCGCAGTCAAACTTCAAGGCAATAACATCCACCAACTCAACACAATGCCTCTCAGCAGGCTCAGAGACACCATAACCCAGATCAAGCCACAGTTAAACAGCCCAGCCGCAGCTAACCTCAGAACAGCCCAACGCAGACTGGAGTTCCTCAACCGAGTTGGACTCGGATATCTGAGCCTCAACAGAGTAGCGGCTACCCTCAGCGCAGGGGAGGCGCAGAGGGTGAAACTCGCTGGGCTCCTTGGGAGCGAGATCACTAATCTCACTGTGCTGCTCGATGAGCCCAGCAGGGGGCTTCACCCTCGGGAGGTTAACGCGTTGTTTGATGCCTTGGCTGAGCTGAGAGACGAGGGCAACACGGTAATAGTGGTTGAGCACGACCTAGAGATCATCGAGAAGGCTGATCACATCATCGATATGGGACCCGGCCCGGGAACATATGGCGGAGAGATAGTAGCAGAGGGTTCCCCCAGTGAAATCCGTGTAACAGACTCGGTTACCGGGCGATGGTTGAGAAAACATGGAGGCAAGGCTGCTTCCAGAAAGCGTAAGCCAAAGAAGTGGATGACTATCACGGGTGCGAGGGAGAACAATCTCAAAGGAGAGACGGTTGAAGTGCCCCTCGGAGTCCTAGTTGGTGTCTGCGGGGTCTCGGGTAGCGGAAAAAGCACACTCATTATCGACACACTCGGAAGAGTACTGGACCCGGTGAAGCATACCACCAGCGTCGCGAAGGAACCACTGGACCCGGGATTACATGACTCGATAACAAACCAGCCAAAGAAGACTCAGATCATCGACCAGACAAGAAAGGGCATTCAGAGCCCAGCCAAGTATCTAGGATTAGATAAAAAACTAGTAAAAATATTCTCTGAGAGCCCTGAGGCACACGCCCTCGGCTTGGATGAGAAGAAACTGGGGAAACGATGCAGTATTTGTGGGGGCTCGGGCTCTGATCGAATCGATATGGGTTTCCTCCCAGACATATACACTGAGTGCGAGACATGCGGTGGGACAGGGTACAGCCCCGAGGCATGGGATGTAAGGCTCCACGGGTACAATCTCCCAGAGATCAACCAACTCACAATAACAGAAGTCTATGAGGTCTTCAAAGACGAGAAGAGGATAACGGAGCCCCTCAAAGCAGTGATAGATGTGGGGCTGGGTTATCTTGTGCTACATCAACCAGGGTACAGCCTATCAGGGGGGGAAGCACAACGCCTTAAGATAGCTGCAGAGCTAGCCAAGAAGACGGGAAAGGGCACCCTGTACATATTAGATGAGCCCACACTGGGGCAGCATATGGAGGACGTAGAACGCCTCAACAGTGTACTTCAGAGGCTCGTTGACGAGGAGAACTCAGTCATCGTAGTCGAGCATCACCCAAGTCTTTTGGCCCAATGCGACTGGCTCATCGAGCTAGGCCCAGAAGGAGAAGAAGGAGGATACGTGATCGCATCATGCCCACCAGAGCAACTACGAGATACACCCACGGCGCCATACATTGAGAGACTGCTGGAGGAACCAAGATGAGCTGGACACCACTACTACTAACGGACCCATCACCTAACCTTCGATACCTCGTCCTCAAACACCTGCTAGATAAACCAGACGAGGCACGGGAACTGGAAAAAATCAGACTGGAAGACCCACTAGTCAAGAAACTCATCACCCAGCAGAACCCAGATGGCTCATGGAGCCCAGACAGCATCACTGGAAACGCGCCACAGGGCAAGGTACAGACAACAGCCCAAGCATTGACACGCCTAGGATACCTTGAATTAAACCACCCAGTTATAGTGAAGGGAGCCGAATACCTCTACAGCCAACAACAAGGAGACGGGTCATGGCTGCTCGGAAACTACGCCGCTGACTCGGATGGCAGAGATGTATATGATAGGATGAGCCTCCAGACAAGCTTACCCCTCAGAGGACTCGCGGCTGCAGGATACGCTGAGGACCCACGTAGCGAGTATGCCTACGAGTGGCTTCTAGAACAACAGTTACCGGATGGGGCTTGGCCAACAGGGGTAGCTGGAGACATCTATGGATATGTCGCTGGTTATCGGCGGCTACCTCATAGCAGATGGGGCTGCAGGAGCAATACCACAGCAGCTGTAACATGTCTCAGCATGCACCCTGAGAGGAGAAAGAACCGAGAAGTACGACGAGCCATGGATCATCTGCTGGGCAGGGAGACCCGTGAGAGACACTATATGGGCTTTGACGTCGCCAGAATCATCGGGGCTGAGCCGGCTACGGGGTTCATAACATATTATGCGCGTTTTGATGTCGCTCATGTATTGAGGCTTCTGACCCAAGTAGAGGCATCTACAAGCGACCAGAGGATAAAGGACCTAGTCGAGTTCATCCGGGAACAACAAGGTGAATACGGTCTCTATGAGTACACCAAACCACAGGCGACCAGATGGGTCACCTTTGATGTGCTGAGAACCCTCCGAGAGGTACTGCCCGAATCCGATTGGGTTAACGTAGAGCCACGTACTCCATTCCAGCCATATCCAGCCAAAAAGAAGAGGTTCTAGCACCTATTTTTTATCTCCATATGAAATAATCATTTCAGACAAGATATGCCTGATACGAAAAAAGTGGAGATAAGGGACCTCGGCGAGATCAGGATGATAAGCGCGCCGAGGATTTCCCCAGACGGTAAGAAAATAGTGTTCGTACACACCCAGATGGATTTTGAGAAGGACACCTACAATAATAACCTCTGGATGGTCGACACCGAGGAAGGTAAACCAGCCCAGTTCACAGGTGGAAGGGAGAAAGACAAGACACCCAGCTGGAGCCCAGATGGAAAGCACATCATGTTCACTTCAACCCCTCCGGCAAAGGAGGGAGAGAAAAAGAAGCCCCAGATCTACATAATCCCGGTAGACGGGGGAGAAGCAAAGCAATTAACAGACATAGAGGAAGGAGCAGAATCCCCAGAGTGGGGCCCAAAGGGAAAACAGATTCTGTTCATCAGCAGTGTGAAAAGAACTGATCGAGGAGAGAGCGATGTCAAGGTCATCGACAGGCTCAGCTACAAGTTCAACGGCAAAGGCTTCTACGAGAACATCAGAAAACACATATTTACAGTCAAAGTGAGCGGTGGAAAACCCAAGCAGATCACTAAGGGAGAATACGATGTATCTGACCCCAAGTGGAGCAGCGACGGCAAAAACATTGTATTCAGTAGCAACCTAGACCCAGACGCGGACATTACGAGGCGTAGCTACCTATACAAGATAGACGCAAAGGGTGGGGAGCCTGAGAAGCTCACAGATACACTGATGAGTATCAGCGGAATAGCGCCAAAGCCGGGTGGTAAAGAGATAGCCTTCGCAGGTCATGATTACAGGCATGGCTCTGGAACAAACAGCGAGGTATGGATATACAAGGATGGAGAGGCGAAACCCATCACACTGGAATTTGATCAGGACCTCGGTACAAAGCTAAGCTGTGACATTAAGGTAGGCAGTCCATCAACTAATCCGTCATGGTGCGGTGACTACCTCTATTTCACATCAACATACGCAGGAGTAGCGGGACTCTACAGAGTACACAAGGATGGGGGAGACGTCGAGAAACTCATCGGGGAGGCAGACCACAGTGTCGAGACCTTCGATATCAATGAGAAAGGCATGATAGCCTATACGACTCTCAGCACCACTGAACCCATCGAGTTATGGGTAATGGAGGGCGACAAGACCAAACAGCTCACTGACCTCAACAAGGAGTACAAGAAGAAGACAATTATAATGCCCCATGAACGCTTCGCCTTCAAAAGCAACGCTGGGCACGAGGTTGAGGGCTGGCTCATGAAGCCTCAAGGCTTTGATGCGAAAAAGAAGTATCCCATGATACTTCATATTCATGGTGGACCAAGAGGAGCCTATGGTAACGCCTTCTTCCACGAGTTCCAAGTACTAGCATCCCAAGGCTGGGGGGTTATGTACATCAACCCTTGGGGAAGCGGAGGATATTATGAGGAATATCAAGCCGCGCTGCCCGAACACTACTTTGAGCAAGACTACGATGACCTGATGATGGCGGTGGATGTCATCATCGAGCGGAACAAGTGGGTTGACAAGAAGAAGCTGGGAGTAACAGGCGGTAGCTATGGCGGAGTCATGTCCAATTGGATCATAACACATACGGATAGATTCGCCGCGGCAGTAACCATCAGAACCATTACCAACTGGATCAGCTTCTTTGGGTGCAGCGACATCGGGTGGACATTCGGTAAGACCGAGATCGGGGGTAACTTTTGGGAGATGGAGGAGGAATTCATGAAACGGAGCCCCATACGATACGTTGCCAACGTGAAGACACCGACACAGATCATTCACAGCGAGGAAGACTACAGGTGCCCCATGGAGCAAGATGAACAACTCTTCACAGCCCTCAAAATACTTGGAGTAGACACCGAGCTCATCAGGTTCCCCGGGGAGAACCATGAGTTAAGTAGAGCGGGTAAACCGAAGCACCGTGAAGAACGCCTGCAGCACATGATCCGCTGGTTCAAGAAGTACTTGGACTAGGACTGCTCTTTTCCTCATCTTTGTTACCATTGGGCTTTTCTTTTTTATTGTTCTCAGCCGCCTCTTCCACTTTCTTGGGCTCTGTTTCAACTGGTTCCTCATGAGGCTTCACTGTTACCTGTTTACTAGCCATCAAAGGAGCGATAATAGAGGAAAAAACGATGGACAAGAGTACGACGGGTATTACGATGCTGGTGAATGCGCTTGGATTAGCCAAGTAAGCACCGGAGGGGTCGTATTTTGCCACAAACTGGGTCAATACAAGGCTTCCTGCGCCCTGAATAAAGATGAAACGAGAATAAACAATCTGCTCAGTAGGAAACCCTTGAACAACGCCTATCAGAGAGGCGGTGAGGTACCGGACCAAGATTATCAACACTGAGAGCAGAATGCTTATGGCGATAAAACTGGGCTCAAACTGAACCATCAACCCAAGATAGACAAAAAACATCGCCTTGATCAAAAAGGTAATCTCATCATGATACTCCTTGATCTTCCGCCGATCTATCCTTGAACGACGATTCATCTTAAGGCTCTTAGTCACATACCCGTAATTCATCAAAACAGCTCCGAAGAGAAATACCGAGATAGGACCCCCACCACCACCGCTGATAAAATCTGATAGAATATAGACAGGGAAAAGAGCCGCTATCGTCATCATATAGTTAAGAGGTCTATCCCTGAGTCGAGTGATGACCTGCCCCCAAGTTATCCCAGATCCAATACCGATTAAGATCGAGGTTATTAATGTGAATAGAATATCACGCGCTGCGGTTCTTGGACTAGCACCTGTGAGAGTTACCATTTTAATGAGAGTTAGGACGCCCACTACTTTTATTGGATCAGCCAGTGTTGATTCAAGTTGAAGGAATAGCCCTGTTTCACCGAGCCCTTTTGATTCTTTGCCTAGGCTCCCCACAAGGCTGCTTATAGACACGCCATCAATTCCGCCCAGCATAGCGCCTAGAAGAATACCAGAGACTAAGTTGAAAGAGCCGGGTAATAAGTAATTCAGAGCTACCCCCACGGATATAGAGACGGTAAAAAAACTTCCAAGAGCTAGATTGAATGCTCGTGTTGAGTGACCAAGAATCTGCTGAATATTAAAACTGAGCCCAGTGCTGAAGGCGAAAAGAGCCACAGTAACAAGGATCATCAAATCGAAGACAGAGATGAATATCGCCGCGTTAAAAACCCTGAGAACAGGACCCAAGATGATGCCGAACACAAGGAGCCAAACGAGGTCCGGGATTCGTGTTCTATTGTAAATAATTCCGCTGAGATAGCTTAGAAATAGGGTTGAGGAGATGAGAAGCAGAATTCGTTCAGCGTTTATCAAAGGGCTAACCTTTCTTGGGGGTTATGAAAGCGGGTTGTACCCTTCGAAAGGTTGTTTTCTTAGATAAAAAGACTTCTCACACTATGTTTCCAGATGGTAAGTATGGTTAAAATTTATTATTTCACAGTTTTTATCTAAAATTTTATAATTGGTTTAGTTATTTATCGATAATATTTGAAATTATAATCATATGTGTTGGATAAGTGACACCTGCACAAAAAAGTCAATGTTTAAATAGGATGGCCCTTCTGAATCAAGTCGTTGGTGACAAGAAACTGGCATTAACAATTGACACATCAAGTGAAGGACTCGCAATGGTACTAAAGGACTACCAAGAGGTAGCACTCCAGTACCTATGGCGACTAGACGGCGATGGCGCAAGTAGCCGAGACGTCTGGATGCAGGTAAATGAAGATCTCGAAGGCAAGAGGACAATCAGCAGAGCATCAATCATCAACTTCCTAAACTCCATGGTAGACGAGGGCGTGCTTAACTACACGGAGACAACAGGGAAGGGAGGCCACAGACGGATCTACTCAGCCAAATACAATGAGGCAGAGTTCAAAGAATACGTCGCAAAAGTTGTCCTAAGCAACCTGCTCCGCGACTTCCCAGAAGAGACAAGAAAGGCTCTTCAGGCAGTCAAGTAAACA
>CAYUTB010000048.1:15711-17031 GCA_964447425.1 uncultured Candidatus Bathyarchaeia archaeon
CCCGTACTCAGCACATACTGTGAATATGATGCTGTACCATCTGCGTGGCAAGACCAAGTCCCATACCGTTCAGCTGCCAACCCATACAGAGCGGGGCACACAGACCCACATAGTGCACTGGGAGTTGGAGCCTTAATCGGAGCTGTGGCGACTAAACAGGCCATGGAGGAGCATGGGATCGAGGGAAGCATCAAGGTATTTGGGACACCTGCTGAGAAGGTATGTGCTAAGAGCTGGTTCGCCTCTAAAGGTCGTTTTGAGGGACTGGACGCGATGGTTGGGTGGCACCCAAGAGCATACACTACTGTGATGTATGAGACCCAATGGGGTAGTTACTGGAACGCTGCCTTTGTCTTTGAGTGCGATGAACCCGAAAAGTGGATAGCGTATGCAGATGATCTGCCGAATAACGCGCGGGCGCCAGCAGCCCTCGACGCGGTAGCCCTCATGTACACGACGACTAAGTACACAAAGGAGTCTATGCTCCCCAGAACAGGGCTCTGGAGCATCAACGAGGCTGTGATGGCTGCGGGGCAGGCGACGGCTGATAACATGCCCCCGAGACTAGGCATCATACAGTACGCTTTCAGGAGCCCCAGTCTAACACAGCAGGAGCAGATAGCCAAGGTACTCATCAATAACGCTGAGAATGTTGCGAGAATCACGGGAACCAAGCTTTCAGTTAGATGGATTACCAAGCAGAGAACAGGGTTGTTCAATAAAGCATTAGCTGATCTGGCCTATGAGAACCTTGAGTTAATCGGACCCCCAAAGTTCACGAAGGGAGACAAGGAGATAGCCAATGAGCTGCTGAGAAACATGGGATACCATGAGCAGAATGAGCCATTCAACGAGAAGCTTACGACCCCAGAGGAGTGGGAGAGTAGATGGAGAAGCGTCATACCGAGTCACCAAAAAAAGTTCGGAAGCGATGATTATGTTGAGTTCCAGTGGCATTGTCCAGGCGTCTGGATACAGGTCTATAGGCCAGTGATCAGTGTTCCCGGTGAACGCCTTCCTAGATGGCCTTACTTCTACCTAGGAGGAGTAAAGGGACCGATTGACAGGACCATCTATACGGCGGGAAAGGCAATCAGTGGAACGCTACTGGATCTAGCGGAGAACCCGGCAAAGCTCAAGGCATGCAAGGATGAATGGGCTGAGCGGATAAAGAAGGAACATGAGCCTCCTCAGCTTGACCCAGAGTGGAACCCACCCATCGATCTGCCTTGGCCAGAATACGTTGTAACCGAGAGAGGCTACGACTGGCATATTCCAACCCCGTTGAAAAAGTAGGTTACTTCTTTTTTCTAATTGAGA
>CAYUTB010000049.1:0-16958 GCA_964447425.1 uncultured Candidatus Bathyarchaeia archaeon
CCAACCAGCAACGGGATAAAAGAAAATATAGATAACAAAAACCCTAGAATACCAACCAACGTTAAATCTATTAGATAAGCGAATAACCGAAGCGCCCATAGACTCTGAAGCCTGAAATCCCGTAGCAGCGCATCAACACCCTCAACCTTAAACTCAGGGGGAAGCCTCGCCCCACACTTCCAACAATAGACATCATTGGAGTCATTGAGTTCACCACATTTACTGCACCGGGACATATTCGTCAGGTTTCACAGATGTGAAAACTGGTTTAAAATGGTTGAGGCTACTCGGAGTCAAAACGCCACTTTAGCTCAAACATGCTCCCAAGAGCCTTGGCGACCCCGGGATGCGCGGTCAACGCAGCCTCCCTGAGAAAATGAGGCACCCCTTCTTCTTCCACGAGAAATATAGCCCTACCTCCTAACTCAGGGTCTATTACACAGCCTCGGATCTCCACTGCATCACTGTACCTAATTTGAACCTTACCGCCAAGCAGCTCATTCAAGGCTTTTAGATTCTGCTCCTGTTTAGATGCATCCTCTGGACTGAGAGAGCCAGGTCGCCGCATCAGTATCTTGACATCTACACCCTTCGCTACAGCCTCAAGTAGCTCTTCCTTGACCTGATCAAAATACTCCATCGCACGCGTTGAGATCAACAACGTTTTCTCAGCTTGCCTGTAAAGCTTCTTGGTCTCCTCAAGCGAGACATCACCGACACTCACGATACGGATCAGACTAGTTCTCTGCTCAGAGGTACCCGCCTTTAGGAAAACCTTGTTGGAGATACTTTCAAAGTCACCGCGATATGACTCGATTATATTGAGCTCTTTCTTTAGCTGTTCCCTACTTACGGCAACTAGTGCGTCAGCGATCTCTGATGGGGCCAAGGAAGCGTACAATGCAGGTCTACCAGGTCTTACAACGATCAAACCCTTCTGGCTGAGTTCATCGAGTACTCCATATATTCTGGCATTTGGCACTCCGCTGGCTTTGCTGAGTATTGTGGCTTTTGTCTCGCCCAGGTACATGAGGTGAGCGAGCGCTGATGCTTGGTACTCGTTTAGTCCCATGTTGGTTAATTGGAATTTTAATTGGTTTATCTGGGGTTCCGTGGTTGTCGCCTCGTTGTGGGTTTGTCTAGATAACAGGATTTATAAGAGATAAACTTACCATCCAAGAGTAGTAACAATCACTCAGTAGTAATCTGATAGGTGAAAAGCAATGAAAGTAATGATAATGGGAATGGACGGCTACCTAGGCTGGACCCTCAGCATGTACCTCGCAGACAGAGGACACGAAGTATGCGGAATCGACAACATGCTCCGCAGAAGAATGGTATCCGAGATAGGAAGCCAGAGCATCACCCCCATCAAGACAATGCCGGAACGCATTAAAGCCTACAAGAAAGCATCAGGAAACGACCTCACATTCTATAAGGGAGACCTCACAGAGGCGGGTTTTGTCAACCTTGCAGTAAAGAAGGAACAGCCAGACTGTATTGTACAGCTTGGGCAGATACCAAGCGCACCCTACAGCATGATTGATGTTGATCACTGTAACTTTACACAAGTCAACAACATCATCGGACATAATAATATGCTATTTGCCATCAAGGAAAACGTACCTGACTGCCACCTCCTGAAACTAGGAACCATGGGCGAGTATGGTACACCAAACCTCGACATCCCTGAAGGATTCTTCGAGATCGAGTACCGTGGACGCAAGGACAAGCTGCCCTTCCCAAGACAACCAGGAAGCTGGTACCACCTTACAAAGGTCCATGATACGTGGAACCTCATGTTTGCAAACAAGATCTGGGGCATCAGAGCAACTGATGTAATGCAAGGCGTGGTCCATGGATTGAACACGCCACAGATGGTCAATGATGACTTGCTCACAAGGTTTGACGCGGATGAGGTGTTCGGTACAGCCATCAACAGGTTCTGTGCACAGGCAGTAATCGGACACGAGTTGACACCATACGGTAAGGGTGGACAGACAAGGGGCTATCTTGCATTGCGGGATAGCATGCAATGCTTCACCATAGCCATTGAGAATCCACCAAAAGAGAGGGAGTACAGAGTCTTCAACCAGTTTGACGAGACCTACAGCGTCAACGATCTAGCTGAGCGCGTTAGTACCGTAGCTCAGGAGTATGGTCTTGAAAGTAAGATTTGGAATATCTCGAACCCGAGGCTGGAGGCTGAGGAGCACTATTATGAACCGGATATGAAACACCTGCCTGACTTGGGCTTCAAGCCAACTTATACGCTTGAGAAAGAGCTTCATATCACGATCCCCAAGCTTATAGAGTATAAAGATCGCATCGAGGCTATGCGGGATACTATTGATCCAAAGATCAAGTGGACCGCCTAACCACCTCCCTTTTTAATCCATTTGATATATTTTTCAGAGAGTAGTATTGAAGATAGGAGTTACAGGGGGAGCCGGGTATATTGGTTCTTTTTTAATCAAGAAACTTGTTGAGAAAGGCCATGAGGTAGTTTGTATTGATAATGAAATCGTTGGTGATTACAAAGTTTTTGAAAAATATGGTATTGATAAAAAAACGAGCCTAGTAAAAGGGGACATACGAGACAAAGAAACCCTGATAAAGATCTTCGAAAATTGCGACGCGGTTGCGCATCTAGCTGCATTATCTAATCTTGAAATCTGTAATGAACAGCCACAGGAGGCAATATCGGTTAATATTTTTGGGACACACCAAGTTATGGAAGCTGTAAAAGAACTCGGCATAAAGAAGGTCGTTTTTTGCTCTAGTGCTTCAGTATATGGAGAACCTAAAAAAATTCCAGTAGTCGAGGATTCTCCTCTTGATGCATTAAATCTCTATGGTATTACAAAAATTGCGGGAGAAAAAATAGTTAACTCTTACTGGTTAAATGAGGGGGTTGAGACCATCAACTTACGGTTTGGGAACCTGTATGGGGTCGGGTTATACACTCCTTGGTATGCGGTTATACCTAAATTTGTAAAACAAGCACTTGATGGAGAAAAAATGACAATATATGGAGATGGCGAAGCGACAAGAGACTACGTTCACATAGAGGACATCACCAGTGCCATAATAAAGTCAATAACCACGAAAAATATAGGGGGTGAAACGTTTAATGTGGGAGGTGAAACGATCACAGTCAACCGAGTCGCCCAAATAATTCTTGAAGAAGCTGAACAAGCTACAGGAATAAAACCAAAGACAATAAATATTGCACCTAGACCGGGTGAAACTAAAGAATTTAGTTACGATCTATCAAAAATTAGGTCGACATTAAAATTTGAGAACAAATGGACTATTAGAGAAGGCATTAAACAGATAATCAAATACCAGTTAGGAGAGTAAATGGGCTATTGAAGACCCTTTTCACGGTCTCGGTGGTTATCCCAGCCTATTTTGAGGAGAAGACTATTGCATCTGTTGTTGAACGTTGTCTTCCTTTTGTTGATGAGGTTATTGTTGTTAATGATGGGAGCACAGATGATACAACGGTAAATGCTCAAAGAGCCGGTGCCCGTGTTATTGAGCTTGAACACAATATGGGTGTTATGAGAGCAACTCAAAGGGGGATAAAAGAGGCTTCAGGTGACATTATTGTGACACTTGACGCTGATAGCCAACATGACCCATCAGAGATCCCGAGGCTGGTCCAACCCATTTTGGAGGGAAAAGCTGATCTTGTGATGGGCGAGCGCCCCACATTTCCTCATCTCAGTGAGAAGATTTTAACACGGATAACCAGTCTAAGAGTCTCCTGCAGGGATGTATCAACTGGCTTCAGGGCGGTTAAGCGTGAGATAGCGAAGCAGATGGATTTCTATGGCGTCTGTCTGTGCGGTACTTTTGTCTTGGAAGCAGCAAGAATAGGGGCTAGGGTTTCGTGCGTACCTATCTCGATTCGGGAACGTGAAGGTCCTAGGCGCATTCAGACGAAGCATATTCGCCAATTTTTTATCGTCTTGAGAGAAGTGGTGCGGTTCTGGTAAAGTCTTTAGGCATATTGATACCCATGTAAGACTCTCTTGGGATAATAGTTTACATAGAAGCAGAGTCTGTTGATGAAAGTGTGGATAAGGTATTAAGATATTTAGAGAAAAAGGGTTATTTCTAATTTTTTTACTCGACCACTATCATGGTCAAGGTTGATCTTACGTGATTTAGGCGTCTGATCTTTGTTGTGATTGTGTCCTTGAGGTTCTGCATGGTATCGGATTCGAGTCTTACTACATAGTCGTATACGCCGTAAACACCGTAGACATCCTTTACTTCGGGTATTTCTTTAAGGGCATCGAATACTTCGTTCCCTTCGCCTAAGTCTGTATTGATCAGTACGAAAGCTGTGCTCACGTTTAACACCAAAGAGTGATTTACCTATCAATTTTTAACGTTTTCTAACCGCAAAGCTTACAGATTATACTCTATATACTATGTACAATTATACATAGTGATTTTAGCGTTTTCGTCAATTTTTAATTCGTCTTTTGTCGAACTTTTGAACGTCACAAGCTTTAATTCTACTCGAACATAGCCGATCATTGATTAAATTGTCTCTTTCTCGAAATGTTGCTGTGATTGGCGCGGGGATGACTAGGTTTCATCATAAGGTTCATGGGGATAAGCAGAGTAGGGAGATGTTTGTTGAGGCTACGCTTGAAGCCGCGGAAAGTGTTGATAATGGTTTCAGGTTGAATGAATCTGAGGCATTATATCTGGGAAATTTTAGCAGTGATATGTTTGAGAAACAGGGTCACACCGCTGCCTTGATGGCTGATGCTTTAGGAGTAAATCCTATTCCAGCCACGAGGGTAGAAGCAGCCTGTGCCTCTAGCGGAGTCGCTGTGAATCAGGGAATCTTGGCTATTGCCTCAGGTATGTATGATATCGTTTTGGTGGGTGGGGTGGAGAAGATGCGGACCCTTGGCACCGGGGAGGTAACCGATACTTTGGCGATGGCTTCTGATGTGAGCTATGAGGCTGCGATGGGGTTCACTTTTCCGGGTTTGTATGCAGCTATAACGGCTGCTCACTTCAAGAGGTATGGCTCCAAGTGGGAGCAACTCGCGGATATCGCCATCAAGAACCATGTTAATGGTAAACTAAATCCAAAAGCGCAGTATCAGGAGACGATACTGGAGATTGCTAACAAGATAGGTGAACGAAAAGGACTCGTCTTCAACGATCCCATGGATTTTCTAAGATCGGATCTAAACCCGATGGTGGCGGAGCCTCTTCGATTGTTTGACTGTTGCCCCATCTCGGATGGCGCAGCAGTGATCATTCTGGCTTCTGAGAAGGCTGCGAGGAAATACACGGATACACCGGTTTATGTGGCGGGTATGGGTCAGGCATCAGACGCCATGGCGCTACATGACCGGGCTGAGTTGACATCACTTAGGGCAACGAAAGTAGCTAGCAGGCAAGCTTACAAAATGGCTGGAATAGAGCCGAAGGATATCAGTCTCGCTTGTGTGCATGACTGTTTCACAAGCGCAGAGATGCTAGCAACGGAAGACCTCGGATTCTTCAATCCCGGTGAGGGCGGTAAAGCAGCGTCAGAGGGCAGGACCAGCATAAGCGGGGATAAGCCCATCAATACAGATGGTGGTTTGAAGGCAAAAGGTCATCCCGTAGGCGCTACAGGGACTGCGATGGTAGTTGAAATGTTTAAGCAGCTAAGAGGACAAGCGAGTGAGAGGCAGATAGCCGATCCCGTGTATGGGTTGGCTCAAAACGTCGGCGCAACAGGTGGCACTGTAACGGTGCAGGTGTATAGGAGGTAACCCGGATGAGTGTTAGTAGTTTTAGGGAAGGTTTGAGGGAATCCAAGCTCAAGGGCTGCATGTGTGAAGGCTGCGGCAAACTGATACTCCCACCGAGGATGATCTGCAATAAATGTGGGTCAACTGATCTCAAAGAGCACTGCTTCGAAGGAAAGGGCGCCATAAAGACCAAGACAGTTGTTTATGTGCCTTTAACCAAGTTTCAGGATCTAAGCCCTTATACTGTGGGGATTATTGAGCTCGATGAAGGACCATCAATCACAGGGATGATCCTCGGAGAAATTGATAAGATAAAGATCGGGGCCAAGGTTGAAGCCGTCTATTTAGATGAGGGAGATGGAAAAATTCTCGCCTTCAAGCTAGTAGATTAGATACCCTTGAACTCTGGTTTTCTACGCTCATTGAAGGCGGCTATTCCTTCCTTCAAGTCGTTATAGTTCCAGAGATCAGCGAAAGCCTCTGCCTCTGCCCTCAACGCGGTTCTTAGGGCTAGATCATTGTTGACGAGTTTTTTCATGGCACGCATGGAAATGGGAGGCCCGTTGACCAGTGTCTTCATGAATTCATCGACCTTTGCATCGAACTCGGCTGCGGAGTAGACAGCAGTTACGAGTCCAATGTTTTTTGCTTCATCAACGTCTATTCTTCGTCCAGTCAAGATTAGGTCCATAGCTGCAGTGGGTCCGACGATTTTTGGTAACATGTATGTTCCGCCCCAGCCGGGCATGAGTCCTAGGCTGACCTCGGGTTGGCTGAATCTGGCCTTATCACTTGCCAGTCTGAAGTCGCAGAACTGGATGAGCTCGTTTCCACCACCAAGACAGTAGCCATTTACTGCGGCAACCACAGGTTTCTGGAGCTCAAATATCTTGATGAAGGTCTTATGGCCTGTCTCACTGACTATTCTTGCTCCAAGTGTCGTTAGCTCTGGGAACTGGGATATATCTGCTCCTGCGCAGAAGGCTCTGTCTCCCGCTCCCTTGAATAGGACTGCTTTGATGTTTGAGTCTCGTTTAGCTTCTTCTAGGTACAGTGAGATTAGTTCAAGCATCTCTAGGGTCATGCTGTTGAGCTTTGATGGACGGTTTATGGTGATGGTTAGTACACCGTCTTTCTTCTCCATGAGTACTGGTTTTTCTTCGCCAAGTCCAGCTTTTTTCATCTCAAAAGGACCACGAGGGATGTTTCCCCCAAGTTTAATGGCTGTGTCTATGTCCTCCGCAGTGGCTATTGCTTCGTTTAGTACCTTCTCTGCTTCTTTGACAAAGGAATTTAAGAGCAGTGCAACATCAAAGCCCTCTGCCTGTGCCTCTACTACGTTGGGTCTTTCCGCGTAGTTGTAGAAGCCTTCCCCGGTCTTTCTTCCCAGTTTCTTAGTCTCGTATAGCTCAGTTATCCTTGGGTGTGGTTTGTATTCCTCGCCTAGATTCTCCTCGAATGTCTTTAGAATATCATAAACGATGTCGAGCCCGATGAGGTCACTGAGCATGAATGGCCCCATGGGCATGCCTGCTTTATGCTGCATGGCAGCGTCAATCTGCTCCACCTCATATTGATCTAGTAGTTTAGCTGCCTCATTGAGGTATGTGATGAGTATCCTGTTGACGATGAAGCCTGGTGCGTCTTTCTTGACCCAGACAGGGGTCTTGCCCATCTTCAGAGCGATATTCATAATGGTTTTGACTGTTTCCTCGCTGGTCTCGTCCCCTTGATTTACTTCAACTAGCTTCATGATGGCAGGTGGGTTGAAGAAGTGCATCCCTATGAAGCGCTCCGGGTTAGATACTACCTCTGCTATCTTTGTGATGCTGAGACTGCTGGTATTTGACGCAAGGATAGCGTCCTTCGGGGCGTATTGATCTACTTCTTTCCAGACTGCGTGCTTGATCTGCATTCTTTCTGGGATAGCCTCAATCACTAGCTGTGCGTCTCCCACAGCTTCCTTTAGGTCAGTGGTGAATATGATCTTTCCGAGTATCTCATTCATCTGTTCCTGAGTCATCCTGCCTCGTTCTACGAGTCGGCTGAGGCTGCTCTTGATGCCTTTCAGTCCGTTGTCAAGGTATTCTTGAGCGATGTCTCTTATGGCTACTCTGTATCCAGCAGCGGAAGCGACTTGGGCTATTCCATGCCCCATAACCCCCGCGCCTAATATCGCTATCTTCTCTACTTGATCAAGCTGCAATGTATTTCAAGTCGATAAAGATTCAATGAGCTTATCTATTTTCCGACGAATATGGGGGTAAACCTATTATTTCGTGGAATCTATCTTCGCGGGAGAATGAATATGAGGCAATTGGTTCTGTTGAAGGATATCCCTGACCTCACTGAGATAACTATTGATAGTGAGACTAGGCGACCAAAGACAGATGGAATAAAGAGAAAGATCAGTGATCTGGATAAACGCGCCCTAGAGGCAGCTATCCAGACAAAGGATAAGGTAGGTGGAGAGGTTGTGGTTCTCTCGATGGGTGATGAGAAGACAAAGACTGCCCTACTGGAAGCATTAGCCATGGGGGCTGACTCAGTGTATATCGTCATTGAGCCTGAGCTAAAGAAGGTAGACACCAACGCCACTAGTAAGGTGCTGGAAGCGGCTATACGCAAGATCGGTGAATATGACGCTATCATCAGCGGCGAGATGGCTCTTGACAGCCTTAGCAGCCAGATCGGTCCGAGACTCGCGGAGTTACTTGATCATCCTCAGGTTACCTATGTAAAGAAATATGAGTTGTCAGATGGTTCAGTGACGGCTGAACGTGACCTCGAAACATTAGATGAGGTAGTGGAGGCGTCTTTACCAGCGGTGATCACGGTTGTACGTGAGATCAATGAGCCGAGAATTCCTAGTCTCATGAATATTATGAAGGCGAAGAAGAAGCCTCAAACCGTTTGGACGCTAACAGACTTGGGTCTAACGCTGGACGAGGTAAAAAGCTGGAGCCACGTTAAAGTCATAGATGTAACTGCGCCAAAGGTATCGAGGAAACAGATCAAGATCGAGGCAGATAGCATCGATGAAGCAGCGGTGAAGCTCGCGGCTGCAATCAGGGAGGAGGGAGTGCTATGAGTATTCTAGTTTTCTCAGAGGATAGGGAACACGCATATCAGCTACTGGCAAAAGCGGCTGAGATCGCTGAGAAGATGGGGACAGAAGTTTATGCCCTTGCAGTGGATGACTCTCAGGGATTCATTAATCATGGCGCTGACAAGGTTCTATTGGCTGAGTTGGGTGAGTTCGCCGTCGAGCCATACAGGGCTGCCTTGCTGAAGGCGGTTATGATATCGGGAGCAGAGACCGTGCTCATCGGTGCTACAAAGCGTGGAAAGGAGATCGCTCCTAGAATCGCTGCTGCTCTAAACGCTGGATGCATGACAGATTGTACAAGCGTTGAATATTCGGATGATAAGATCGTTGTCGAGAGACTCACCTATGGAGGATCTACTATTGCCAAGGAGACTAGTACGAGCAAACCTACGGTGATCACGGTACCTCCGAGAAGTTTCGATAAACTGGAACCAAAGGAGAAAACAGGTGAAGTAATCAAGCTATCCTTTGAAGTCCCTCCAGCAAGGGTAAAGGTACTGGAGCGCCGTGAGAAACACAAAGGAGATCAGGACCTTGAGAACGCGGATATCATCGTTTCTGCTGGGCGTGGATTCAAGAACAAAGATGATTTGAAGATTCTTGAAGAATTAGCTGAGGCTCTTGGAGGAGCAGCTATCGGGTGTACTAGACCCATCAGCGCTGATCTGGGCTGGATGGATGACTGGGTAGGCATCAGCGGAAAGAAGGTAAAGCCAAACCTATACATCACATGCGGCATCAGCGGGCAGATACAACACGTCGCGGGTATCAGGGACAGCAAGATTATCGTGAGTATCAACAAGGATGAAGGCGCTGGAATCCATGGTGTAAGCGATTACAGCATCATAGGGGACATCTATGAGGTTGTACCCGCGTTGATTAAGGCTTTAAAGGAAAAAGCATAAGCCATCCCACCTCTTTTTATTATTATGGTTTTAGATGATCAGGCTCTTCAGGCAATCAGGGACGCCGCCGAGATAATTAAAAAAGCTAATTATGTTACCTGTCTAACGGGGGCGGGTATCTCTGTGGAGAGCGGGATACGTCCGTTTAGGGGACCGGGTGGTCTCTGGACTGAGAAGGGTGAGCCACCTATGGATGGCTATAGGAGGTTTCTCAATGACCCTGAGGCTTACTGGAGGAGGCGTCTTGAGGAGAAGAGTGAGTTTGGGATAACCATTCACAATAGCGAGCCAAATCCTGGGCACATCGCTCTAGCTGAGCTTGAGGAGATGAATGTGCTCAAGTATCTTATCACTCAGAACATCGATAACCTGCACCTAGCTGCCGGTAGCAGGAATGTGCTTGAGATACATGGGAACGGACGTTATCTCAGGTGTATCGACTGTTCTACTAAATGGCATGTTGATGAGTTTAAGATTGAAACGATCCCACCCAAATGCCCAAACTGTAATGGGGTCGTAAAAACGGATACTGTAATGTTCGGAGAACCCATCCCAAGTAAGATACTGAATAGATGTTTCGAAGAGGCACAGCGCAGCGACTGCATGATAGTAGCTGGCACCAGCGCAACAGTGACACCTGCTGCTAATCTCCCATTGATAGTGCGTAGAAACGGTGGAGCCCTTATCGAGGTGAATATCCGGGAGAGTGAAATCAGCTATAACTGTGATGTTAACATATTCGCCCCATCCGGTGAAGCGTTACCGAGACTGATCTCAGAGCTTAAACTGTGACTTCTTTCTTGTTAGGACAACTAATCCTATTCCAGTAATGAGGGCAAGGATCGGATAACCCGGGATGATGCCTTGTTCCCTTATCTTGATTGCTTCCCGTGATGAGTAAGTTGCTTCTATCTGGTTCCATGTCCATGTCTCAGCGTCGAGTTTCCAAGTGTCACCGAAATGAGTGTAACTGTTATTGACTCCACCGAAGAGTATGAAGCACCTCTGAGAATCAATGTAAACCATATCAGGGATAACCCTGCGAGAAGGAAAATACGGAGAATCCAACAGTGTCCAGCTCACCTCATCAGTGTTAAACACCCAAGTCTCATTCAAAGAGCCGTCACCATACGAACCACCGAAAACCAAAAGCAAAGAATACTCAGTGCTGTAAGAAGCCGCGTTCCAGTATCGTCCATGAGGCTTGTTTAGACAGTTGGATTGGACCCATGAACTGTTATCGGGATAGAAAAACCAGACCTCATCAACGTACTCACGAGAAACAGGGGATCTAATATGTCCACCATATAGAATCACTCTCTCTCCAACAGGGTCGAATTCGAGACTTTGACCATACATCGTGCCAGGGTTATTTACGGTCTCATACTCAGACCATGTATTCGACTCGGGGTCAAACATCCAAGTATCGCTTTGAAGTCCGGATCTATCGCCCCATCCACCATATAGAATGAATACCTTGCGAATGGAGTCATATACTATATCAGAGTCGCTTCTACCCTCTGGGTTTGTCTCGGTCTCGATTTCTGTCCAGATCTCTGTTCTGCAGTCGAATATCCATGTGTCGTCGAGTCTCCTTGTACTGGTTCGGCCACCAAATAATAATACGGTGCCTTTGTCTGGGTTATACGCCATCGCGTGCCCACCCCTTGGATCCGGTCCATCGATGATCAACTGTGTCCAAGTATTATCTGTGGGAGAAAATATCCATGTATCATCGTAGAACTGTCTTGTTTCGCTCTCA
Source organism: uncultured Candidatus Bathyarchaeia archaeon (assembly GCA_964447425.1). Classification (GTDB taxonomy): domain Archaea; phylum Thermoproteota; class Bathyarchaeia; order TCS64; family TCS64; genus RBG-16-57-9. The sequence goes on from CAYUTB010000049.1 coordinate 11,554, forward strand.
GTATTGCCACCATACAATATGACTCGGTTATTTTCTGTATCAAAAATCATCTTATGTCCTGCTCTAGGAGATAGCTCTCCGCTATTCTGTGCATTTACATGTGGAACTGGAATCAGTAAAAAGATTATAACTAGGACTCTCAGGGCGCCCAATGTCTTCAAACAAGGATAGTGTAGCATGATTAAAATAACTCTGCAACAAGAATCATACAAAAATAAGATAGATTTATTTAAGAATATGATCAGGAAAGCTTCTTTCTAACCTATAGAGAGTTTGAACAGAAACAGCTGAGCCTTGAGGTTAACAAATTCGATTTATCAGGCAAGGCGTTACCTGAGTTGGTAGATGAGATCAAAATACTGATTTAACTTAACCATTATTTGTATAGTATTTCAGCAGGAGCCTCGTTACATCTATCGTAGATATCACGCCAACCAGATGTTCCTCTACGTCCACGATAAAACAACGATTGTCTTTGCTATCAACCATGTTCTCAATAACCTGAAGCATAGCGTCATTCTCAGAGACTATGAATGCTCGTTTAATCTCGATGAGCCCCAGAGGGGAGTCAAGCATCTTTAATGGCTGAGCCGCCAAGTCTTCAAGGGTAACGTACCCAACCACAACCTGTTCTTTTGTGACAACAGGGAGAACCCGGTAGGTAGTTGAGATAAACACCTCCAATGCCGTTCTAATTGTCAGTTCCTCATCAAGTGTCACTGGGCGGGGGGTCATGATGTCAATTGCTTTGACAGAGAGCAGAGCCTTGGGTGGGTTGTTCTTTATTTTATAGTAGAATCTTTCGAGTGCTAGCTCCTCCTCGATTATCTTTGATTTGGGTTGAATAGGGAAGAAGCGATAGTTTCCCGCGATGAAGTAGGTTACAACCGTGACGAGGATTATTGGTATTAGATTATTTGACCCATAACTCTCAGCGATTAAGATGATGGGGGTAATCATCATCTTGTGAACACCGGCTGTGAAGCCAGCCATACCCATAAGAACAAAGAGCGGGACAAGTGCAGGATTAACAACCATACCGAAGATCGCTCCCCATAAAGCCCCGATATAGAGTACAGGCAAAAATGTTCCACCGCTCCCGCCAAAAGAGAAGGTCAGGACCGTGGCAACCAGCTTGAATGAGAACAATGTGACGAGGGCGTAAAACGAGGCATCAGTGATGAAAGGGATGAGGTGAAAACCCGGGCCAAGAGCCTCAGGTTTACTGAGCCCGATAAAACCCAAAGCCAAACCACCGATCATCAACATCAGCGGATAGCCGCCTATCGAGGACAACCGTTTTGCTATCTTTTCCCCGAGGTCAAAGAGCCGAGTAAAAATGAGTGAAGCTAATCCAGTGAGAGACCCGAATCCTATAGCGTAGGGTATCATGTACATCTCAATCATACCTGTTCCTTGCGCGATTCTGGGGAGAAGACTCGGCGTCCCCAAGAAAAAAGAGACCAGATATGCTGCGCAAGAGGCGATGGCTGCCTCCATGAAGACATCCTTATCCAAATCCTGCCGATAGGGAAGCTCCAATGCAAACATCAGTCCCGTTAGAGGAGTCTTGAAGACAGCGGATATACCAGCGGCGACCCCAACTAGCAGCGCCTTACCGGGCTCTATGCTTATCCTGAGTTTTTTAAACAGATAAGTTGCCAATCCTGCCCCAAATATCGCGGAGGGACCCTCAGGTCCACTTGAGCCACCGAAGACCTCGGTAACTATGCCGCTGGTTCCTCTGATGGCTACTTCTTTTGGATGGATGCCACTGGGGGAGAGGTGAAATAGCTCAAGGATTGTGTGGAAGCTGCTTTTTGGGCTCTTGTACCAGCCTAGGATGAGGGTGATGTAGTAGCTTAAAGCGAGCCCCGTGAATGGGAATATGATGAGATAGGTGGTTACTTGCAGTGCTTTTGTGAAGAATATGCCCCATAAATAGTATACTAGGTATGTTGTTACGGAGGCGACGACTCCTGTGCATAATCCGATTAAGAGACATGCGAACCACCAAGTTAATGTTTTTTCGCGGATATTTGACCAACTCTTATATTACGGATATATTGCCAAATGCTGGAAGCGGGGAAGCAAATAAACGTGGCGGAAAAATGTATTTTGCCTAAATGGCTATATGTTGTTTTAATTTTTTATGCAGTTCAGGGCAGTATAAACAACTATGTCAGATTGTACATCATGGAGCTAGGAGGAGGCCCGGTTCAACTCAGCCTAGCAGCCTCAGCGTACAGCATAGCCATCATACCTGCTGCATTCTTGGCGGGATTACTCGCAGACTATGTGAGCCATCGAAGATGGATACTGATCCTTAGCGGTATTGGGCAGACATTGACTCTTTTCCTCTTGTCTAGCTTGGAGGAGATTAACCTCATAGTGGTTATCTACGCGGTTTTCAGCTTCATCAGCAACTTCAGCCCAGTCATCTTCAGCCTGCTAATGATCGAGACTCTGAAGAAACAGTTCTGGGGCAAAGGAAGAGACATGATTTTGAGAAACATGATCCTTGGACAGGTCCTTGGGCTCGGCCTGAATGAGTTGGTTATATCTCAATTCCCCATTAAGAATGTCTCACCGTTACCGTTGATGCTCTCACTTGTCATGCTCTCTCTCAACCTGTTCATTGTTAAAGACCCTGAGATCACCCTCGAAAGAAAGATGGTTTTCATGAACCAGGAGAGCCTCATAAGCAGGCTCAGTCAGTTGCCCATAATGTTATTGAAGCTACCACAGCCCGCTGACTTCAAGATGGTGTTCAGAGGACTTGGAAACGTACTGACCCGAGAGATTCCTTTGATCATAGTATCGATGAATCTATTCTTCTTCGGAACCAACCTCTTCACCACCAGCTATACTCCATACCTAAAATCCCTCGGCTTAACAAACTTCATGATGACATCCCTCGACCTAATCCTTGCGCTCGTACAGGCGATAGCGATAAGCAACAGGTTCAGCGATGTGAGTAGAAAAGGCGACCCAGCAGTAGCAGTGGAGTTCTTTAGCTTGAGGGCGCTGGCTTTCCTATTCGCAGCTATAGTGAGTCTTAGCTTCACCGCGGCGAACATCCCGTGGGCAACCGCTATACTTTACCTACCCATCGGGTTATCCTACTCCAACCTCGTTATTGGCGTGCATAAGATGCTCTACGATATATTGCCAAAAACATTGGAGGGGAGAACCTTGGGGGTTTACAGTTCACTGAACAACGTAGTTATTTTCATTGGCTCACTCATATCGGGCTCCATAAGCGAGATCTATGGCTACAGCATAACATTCCTGTTGAGCAGTATAGCATTATTCACATCAGCCAGTCTATTTGAGTGGCACTACAAACCAAAAAGAACATGGGCAGAGGAATAAGAGAAGGGAAAATTAGGCTAACTTCTTGCGTGTCCAGTCTGCTACTTCTTTGCAGGTGGCGAACCAGACATCCCCTTTATCCTTGGCGTCAGTCAAGAGGCTTTCTAGCATGTCTAGTCTGCTGATTCTGCCTATGCATTGGGGGTGGCATGTTAACCCGAAGTATCTACCCAAGTTGTAGATTCCATCCCACTCTGGTTTCCAGAGGTCCCAGACCTGCCGAGGGTTCATCCTGTTTGTCTCGAAGTGTGGCCAATCATCCATAAGCCACTCTACAGGCAATTCGGCGAGCCCTGTGTCTTTGCCTCTCCATTTGAGCATATATGGCATGTCGTTGTCCATGAAGTTGCTATCATACTTGAAGCCCAGTTCCTTGATGAGCTCAATGGTCCTGTCGCTGATCAACCAGTAGGGCGCTCTGAATCCCTCGGGTTTATACCCAAGCTTCTCGAAGGAAGCCCTAGATTTCTCGAATACTCCCCGCTCGCTCTCCATGCTGATCTCAGCTAGACGCTCATGGAGGTACCCGTGGGCACCCATCTCGTGTCCCCTGCTGATGATCTCCGCGCAGCTCTCGGGGAACTGGTCGATGGTCCAGCCGGGGGTGAAGAAGGTCGCCTTGATATTGAGGTTGTCGAGGAGGTCCAGTATCCGGGGGATCGCCACGTTTGGAGCATATCTACCCCTGCTCTGGGCGACGATGTCGAGGGGGGCTCGCCACATCAATGCACTGTTGGAGTCGTAGTCGAAACTCATATTGAAACAAGCTTGATATCCATCAGGCCAAAAACTATCAGTCATGATAGGAAAAGTGACTCAATGAACCTATAAAATGTGTTATTGATGAGAATATTATAGGCAAAACATTGATTTTCTGTATATCTGAATAATATTTGATTAAAGAAAAAGGATGGACTTTTATCTACCATTCAATGAATTTATATTTTGACTCAAAATGAGCCAAGACAACATCATCTACATAGGGCGAAAACCAGCGATGAGCTATGTAATGGCAACACTCGCTACATTCAACAACAGCGAGACCGTTCACCTGAAAGCAAGAGGAAGAGCCATCACCACAGCAGTAGACGTAGCGGAGATCACACGCAACAGATACATGAACAAGATGGAGCACCCAGAGATCAGTATTGGGACCGAGCAGGTTGAGGACGATAGGGGCAAACGCAATGTCTCAACCATGACGATAATACTCAACAAGGGTGAGGCGGTTGTCCCGCAGGAAGCCCTTGAACGAAGACCCAGAAGACAACCTCGGGAGAGCTCTGAGGAGCCAGTAGAGGTTGTTGAGGAGATAGTTGTAATCGAGGAGGAGCCTGAGCCTGCCGATATATCCACGATAAAGGGTGTAGGTGAGGCGACTGAAGAGAAACTACGCTCAGCGGGGTATGATACGTTAGCCAAGATCGTTGGCGCAGAGTCTTTTGAGCTAGCATTGAAGACTGGGCTTAGCGAGAAACAGATCGCCAAGATCATTGAGTCAGCCAAGGAACTCTAGTTCTGGGGGAAACCCCTAAAACCCATTACAGTCTCAAATCAAGGGATATAGATGAGAGTTTTACAGCTACACTGCAGCGATTTTAACTACAAGACTCTGAAGGAGACCCCTGTCGCGGAGTATCCGCCTTTCCCGAAAGAGGGAGTGTATGAGAACATACTGGTTTGCTTCACATGTTTTGAGAAACAGGATGTTGACCGCGAGGCTGAGATCATTGAACAGTACGCCGAGAACATCAAGATAGACACAGAGAGGATTGGATGCAAACAGGTGTTACTACATCCATACGCTCACCTGAGCCATGAGCTGGGTAGCCCAAAGAGGGCGAAAAAGTTCCTCGTTGACCTTGAGGCGAGGCTCAAAGCAGAGGGAATCGATGCCCACCGTAGCCCCTTCGGCTGGTACAAGGCGTTTGGGCTATACTGCAAGGGACATCCCTTGGCAGAAGCCTATAGAGAGTATTAGAGCCAGACCTTATCGGGGTTTATTATCCCGTTGGGGTCGAAGGCTTTCT
>CAYUTB010000050.1:0-1825 GCA_964447425.1 uncultured Candidatus Bathyarchaeia archaeon
GAGAATATCGTCTTTCTTGAAGCCTTGGATCACTTTATCGTCGTTGACTATTATTACGGGGAATGCTACGGGTAGGTTTTTGGCCTTGAGTTCTTCGACGGCTGCTTTCTGGTCTTCTTTGCTGCATTTATCGAGGTCGAGGTACTCGTGTGCTATTTCTTTTTCTTTGAGTAGTTCTTTGGTTTTTTTGCACCAGCCGCAGGTGCTTAGGGTGTATAGGAACACCTTGTTTTTGGTGTTCTTTCCTTCTATTTTCGTGGTTTGCATGGATTATAATCTCCTTTAACCTGTTTATGTTTTTGCGCGTTATAAATGTGAAAGGATTAAATGCTCTTTTATGAAACATGCGCCAATCTTTTTCTGATTGATATGGGTGGCAAAAAGAAGTACGATGGGTACAAGGCTTTTGATTATCTGGAGCCGGGGTTTGATTATAAGGAGTTCAAGCTGGTTGAGCATCCACGGATCACGCCATTTTATGTTCCCCTGAGCAAGAGCGAGGAGGACAGGTATCAGGGGCTCGTTGAGGGTTCTACGCTGGTTGATCTCCATGAGCACCCTGTTCTTTGGCCCGATGATATGATAGATGTGTCTGAGCTGCACAGGCTTGGGCGGCAGTTTACCGCATACGCTGCTTTGAGCACGAGTCATCTTGACTGTGTTTTCGAGAATATGATGGATGGGATGGCGTATGTCACCAGCTACAGTGGCTGGAAGTGGATGGATGTAATCCATGATCTCGGTATCAGGCTGAGTGACTTAGCGCATCAGAATACTGTGATGCATTGCAGAACGGTTCAGGATATTCGGGATGCGAGGGAGCGGGGTAAGATCGCCATGGTCTTCTGCTTGGAGTCGGCGACGCCCATTGAGAATGAGCTGGATCGTATCGATGTGCTGTATGGGTTGGGTATCAGGAGTATGGGTATCTGCTACAGTGAATCCAACCTGCTGGGCGGCGGAATGGGGGAAGCGTATAAGGACTCGGGGTTGACGGATTTCGGGTATGACGCGGTTAAGCGGATGAACAAGCTGAGGATGTTGATTGATGTGGGTCATACAAATGATAGAACCGCGTTGGAGACCATCGAGGCAAGCGACTACCCTATTTATGATAGCCATAGTGGTCCAGCTGCTATCGCTCAGGGCCATACCAAGGGGGATGAGGTGCTTCAGGCTCTCTCTGAGAATGATGGCGTTCTCGGTGTGGGTGGAGCCGGTCAAGGGCTTCGAACCGTGAAGCATCCTGTGGGCAGTATTGAGAGCTATATGGAGTGCGTCGAGTACTGCGTTGATTTGATGGGTATAGACCACGTGGGGTGTGGTCCTGACACGTTGTATGGGGCTCATCAGGAGCTCTACAAGGTGTGGTTCCCAAGGAGGCAGGGGCACTTTAGGCGTGAGGGCGGTGAGCCTGGGATGCCTTTTCCTGTGCCTGATGGCGTGGTTGATCCCGGTTATGTGCTGGGGCTTGAGAACCCGAATGAGTTTGTGAATGTGATGCGGTGGATGATCAAGCACGGGTACAGTGACGCTGAGATACAGAAGATCGTCGGCGGTAACGCGTTAAAGCTCCTTGAAAAAGTGTGGATATAGCCCTTATCGTGACGTTTTTCTTCACTTTTTATGGTTACTCTACCACTTTTTTACACTATTCGAGGTCTGATCTGGGCTGTTCTGGGGTTGATTTCCGGGTTGGAGGCTTGTTATGGGCTGGGTTTTTTTTCTCCCCCCCCCCCCCCCCCCTTTCCCCTTTTTTTTTTCTTTTTTTTTCTGTCTTTTCCTTTCTTTGTGGTGGGTCGCCTGTTTCCTGTCTCCCTCGGTT
>CAYUTB010000050.1:1835-16845 GCA_964447425.1 uncultured Candidatus Bathyarchaeia archaeon
CTCCCCTAGGGTTTACCCTATTTTTGTCCAGAGTTCAGCGATTTTTTCCTTGAGTAAGAGGCAGTCGCTTGATTCCTCGAAGCATCGGTTTTCCTCATAGAATAGATCGAGGTCTGTCTGGAGGTGTTTTAGGGTCTTTTTCAACTCTTTGTGGTCTGATATGTGCCCTGTTGCTGTTTGGTCGTCTATGGCTTTGATGCTGTGTTCCAGTCTCTCGATGTTATGGTGAACCTTTATGATGGTCTCCTCATAGTTCAGGCGCAGCACCTCGTATCCCAGACCCGAGATGCGGAAGGAAACCTTCTCAACCATATCCTCTGGGGTGGTTTTGATGGCTAAGCCTTCGCGTACCAGGCTCTCCAAGGCGTCTCTGACCTCGTACTCTGTGAACTCGGCTTCCTGTATTATATCGAGGAAGTCTTGGTCGTTTACCCATTCCCAGTTTTCGGTGCCGAAGCGGTCTCGGAGGAAGATGTAGATGAGGCTGTAGATTTTTCTGTAGGATGTGTTTGGGATCGTGATATCCAGCAGGGCTGCGGTTACTGAGAGGGCATCGAATGCTAGGGGTACCTCGGTGCGTAGGGTGAGTTCTAGGAAGGGAGGTATGATTATTGAGAGGATTGTCGCGATGATTCCTATAAAGCCGGCTATTACGCTGAATACTATCAATACTTCGCGGACGGTTTCTCGTCTAACCCATGTCTGGTGTAGGAACCGTACCTCGCCGAATCGACCCGAGACGACGAGTGTGAATATGGATATGAAGAACAGTATCAATGCGGCGAGCAGAGCTCCTCCGAGACCGACAAAGACGTTCCATGGCAGTATGAGTCCTAGGATTAAGCCGATGAAGATGCTGGACTTCATGACTTGGACAAATTGGCGCCTGTAGATTTTTGATGGAAAGACCCAGAATACCCTGACTGACACCAGTATGGTGAAGAACATCAGGAATAGTAGGATGGTCTCAGAGTGTCGCCCAAACATATTTTTCGAATACTAGTAGTGGCTTTTAAATATAAACCGGGTGGAGTAAACTGGTTTAATTGGTTAGAAGCCTAGCCCCATCTGGTTACAGTGGGTGAGCAATGGGTGGCGCTTGACCTCGTATTTGCACCAGATGTTGTCGAGTGTACCAGCGTCTTCCCCTATGCTGTCTAGTACGCAGTGGAGTACCTCGTGGTTGATAGCCATCTCTACTTCTTCCTCGGTGACGATGGTTCCGTTGTACTCTGCTGCGTGTTCGTAGCCTCCGAAGAATAGATAGTATTGGCCATCGTCTGTGACTGTGGCTCCGTTGTGGCCTATGATGACTATTACGTCTTGGTGGAACTCCATTCGCGTGATCTACGATGCTCATGACTCGTGGTATAAAAACTAGATTTAATCAAATTAGATAAGCCCGGTTTGAATCTATGCATAAGCGTCACTTTTGTTGATCTTGTTACATGAAACCGAGGAATTTATTCAAGATCGGAAGCTGATATTTTCCGTTGAAGAGTCTGGGTATTCTAACTGGTTTTCGTAATTGTTGATGGATAAATAAATAAACCGAGTTCATTGGTCGAAACCGTGATATAAAAAAAGGCACTCTCTATCACTCATGAATTGTTCCCGTGCGCTCTTGGAGATGCTGAAAAACTATGAGGTTGAACACGTATTCGGTTTACCCGGTGAAACTACACTGCCATGGTACAAGGAGTGGCTTGACTACCCCGAGATCAAACACATAATGGCACGAGACGAGCGCTCCTCAGCGTTCATGGCAGACGGCTACGCAAGGTTCAGCTTCAAACCCGGGATCTGTGAGGCGCCTAGCGTAGGAAGCACCCATATTTTACCCGGTGTAGCTGAGGCATACAAGGGCTCGCTGCCAATGATATTCTTCACATCGGATATCCCCCTGCATCTGGAGACCCAGAACATGCTCACAGGGCTGGATCAGACCAGCATGTTCAAGGGGATAACAAAGGAATCCATCACAGTCACAAACCCAGATCAGATACCCCACACCATCAGACGCGCTTTTAGAGTAGCTACCACGGGGAAACCCGGACCAGTCCATATCAGGCTACCCTATGATGTGCTGCAGGGAGAGACTGTTAACCCGAGGCTTTATGCCCAGAAAGACTTCACCCACTACCCGGGGCACCGTCCAGTAGCCGAGACTGGTAAACTTATGGAGGCGTTGAAGCTGCTGGGAGAAGCGGAGAACCCTGTGCTGGTGTGCGGTCAGGGGGCGTTGTACAGTCAGGCGTGGGATGAGGTGATCGCGTTGGCTGAGCTATACGCTGCACCGGTGGGGACCACCATCAACGCCAAGGGAACGGTATCCGAGTATCATCCTCTCAGCATCGGCGTAATCGGCGCAAGAGGCGGAACAACTCTCAGCAACAGGGTGCTCTGTGAAGCCGACCTAATCTTCTTCATCGGTAGCAGCACGGACAGCGCGGGCACAGACAAATGGACGGTTCCGCCGGTGGACACCAAGGCTAAGATCATCCAGCTGGATATCAGTGAATATGAAGCTGGAAACAACTACCCTGTGGATGTGATACTCATCGGAGACGTCGCTGCTACACTTGAATGGATGCTTGAGCTAGCGGACATCAACCCAAGGGAGATGATGAAGCAGCCACGAATACAGAGACTCGCCGAGGAGAAGAAGAAACACGACGAATATGTGGCGAGCCTAGCGGAGAGCAACGAGACACCCATCAACCCTGTGCGTTTCATAAAGGAACTGGAGAAAGCGCTTCCTGAGAAGCGCTGCCTCGTTATGGACGTGGGCACCAGCGCCATCTACACATCTACCTTCTACAAGGTACCAGAGGCTGGGAGAACCATGGCGTACAACTTCGCCATGGGCAGCCTCGGATACGCCATACCCTCCTCCATCGGGGCGAGTGTAGCGAGACAGGGCAGCTGTGTAGCTGCGCTGGTAGGCGACGGGAGCTTTGGTTTGGCGGCTGCTGAGCTTGAGACCATCGCACGCCTTGGGCTCAACAACAACATCATCGTCGTCAACAACAGCAGCTTCGGATGGATCAGGGCGGAGTGGAGGCTCAGCTACGGACCCGAATACGTGGACTTCGCCACAAACTTCAGGGATGTTGATTATGTGAAGATCGCCGAGGGCTTCGGGTTGAACGCCAACAGGATCACCAAACCAGAGGAGCTTGGCAGCCTCAAGGAACTGTTCAATAGCGATGAACCCAGCTTCACAGAGCTTGTGCTTCAGCCAGAGGACAAACTGGTGCCCCCTGTCCCATCATGGATCAGGAAAGCCGAGAAAGAGGGCATCAAACACATCAAGTAACCCGAAAAATCGGGTTTATCCACTTTATATCACAGGGCATATCTCTATCCATATGTTACAGGTGAGATGATTGCCGCTATGCTATTTCTGTGGAAAAGAAGGAGAGACCTACAGCTGCCCACACTGCAACATAAAGTTCTGCGCAGAGCACCTCCCACCCGAGAAACACAACTGCATAGCCTACAGTAAAACAAGCAAATTTGATGTCCCAGAACCAGTGCCTGAACCAGTTTACAATACCTCAACACCTGTCGCTGACTCGAAGAGGCTGCCCCCGAAAAAGCAGATCACACAGTCCAACAAGATGATGTTAGCGGGGGCTCTGATTGTTCTAAGCGTCGTGAGCGTTGTATTGGTGATGATGTTTGCCTCTGGACCCGAGATCATTGAAGGTAAAGGTCCTGCCACTGTTGATCTGGAGCTCCATGCCTTTGTGCTGGGTCAGGTGAATGTCTACAGGTATAGAAATGATCTCCCTGATCTCGTCTACGACCCTGAAGTCACGGCGCAGGGATTCGCTGAGGAGATAGCCAGAACCGGGGTGCTGAAGCATAACCCTGATTTATCTGCGTCTGTAGGCGAGAACGTCGCCAAGAGAACTGAGAGGGGTATGGACTCTAAGGCGGTTATCGCGTTGATGATACAGGATATGGTTATCAATGATGAGGCGAATGGCGGTGTGAACCGGGCTAACATCCTGTATGATAAATACAAGACATTAAGCGTCGGCGTATCCATCGAGGGTGACACCGTGTTTCTTGTACTGAATTTCAAGTAATGAAAATGGTTCCTGTGATGACTTCTAGGTTATGATAATTCATGGGATACAATATACCGTAAATAATAATATAGAAGCCTGTAACAAGTCTGGTATGCAAAAGTATCCCGCTACTCCCGCCACCAATTTACTAGACTCGGTGGGAGCTGAGTACACAAAAAACCTCTACGATTATAACAAGTCGGGCGCCGTTGCTGCAGCTGAGATCATGGAGGTAAGTGAGCACGCCATGATCAAGACATTGGTGATGGTGGACAGTGATCACAAGCCATTCATAGTATTGATGCATGGCGAGAAAGAGACAAGCCTCAAAGACCTCGCCCGCCAACTGGACACCAAGAACGTCAGGACAGCCAGTATAGATGATGCCCAGAAATACACTGGGTACCTTGTGGGCGGCATCAGTCCATTCGGTACGCGCCGGGAACTCAAGGTCTACGCGGAGAAAACCATACTCCAGCTACCATACATATACATCAACGGTGGTAGGCGGGGCTTCATACTGGGGATGACCCCTGAAACCTTGATCAAGATACTGGATCCAACGCCGGTGAATGTGGCGAGATGACGCCCAAGTGAAGGCTTTATTGTTTAAACAATAATTATCTGCACACAACTACCGGTTAATCATTAATCAGTTAACTCATTTATCATTGCAATGGTTTTTATCTGAAAAAAGGGGTATCACGTTGAACATCCTTGGAGAAATATGAGAGTATACTAATCAAGAACGGTTTCCTCCTCACCATGACTGGAGAAGGCGTCGGCTCACTGATAGACGGAGCAGTCGCAATAGAGGGACAGGACATCGTAGCCGTAGGAAAAACAGATGAGATCATCAAAGAATACGGAGCCGCTGAACACATCATAGACGCCCGTGGGAAGGCAGTGCTACCCGGCTTCGTGGATGGACACATCCACACGGGGCTCAGCCTCGCAAGGGGGCTGGCACAGGACGTCCCAGAGATCGAGTGGATGCTGAAGACCATGGCTCCATTCACAGAGCACTACACACCCGAGCACAGCATCATCGGCTCCAGAGTAGGTGTACTGGAAGCCGTGAAGGCGGGCACCACAACATTCGGTGAGATAGGCGCCAACATGGGACCAGTAGCCGACAAGGTGTTCATCCCAGCTGGGGTTAGGGCGAACCTCGCGAACACCATCAACCAGATCGGTCCAGAGAGCAGACCCGACCCAAAGAAACTCTACATATTCTTCGAGGACATTGGAGAACGTAAATTCAAGGAAGGAGTAGACCTCATCAAAGAATACGATGGAGCCGGAGACGGTAGGATCACAGGCATCCTCAGCCCCCACGGCGCAGACATGATGAACAAAGAACTTCTCCTAGCGGTCAAAGAGAAGGCGCGGGAACTGGGTAAACTCGCTCACATCCACGTGGCGCAGGGTGGACGAGAGGAGCTCCAGATGAAGATGCGCTACGGCATGACCACCATAAAGTACCTAGACAGCGTTGGATACTTGGATGATCAGCTTATCGCGGCACACTGCCACCAGACCACAGACGACGAGGTAGCGTTGCTCGCCAAGAGAGGCGTCAGATACGCCTCATGCCCTGCAAGCATCGGTCTCATCGACGGCATCACCCCACCCCTCGGATTATTCATTCAAAGCGGGGGAAAATACGCCACCATCGGCAGCGACCAAGCGCCTGGCAACGGGCACCACAACATGCTCGTTGAGATGAAGGTAGCTGCACTACTCAACAAGTCGAGGCACCGCGACCCAACGGTGCTGCCCGCGTGGAAGATGCTCAGGTTAGCGACCATTGAGGGGGCACATGCCATCGGATTAGGTGAAAAGATCGGTAGCCTAGAACCCGGTAAGAAGGCTGATGTTATACTGCTTGACTTGAAGGTACCCCATATGACGCCCATCATCTACAACCCAATGAACAACATCGCACCCAACATCGTCTACAGCGCAAGAGGCGACGAGATAACCGATGTAATCGTCAACGGTGACCACATCATCGAGAACAAACTGGTAAAGACCATGGATGAGGCGAAGATTATCGAGGAAGCTCAGCGGGTAGCGGTAGAGATCGCTGACGGCGCAGCCCAGAAATTCCTAGACGGAAACGGGTGGCTGGCGCGAGAAGCTAAGAAAGGGCTCTATTAATCTTTCACCCATTACTGTATTAAGGCGCTTATGCCTATTTTTTGTTATGAGACATATCTGGGATGCACGTGTACCCCTGCGTGATGGGGTGCACCTTTCAGCTGACGTATACCTGCCCGATAAACAGGGTTCTTACCCGACAGTTGTAATCGGGACACCATACGATAACACCATGAAGAGCCACGTAGACATGGCTTCCTTCTTCGTAGCCCACAACTACGCATTCCTCGTATACGATGTGCGGGGAAGATACGACAGCGAAGGCGACTTTTACCCATTCTTCAACGAGGGCCCTGATGGATACGATCTGATCGAGTGGGCGGCTGCGCAGCCATGGTGCGACGGTAAGCTGGGCATGATGGGGGGAAGCTACCGCGGCTGGATACAGTGGGCAACCGCCAAGGAACATCCACCGCACCTCGTAACCATGGTGCCAACCGCCACTGGCGGCAACTGGATGCGGGAGTTCCCATACTTCAACGGTGTGCCATGTCTCTGGATGTTCGGGTGGCTCAACTTTGTAGGCTCCCATACAAACCAGAGCCTCGCAGGGACCACCGCTGACTGGGAGAGAATATACAATACATTTCCCATCAGCGATCTGCCCGAGGCGTTGGGGCGGAAGCTACCCGTGTGGAAAGAGTGGATGAGCCACCCAGACATGGACAAGTTCTGGAAAAACATAGGCTTCACAGAAAAAGACTTCAAAGGAATAGACATCCCGGCGCTCCACATCACAGGCTACTATGATGGAGATCAACCCGGAGCACTCCACTACTATGCGGGGGCGGTGAAACACGGCTCCAACCCCGAGCAACAGTACATGATCATGGGTCCATGGGACCATGCGGGTACAAGGTTCCCTAAGAGAGTTCTCGGTGGTGTAGATTTCACGAATGATTCATTGATGGAGATGAAGCACATTCACCTAGAATGGTTTGACCACTGGCTCAAAGGCAAAGAGAACGGAGTCAAGGACTGGCCCCAGACCAAGTACTACTTGATGAATGAGAACAAGTGGGTGGAATCAGATAAACACTGGCCAATTGAGCCCGAGAGAAAACCATACTACCTAGGCGGCGGAAGAGCAAACACTCTTCTCGGCGACGGAAAACTACTCAAAGAGCCGGGAAAGGACACCAAGGACACCTATATATACAACCCGATGGACCCAGCCGTCTCTACAGCCAGCTATGACTTCTATGGCGCAGCAGAGGATGTCCCACTGGATAGACGCTATATGCTGAGGAGAGACGATCACCTCATCTACACTGGTGATGAACTCAAATCGCCGGTTAAGGTAGTTGGTTCACCGGTCACCGAGCTTTACATCAGCAGTGACTGCCGGGATACCGATTTCTTTGTGTCATTGATGGATGTTCACTCTGATGGGAGGAGCATACTGGTCTCAAGGGGCTTGATGAGGGCACGTTACAGGGATGGGTTGGAGAAACAGGCGCTGATGGAACAGGGTGAGGTCTACAAGGTCACAGTGCCCATGGATGCCACGGGGTTATGTTTCGATACGGGTCACAGGATAAGGCTGTGTGTCACCAGCAGCGATTTCCCCCGGTATGCTAGAAACAACAACACTGGAAACCATGTAGATTCTGACACTGAGATCAGGGTAGCCACGAACAACATACACCATGGGGCAGTTTACCCCTCTAGGCTCCTATTACCCACCCAGTAGCTTACTCGAAGAGACCATTACTCTTCCAGATGACCAAGATTAAGCCACAGATTATCGCCAACGCGTAGTGGTACCCGCTGAATGCGAGGATATTTGCCATGAGCTCTGAGTAGAAGATATCTGATACAGATGAGTCGAAGAGCAGATCGAAAAAGGGCATTGTCGATACAACGGCACCTATTAATTTACCAATTACAAATCCTAGTAGAAACTGTACAATCATTTCTTTAGTCATTAACCGTGCCATATTGATACCATTTGATGTAAAGTATAATAAATTAACTAATTACGGAGCCATCTTCTATAATAAAAATATAGATTAACGTAGAAAAACTATGAGGCACGCCCAAGCAGGGCATCCAAACCCTGTTTACCCACTGCGCCCACGGTCTGCCCCACGGCTTTACCACTCTTGAAGACTATGAAGTTAGGTATGCTCATGACGCCGTACTGTGCCGCTGTTCTCTGGTTGTTGTCTACGTTGAGCTTGGCGAAATAGGCTCTGCCAGCGTACTCCTTTGCCATCTGGTGGACCACTGGCGTCATCATCTTGCAGGGTCCGCACCAGTCTGCCCAGAAGTCAACCAGTACGGGTTTATCTGCCTCGGCTAATGCGGTCTGGAAGTTGGCGTCTGTTAGCTCCATTATCTCGCCCGGGTGCCAGAAGCTGGGTTTCTTGGCTTGGGTCATAATTCGTTTGAGCATCTCTTCTTTGATCTTGTCTAATTCGTTATCTGAGCTCATTTTATTTGTCTACAAAATGGTGGGTTAAGAAGATTATTGCTTCTTGAGGCTATCCCCGTAGTCGGGGCGAGTGGAGTCATACTTGTGGGCTCCCTCTGGGTCGTTTGTGATCTCTTTGAGGTACTCCTCACAGCCAGCCCAGTCACCAGCCTTTGCGTGGGTGTCAATATAGTTCTGGGGCATGGGGTGTGTTCCTATCACCACGGGTAATCCGACGTAGTTCTCGATGTAGGTCTTGTGGTCCTTGATGTATGGGCACGGTGGATACCCTGCGAGATAGCATGAGGCTAGGTAGATCACCTCGGCTCCGTACTTCTTCATATCGGCTGGCGCGTACTCCAGTCGTTCACCGGGGCAGCCTCCGCATGCCATCCAGCCCACTACCTCGACGGGTTCATCCTTGTATTTGCTGAATACGCCGTCGCGTTCGATAATTGATTTAAAACATTTGTTGCCTGTGCAGGTTCTGTTCCTGTCACAGATCATGATTCCTACTTTTACCAACTGGGATCAATGAAGGGTGTTAGGCGAGACTAAAAACATATCGATGGGTTTTACCCCACTGGGTTTTTATTATAGGCTGCGAAAAAGGTTCCGCGAGCCTTGACAGAAGACAACGCTTTCTCGCAGCTATGCCGACCCGTTCGCAGGCTGATACAGGAAAAGGGCTTCGAAAACCCCACGGAGCCCCAGCGCAAGCTAATCCCAATCATACTGGAAGGCAAAGACGTCTTACTCATATCAGCCACAGCCACCGGGAAAACAGAGGCAGCCACACTCCCAGTGCTCCACAAGTTCCTCATGAACGGCGGCAGCCAACCCGGCATCAGCATTATATACGTCACACCACTCAGGGCACTCAACAGGGATATCCTAGATAGGATGACATACTGGGCGAATAGGCTTGACTTTAAGCTCGGGGTACGTCACGGAGATACCAGTCAGAAGGAACGCGACTATCAGAGACGCAGCCCACCCGACATGCTCATCACCACACCCGAGACCCTGCAAGCCATACTTCAGGGAAGAACCATCAAGAACCACCTAAAGACAGTAAGGTGGATAATCATCGACGAGATCCACGAACTCGCAGACAACAAACGTGGAAGCCAGCTGAGCCTAGCATTGGAGCGGATCAAAGCGATCGCTGTGGAGAAGCCACAGATGATAGGGCTCAGTGCCACCATCGGTACCCCAGACAAGGTAGCAAAGTTCCTCGGCGGAGAAGACCGAGAAGTCGAGATAGTCCAAGTATCAGCCCTCAGGGACACACAGTTCGAGATACTCTACCCTGAGCCGGGACCAGAGGACTATGAGCTCAGCAAGAAGCTCTTCACCCACCCCGAGGTGGCTGTACGGCTTAAGGTGATGAAGGATCTCATCGAGAATCATGACACCACACTCATCTTCACAAACACCCGGAGCACCAGTGAGGCACTCACAAGCAGGTTCAACATCTGGGACACAGATTTTCCGCTGAGCATACACCATGGCTCCCTCGCCAAGACCAGCAGGATAGCCACAGAGAAGGGGCTTAAATCCGGTGACCTGCGGACGGTGATCTGCACAAGCAGCCTCGAACTGGGAATCGACATCGGGCGAATCGACCTAGTGATACAGTACAATAGCCCGCGTCAGGTAACTCGGCTACTCCAGAGAGTAGGAAGAAGCGGTCACAGCATCGAGGAGACCAGCAGGGGCGTAATCATCGCGCTGAACAGCGACGACGCCATGGAGAGCATGGCTATCTGCAGGCGTGCCCTGGGCGAGATCATGGAGCCGTTACAGGTCCCTGAGAAGCCCTTTGATGTGCTTGTAAACCAGATGATCGCCGAGCTCATGCAGACCAGCCGCATGTACATACTACAGTTCATGAACCTCTTCAAGAACGCCTACCCATACAGGGATCTGTCTGAGGAAGAGATAGTCAACGCAGCGAATTACATGCACGACAGGTTCCCACGCCTCGCATGGTTCAGCCCAGAGGATGAGGTGCTCATAAAGCCCCGTGGGAGCCGCAAATCCATGTACAGGTACTTCTTCAACAACCTAAGCATGATCCCCGACGAGAAAGACTACCTCATCATAGACGTAGACGGGGACACGCCGGTAGGGGTTCTTCAGGAAGCCTTTGTGGCTGAGTACGCGAAACCCGGTGTGAAGTTTACCCTCAGGGGCAGCGCTTGGAAGATACTCAACATACACAACGACAAGATATACGTAAGAGCCGAGGAAGACCCGGCTGGCGCCATTCCGAGCTGGGTGGGTGAACAGATACCCGTACCCTACGAGGTCGCCATAGAGGTGGGTCAGATCAAGGGATTCGTCGAGGACAGCCTCAACCACGGCGAAACCGTGGACTGGATAGCCAAAGCGCTCAGCGAAAAGTACCCGGCTAAACCCGAGACCCTGAAACGGGTACTCAGGGAGCTAGTGGACCACCACAGACACGGGTATCTTTTGCCCACAGACAAACGGGTACTCGTCGAGAACTGGGACGAAAACGTCATCATACACGCAAACTTCGGCAGCCTAGCAAACAGGACGCTCGCACGCATAGTGGGACACGTCATCAGCGAGGCAACAGGGTACCCCGTGGGGGTCCAGCAGGACACCTATATGATAATCACCCAGACGGTGGGTGAGGTAAACGCAGAATACGTGACACGGATGCTCAAGACCCTCGCGAAGAAAGACCTCACAGACACCATAAAGGAGGCAGTCACCAAGACCGGGTTATTCAAGAAGCGCCTCATCAACGTCGCCCGCAAAGCGGGAGCACTGAGCAAGTATGCGAACTTCAGCAACATCACCCTTGGGCGACTGATGAAGAGCTTTGAGGGCAGCATAATCTTCGAGGAGGCCATGAAGGACACCCTCAGACAGGATCTGGATATTGACACCGCAATTGAGCTGCTCCGTAAGATGGCTGAGGGAGACATCGAGGTATGTATTCTTGAGACCGGGGATGAGGTCAGCCCACTGGGTCAGCTGGGTATTGACAGCATCAGCATGAAAGTGGACATAGTTCCACCCGAGAAGATCACGAAGATCATACTGGAATCAGCCAAGGCTAGGCTCTACAACGAGACAAGGGTACTCATATGCCTAGGGAAACATGATTGGTTACAGGAGATGCAGGTAAAAGACTTCCCTGAGAAACTCGTATGCCCTATCTGTGGCAGCACAGAGTTAGCGGTACTGGACAGGGTGCCCGAGGAGGTGGCTGAGATGATGGCGAGGACAAAGGGGCGCCACAAGTTCGAACCACCATGGTGGTGGAAGATCGGAGAAGACGCATCCAAGCTTGTCTCAATATATGGGCGCCGAGCCGGTATAATCGCGGCAGCCAAACGAGTGGAAAACGAGGTGGCGTGGGATATACTGGCTGAGACAGAGGGGGAAGGCGACGAGTTCTTCGAGCGAATAGTGGACGCTGAGCGTGAAGCCCTCAAGAAACGATTCATGTAGTTAGGGTATTCTGTAGCAGTTGAATACTACATTTCCAGATAAACCGCTAAAACCTCTTATTGCGAAGTAGTATGTTCCTGTCTTTTGGGCGGTTAAAATAGTGTCTATATGGGTTACATTATTCAGAGAGGAGATAAAGTCGTCATCCAGTTGGAAGTTGATTGAACCATAGCCATCTTTTAACCTGTACTCTACGCCATTTGTCGAGTTTAGCTGGATGCGGATTTTCTCGCCTTCAACAAGATATGTCTTGAATTGGTGTTCCTGGTTACCATAGATCTCGCCTTCTGATGGGTAATTATACGAAATATATCCTGTACTGAACGAGACAGGGAATTGCTCGATATTATCTGCTATAGAGCCCCAGTGAAATCTTCCGCTCACAAGATTGACGCTGTGATACGTCTCCAAGACCAACTGTGTCCGGTTAAGTTTTACATCGATTACATGAAACATCTCATAGACTGTTTCGTTTCTCATAAGCTGAAATGGAAACCCGGTGACTATTACAGGGATATTGTTATCGTATGCGTTCACGATGTCTCTCAGTGATAGATCCTGAATCATCAAATCTCCACCCTCAGGATAGGGAATGCAATCAGGGTTCAAGCCTACGTGAAGAAGATATTCACAGTTATCGGTTTGAAGGGATATTACACTGTGATTTTCGGTCTTGATTTCTTCGAATCTTTGGCTCTGTTGAAGCGGATAAGATGAGACACTGAGAGAGCCATTCAGGGATTGAGGCGTGAATTTTGGAATCCATGAAGGTGGTCTCGGCTCAGTAAGCCCCATAACAGCTTCAATCGAAGCTCTTGGATCTCCAAAATAGTTGGTGTTTGATGTTCTGTAACACCTGAACGATGCATAGGTCCTCTCGGCGCCTTCTAAAGCGAATACGTATTTTCCAGTTATAGGTAGTTTTACCACTTGTTCTATTGAGGTTCCGTTTATTTGTAGACTGAATTTTCCGGGACCTGTTAGTTTCAAGGTTATTGGCGCTGTTGCGTTGTACTCGAAGCGGATTTCCTCATCTTCTAAGAAAACAGCCTCGTAGCGGTAAGAGGAATCAACGTATTGACTAGAAAACTGCTTGTTCCTACCCAGAGTGATCACGTTGGCTGGTGGTTGAGGATACCCTCCTGCCGAGCCCATTCCCCCAAATTGTGAACTTGCATAATGAAATTCGATGAAGAAAACCTCATCAGTATTAAGATGAAGCCTTGAAATATTTAGATCGACATCAACCCCGTTACCAGACTCTGATGTGAATAATAGCCTGTATATTCCTGCAAGATGGCACTCAAAACTCAACTGCACACGGTCATTTCCACCATAAACAGAAACAAGGTCTCCCCAACGCGAAGCATTTGTATTCAAT
The DNA here is from genome assembly GCA_964447425.1 of uncultured Candidatus Bathyarchaeia archaeon. GTDB lineage: Archaea > Thermoproteota > Bathyarchaeia > TCS64 > TCS64 > RBG-16-57-9. The sequence goes on from CAYUTB010000050.1 coordinate 15,367, forward strand.
AATGTCTCTTGCGGCGCGTAAAGCTCCATAAGGGCTCGACCAGACGCATTCCACTCTACGCTGAACCGCTCTGATTCATGTAGATAAAGCATAAACCCTTGGGTAACATCTCGCCAATTGGCTCCTGTTTGATCGCGCCCTACTTGAAAGCTCTGATTACCCGATACACGATTCCAAAGCTCAGTAATATTCTGGTACTCACTCTGAATAACTTTAAACTGATAAATATTCAATGGCAGCTTCTCGGGCTCAAGGACGATGAAGTCGGTAACATGAAGCATGTTATAGGTAACGCCTTCTCTCGTCTCAGAGAACCTGTGACCTTTAACCTTGACCGTTAAGCCAAGCCGGTAAGCATCATTTATCTCATCAAAAGAGACACCATTGACCGCAGATTTACCACCAGAACCTACCCCAAGCATCTCACCGCGCCCACCATGATAGAGAAAAACAGGCTGAGAACAATTATCGAGCAAAGTAAGCACTTCAACATAGATATATTGCCGAGTCTCTCCAACCTGCGGCGCTGGACCAAACCATGTAACAGGAAAAGTAGCGTGATCTAATACACCAACAAGAGTCGCCTCTTTTGACTGAGTTAGAAAAGGAAACATAGGCGTATCAAAATCAATGAGTTCAAGACTATTTACTGTAAAAACTATGGTTAAAACCAGAAAAATGGACGCTATCAATACTAATTGCTTAAGCTTCATCCAGTACCAGCTATTTTACTTTTATCCAGATATAACCGTCGCCCTGTAGTTAAAGATGATTACCCGTTTAGGGGAAACAATATAGGGGCTCACTGTCTCTTTGCCATATATGAAACAGATCGGCATGCTTACTATCGGGCAGTCACCGCGAGACGACCTGATACCCGGATTGATAAATATCCTGGGCGAGGAGTTTAAGATCGTTGAGGCGGGTGCCCTCGATGACCTCACCATCGATGATGTGAACAAGATCGACCTCAACCCCGAGGACTATATTCTCGTCAGCAGGATGAGGGACGGCAAGGAGATCAAGATCACAAAGAAATTCGTCGTCCCAAGGATGCAGAAGCAGCTGGATAAGATCGAGGCACAGGGCGTCAGACTCACAGTGGTGATGTGCACAGGCAAGTTCCCACAGTTCAAATCCAAGGGGCTCGTCGTCACGCCCAGCGAAATACTAAAAGGCGTGGTAGAGGGAAGCCTCAAAGCAGGCAAACTAGCAGTAGTCTACCCCACAGAGGAACAGATCCCATACGCCGAGAAAGACTTCGGTAGACCCGGTATCAAGCTCTACGCAGACTCCGTATCACCATACGAGCCAGAGGACGTAGAGGGGCTGCTAAAGAGGCTGGAAAAGGAGAAGCCTGACCTCATATTCCTGAACTGCTTCGGGTTCCCAACAGAGCTAAAGCAAAGGGTGCAGGAAGCCACTGGTAAACCCACAATACACAGCAGCTCACTGATAGCCCGCGTATTGAAAGAACTA
>CAYUTB010000051.1:0-5395 GCA_964447425.1 uncultured Candidatus Bathyarchaeia archaeon
AATGTGATATCCTCGTAATAGGCGCCGGGATCATGGGGCTCTCGACAGCTTACTATCTCAAGAAACAAGACCCCAGCAAAGACATAGTTGTAATCGATAAATACGCTGGACCCGGTCAGGGAAACAGCGCCAAGAGCGAAGGCGGCTTCAGAAACATGTTCACAAGCAACACCAACTACCTGCTAGCCGACACCAGCATAGACTTCTTCTTCCACATGGAGAAGGAGATGGGCTACGACCTCAAACTGGAGCCCATAGGCTACATGTGGCTCTTCAGCGAGGACCAGTACAATGGGATAAAGGGCGCCATCGAGGAGATGAAAAACCGGGGCATCGAATTCACCGTCTATAACCGATCAGAGATAGAGGCGATGATGCCCTCGTTGACAACTGATTTCGGTGGCGACGAGGAAGCCGAATTACTGGGCTTGAAAAACATTGACTACGGTCTCTATGGCAAGAAGTGTGGAAGCCTCGACGCCGATGCGCTTGTCCGTGCCTACGAGGCAGAGTTCATCAAACTAGGCGGCAAGGTCCAGTACAACACCGAGGCGAAGAAGCTCCAAGTAAAACCCGAGATGGAGCTAGGCATACCCGGTGAACCCTTCGTCTGGCAGAAGAAGATAATCACAGGGGTCGAGACCAGTAAGGGTGAGATAACAGCCGAGACCACCGTGGTAGCGTGTGGAGTCTGGGCGTCCCAGCTACTGGACCCAATCGGGCTGGATAGCTATATGCGCCCCAAGAAGCGTCAACTATTCGCATTCAAGGACCCAAAGGTCGAGCCCATCATGAAGACCACTGGGCTAAACAAGGAGGGAGCATTGCCCCTCACGATCCTTCCCACCGCCGGTATCCTTCTGAAGTCTGAGCTTACAGAGGGAAGCATCTGGCTGGGCTGCGCCGACTGGATACCCCGCAAGTTCCAGCTAGAGGAAGACCCGCAGGCAGAGGACGACTACTACACCAACAACGTCTACCACGCCTTGGTGATGTACTTCCCAGACTTCGAGGACGTGCGCCCCATGAACAGCTGGGCAGGACAATACGCCATAAACAGCTTCGACGAGTCCCCAGTCATCTACAAGGTGGATGGCATGCTCTACGTTGGCGCAGGCAGCGGAAGCGGCATCATGAAGGGAGACGCCCTAGGCAGAATCGCCTCAGCCCTCTACTACGGTGAAGCGGATGCTACCCTCTATGGTGGACGCAAGTTCAGAGTATCCGATCTAGGCGTGCATCATAGAAAAATAGAGCCAGAAAAGTTCGTCATCTAGAAGTATTTCCAGAGGGTATACGAGCCGATAATCAAGGCTAGTATCCCAACCATAATCCTCAAGATTTTACCATCAAGACCATGCACGATTCTAGCAGCCAATGGAGACGCAACTATTACTCCCACAGACATAGTTACAGCCACTTGATAATCCACATAGCCCTGCATCACGATGTATGTGAGAAACCCCACTAGGCTTACCGCTGCCTCGCTCAATGACTGGATGCTCACAGAAGCCTTCTCGTCTATCCCAGAGAGCATAGCGCCCGTGGTTATCACTGGACCGAATCCGCTTCCTGTCAATCCTTTGTTCAATGAACCTATGAGACTGATTATCGCCATCTTGTTCCATGAGAACTCTGAGACCAGATTCTTACTAATGATCACAAGGGCTCCGCTCGCGATTACTATAAACCCAATATAGAGGCTTACAATCCTAGCCGGGAGATTAAATGAGATAAAGACTCCCACTATGGCTCCAAGTACGCCGAGAACTGCGGTGAAGGAGGCTATCTTGAAGGCTTTACTGCTGAAGCTGAAGTCAACATTGTGAAGTCGGTGGTTCCATATGGAGCTGGATATTCCTCCGACAAATGAGGATATGAGTACGGCTGGTACTGCTTCTTGGGGTGTAAAACCCAGCATTAACATCACTGGTGTTACAGTGAATCCATACCCCATACCAAGACTCAGGTCAATTACACCCGAACAGAAAGATAAAGCAAGTAATGGTAAAAAGCGGATAAAGTCAATCATCAAAACACATCCTAGCTAAACCATCTCCCCATAACGTATGCACCAACAAACATAGCACCAATGCCAGCTAAGACTGGAACATTTCCTATTCCGAGACTGGATAAGGCAGCTCCGGGGCACAATCCACTCAGCCCCCAGCCAACACCGAAGATTATGGCGCCAATTATAGTGTTTCTCCCAAATTTACGCTCCCTTGGCTTGAACTCTCCACCGAGCAGAGGCTTCTCGATAAACCTCGGAACAATATTTATTGCTATGAAGTCAATTCCCGCGGCGCAACCCATGAGAACAATTAACCCGAGGTCTTCAAGCTTGAGAAAACTGAGCACTATCTCGGGTTTACTCATACCGCCTACCGCCAAGCCGAATCCGAAGATCAAACCACCGATTAGCAACACGAGGTTCTGCTGTTTCATATCCCGAGCACCCCCAACACGTTGACAGTGATTATTCCTACTACTATGAATGTGATCACTGCGTAAAGGCTGGTTGTTGAAAGCGATGCCAAGCCGCTTATCCCATGCCCAGATGTGCAGCCCCTGCTAAGTCTTGTCCCCAAGCCTACAAGAAACCCGCCTAGGGCGAGCCTCCAGACTGGCAACGAGCTCACCCAGAAACCATCAGGGGATATAGTTAACGTATAGATTAGAGCCCCCAGGATTACACCTGTCGCGAAGTAGAGTCTCCACTCCCTTTCCTCTAAATACGGTTCTCGCTGAAAGAATGGACGTTTTACAAAATAGGATAGGGTTGATGTGAAGAAACTGCTCTGAGTCGCGTGGGTGCCCGTGAGAATATAGACCAGCGCTACTGCTATGCCTATTATTACTCCACCCTGTATGTATTGTGTCAATCCTAAAGGAAACATACTAAAAATCAGTCAGCTTGATAAATAAACCTTACAAACTAGCACTGGTTTTCCTCGAAAACCTCTCCCAGTTTGGACCTGAAATCCAGTAATGAGTAATACCCGACAAAAGTGCCCAAGTGTATTCCCTTACAGAAAACCAGTGTTATCGGCGTCGTATCTTTCTCATATTTCTCGGCGAGTCTCAGATTCTCCATGGAGCTGAACATACTCATGCTCAGAAAGGTGGCTTCAGGATAGGCTTGGGGTAATTGATTGAATACTGGTTTGAATCTACGACACTGATCACAACCCTTTCTCCATATCAAGAGGAGTACAGGCTTTCCCTTCTCAACGTAACTATCCAGCTGCGCCGCATCGATATCCTCGATCTTACTCATATTTGGAGTATCGGAGTGGTGTTTAAAAAATGGGGCTTATTTTACGGAGGGATAACCCGCGTTTTTCCAGCTTGTCATGCCTCCCATGATGTTGCATATGTTTGTTATTCCATGCTTCATGAGTATGCTGCAACCAAACCCTGACCGGGTACCGGATTTACAGATAACCGCTATCGGTTTATCCCCCGGTATTTCATCCAAGTGTCGCGGTAGAGTACCGACATAGATGTTGATGCTTCCCTCTATATGCCCTGACTCGTATTCATCTACGCTTCGAACATCCAGCACTGTCCAGTCCTGGGTCTCAAGTTTCGTTTTTAGTTCAGGCGCGGTCATCATGCATAATCTATCGATTGGTCTGGCTGTAAGATACCATGAGACAATGCTGGGCTTCATGTAACCCACAACATTATCGTACCCCATCCGGGCTAGCCCAGTCACTGTCTCATTTAGCTCAGATTTATTCCCCAAGACAAGTAAAATTGGTTTATCATAGGGGAGAACCCAACCGGACATACTCAGCCTATCTATCGAGATATTATAACTGTCCTTAATGTAACCAGATGCATAAGAGGGCGGTGGGCGGGTGTCAACTACCACTGCTCCTTTTCTGATGTAGTTCTCGAATTCCCCCGCGGACAAAGCCTCAACCATGGGTCCTAATCCGTACTCTGGGGCGCCTTCTATGTTCAGAACCTCCATTCGTTTGAAGTAAGGCGCATAGTTATGGTGCTCAGCTGCCTTGTACAGGATGAACTCCTCCCTGCTCATACTGAGCTGCGGATTCAACATTCTCTCAATCCCCAAAGTGCTATCCTCCCTGTTCGCTATCTTGGCTCCACATGCAGAGCCACTCCCATGCGCTGGGCAGAGAATCACATGATCACCTAGAGGCAGAAGCTTCTCATGGATGCTCTCATACAGCCACGTACTCCACTTCTCCCTGTTCTCTGGTCCACCGAAATCCGTCCTACCCGTGTCACCGATGAACAAAGTATCCCCAGAGCAGACGAGGACAGGTTTATCCCCTGTCTCAAAATCCGTCACAGCGTAACTCCTACACCCCGGGGTATGCCCCGGCGTAGCCAAGACAGTAACCTTCAGGGTTCCAACCCTAAACTCGTCTCCGTCCTCAGCCACGTTCCCATATTTGAAGACCGGCCAAGAACCATGATAGACCTCTGCGCCAGTATTCTTCGCCAACTCAAGGCTGCCGGTAACATAGTCCTCGTTTCGATGGGTCTCGAAGATGTACTTGATATTCACTCCATGTTTCTTAGTTAGCTCCAGATACTGCTGTATATCCCTCGTGGGGTCAACGACAAAAGCGCTGTTTGCAGAACCTATGAAGTAACTGAGATGGGAGACAACGCTGGATTTGAGTCTCACAAATAACATGAGAAGTATTTGCTAACTGTAGTTAAAAAACATCACACGATCGATGGAATAAAGTTTAGCGGTTTTTTACACCCGCTATTACACCCTCAACCAGCCTGTAGACGGATTTCAAGCCTTTCCTCTCTGGGTCTCTTCTCCACGGATAGGACGCCATGCCGAAGCCCTTGACGTTGGGGTACTCGAACATGACTGAGAGTGCCTCTCCAAGCTCATCCGCTGTTGGTCCATTCTCCACGGGCAACCCTGCGCCGGGTATGTCCTCTGGGTCAAGGATATCCAAGTCAACATGCACGTAGATGAGATCCGTTATCCTGCTGAGTCTATCCATCTCCATATCGATGGCTTGGTTCAGCCGCTTGATATCCTCCACTGTGATCTGGGGAATATCATACTTATCGATGAGATACTGCTCCATTGGATCGGTGTCCCGTACACCCACCATTGTGACATACTTGATGGGTAGCGGTGGCTCTAATCCACTCGTACGCCTGATGTGGTGCAGGCACTGACCTGTGCTGATAGCCACGGGCATGCCGCCCATCATCCCGCTGAGGCTCGTCTCAGGGGTGTTAAAGTCCCCGTGGGCATCGATCCAGACCAGCCCAACTCTAAGGGGTTTGCGTGGATTGCCTGACCTCTGATGCCCAGCCAGCATCCCCATCAAGCCATTACAGTTAGCCATCAAGCCAATCGACAAAACATCAGATCTGATCTGAT
>CAYUTB010000051.1:5495-10687 GCA_964447425.1 uncultured Candidatus Bathyarchaeia archaeon
TTAGTATCTCCGGTTGTCGCGTCCGCGGTCTCCGTCGCGTCCGTATGGTCTCCTCTGGTACTCCACCTGCTGATCGCTGATGTTGTTCTCCAGCTCAACCTCGTCAAAGGGCGCCTCATCCAGAACCTCGTAGCTGCCATACTTGCCCAGATTCAGCCTCATGCTGCCCCTGAACACGTTGACGTAGGCGTTATCGAGCTTCATTACCATGTCTGCTTCTATCGCATCGATAGATTCATCCCATAGGGTAAGATAGACGCTTCCCGTGTCATCGGCGATAAGGGCTTCGCACACCTTATGTGCGCTGTTATCGTTCTTTGATGTAACTTCCCTCAGCTCACCTATGCTTATGACCTTGGCGACCGTGTATACTTTCCTTGAAAAACTCTTTAAATCCCCAATCTTAACTTGGGGCTCTTCTTCGTAGTCTGACATAACCAATATCTCACAATGGTCTAACTTCTTGAGACTCTATGCGCGTAAAAAGATTCCCATCCCCCACATTTCATATCAATGGAGCGCCTATGAAATAATATGAACGACTTCAGGGACAACTTCCCAGTAACAGGGCGCGTAAAATACCTGAACACGGCAAACCACAGCCCCCCGAGTACCCATGTTAAGAAAGCGATACAGGGTTTCCTGGATGACTGGGATCAACTCCGGCGCCACGGAGACCAGAAAGTCGATTGGGCTAACCAGAGCTTCGCCAAGCTAATCAAAGCAGCCCCCGAGGAGATCGCTTGCCAGCCCAACACCAGCAGGGGGCTCGCGACGGTGGCAGCCAGTATCGGCTTCAAGCGTGGTGAGAACGTCATCGTGAACGAGCTGGAGAACTGGGCGAACGTCTACCCGTGGACGCTGCAATCCAAGAAGGGGGTGGAGGTTAGGATCATAAAGGCACAGGGCGGCGCCATCCGATTAGAGGGCATCGAGAAACAGATGGATGACAAGACCAAAGCAGTAAGCATAAGCCATGTCCAGTGGCTAACCGGCGCGAGGCACAGCCTCAGACCCTTGGCTGATCTCTGCCACAGCCACGGAGCGTACCTTGTGGTGGATGGTATTCAGGCAGCGGGTGCACTGGACGTAGACATCAGGAAAGAGGGCGTGGATTTCTACGCCTGCGGCAGCTACAAGTGGCTCCTCGGTCCATCCGGGGCAGGTTTTCTATACGCCAGAAAAGAGCATCTGCATGATTTGAAGCCACAGGAGCTGGGGTACCGAGCCATCAAGGAACACAGCCTCAATGAGCCGGTGCTCCACAAATCCGCCCAGAAGCTAGAATTCGGTGAACCCAGCTACCTCAGCTTCGTGGGAACCAAGGCAGCGATAGACCACATACTCGGTCTGGGCACAAAGCGGGTCGAGAAACAGATAACAACGCTTGCTCAGCGCCTCTACGATGGATTGAGCAGCCTGAACCTAACAATGGTGAGCCCAGAGGAGCCCAGCCAGAGATCAGGGGTAATCAGCTTCACCACCGACAACCCAGAGGCGCATTATAAGCGACTCACAGAAAAGGGGTACGTTCTCAGCCTGCGACCGGCAGGTATCCGAGTCAGCACAGGTTTCTTCAACACAGTCGAGGAAATAGATGGCATCATCGATGAAACAATGGGGCTCGTGGGATAGGTTTAAACCAATCCCATCTTCTATGGACGATTAGAAATGCCCCACTCTTACCCTATAACTGGCTCTGAGCTCTACATCACCATCACAGCAGCCATAAACACACATGTGGAGGACATCAACCAGACACTAGCTGAGCTGGACAAGATGACCATGGGCAAGATCTACCAGCTATTCGACGCAGACAAGATCACGGGGCCCCACCACATCTACTACGCGGCAGCGAATGCGTATTACGCGATGGAGAATGGGAGCAACATCAGCAACCGACTCGACGTGGAGACTCTTCTGTATGCTTCAACCCAGAACCAGATATCCAAAGCCATCAAGCTAATCGGTGTATCCAGATTTACCAAACGGGTAGCGGTGACCGTAATATCCGAGACAGAGAATGATCCCATCGCATCGCTGATAGCTGAAACCCTCGGTGAATTAGACGATAAAGCCCTAGAGCCCTCGCCGGAGAAATATGTGGCGCTGAAAGAGCTCTATGAGATCACGGATGCAGCAATTGGTACTCTGGTGGGCGATAAATACGCGGCGCTTACGAGCCTGATAACCGAGAAGAGTACCTTAATCGGTCTTCGAAGATAAGCCGACGCATTCCTTCTGAACATTCAGCATGGCTTCCGCTGGTATGATCGAGACCCCTGTCTTATCCCCCATGATCTCGATGAGCACAACCCAGTCAGGCTCCTCAAGGTTAACCACGTTATCGATGGCATCCGCAACGGGGTCTATGATCTCAAGGCTCCTGAGCTCTGTCTTCCGCTTCTCAAGTGTAACCCTGAAGGTATCGCCTTCACCCATCTTCGCCTTCTGTGTGTCAACCTCAGCCACGATTGCCTCTATGGTTGTATCCACCCAGCTGAGAACAGGCATCACCCTGAACAGCTTATCATATCTCTCAGGCTCAGCCAACATACGCGCCCGCAGCTGCAGGATCGCTTCCACCGGGTCAAGCGTCGTGTATCCCTGAATGATCCCCTTGATCCGGGATTTATTCACCTTGGGCTCAGGGTCCCCCACAGCACGTAGGTTCATCCAGAGCTGGCTGCTCGCAGCCCCCATGGTGATCTTATCGGTAGTCGCTAACAGGTTATACTCCAAAGTCGTTCACCCCCTTAGATGAGCTTGAAGGCTTTTTATATTGCGTATACCACCCACCCTTGAACAAGATGAAGGTCGGCTCAAGATGCGGCTACTGTCTGCTTCACCGCGGATACAACATGATCAAGCTCAGCACAGACGACGAAGAGAGGCGCCGCGAAGCCATGATAGGGCTCCTCAAGCTTATGGGTGACGGCTTCAACGAGGACACAGTGCCATCCATACTGGGCTCTGAGAGGGGAAGACTCATCGCAGCCATAACTGGATGCCATGACCCATATCTGGAGCAGAAAAAAGAGGAGAACCAGCGAGCCATGCAGCTCATCCCAGAGTTGCAGAAGATACTCGAAAAAACGGCCCCACTGGAACGACTGCGAACAGCCTGCAAGATAGCGTGCCTCGGAAACGTAATCGACTACGATGTGCCCGGCAACAACGCAGACCTCGGAGACGCCTTAAAGTTCCTAGACGAGCCTCTCTACATAGACGACACCGATAAGCTGAAAAAACTCATCAAACCCGGCGCAGACCTACTGTTCCTCACGGATAACGCCGGGGAAATCGCGTTGGACACGTTGCTGGTGAAGGAGCTCAGAAGACTGGGCTGCCACGTAACAGTAGCAGTCAAGGATGGAGCCCCCAGCCTCAACGATGCGTTGATGGAGGACGCCCTGATGGTGGGAATGGATAAGGCAGCAGACGAACTCATCACCACGGGAGCCAAAGCCATAGGCATCAGGCTCGACGAATCCCCCCAGTGGTTCATAGACCTCTACAACAACGCAGACATCATAATCGCGAAAGGCATGGCGAACTGGGAGACCATGACAGAGACCTCCGCCCCGTGCCCCACAATGTACCTATTCAGAACAAAATGCGAGCCAGTCGCAGCCGCAGTAGGGGCACCAGAAGGCGAGAGCATAGCCTACCTCGTGGAGAAGGGCTGGAAGCTCTAACCCCGTAAAACATCCATAATCATGGTGCCCGTGATGGGTCCGCTTCTCTCTATCCATATCTCGGAGCCACTCAGATCGATTATGGTCGATGGCAGCTGACCCGGAGATGGGCCATCATCAACAACGACGTCAACCTTGTGCCCGATCTGATCAATGGCTTCCTTAGCCGTTTGAGGGGGAGTGGCGCCAGACTTGTTGGCGCTTGTACTAACAATAACTCCCGCGCTTAACTCCGCCAGTTTACGCGCAACATCACTGCCGGGCACCCTGATACCCAGAGTCTTCTTCCCATGGGTTACCCAGATGGGGTAATCAACCCTGTTGGGAAGGATCATCATCAATGGTCCGGGCCAGAACCGTTCAGCCAGCTTCTCCGCCGTGGCGTTGAACTTCACTATTCTTCGGGCAAACTCTATCGATGAGCATATCAAGGGTAATGGTTTCTCTGCCCTCTCCTTGATCTGAAGTATCTTCTTTGTGGCATCAGGGTCACTGGGGGCGCAGCCTAACCCATAAACGGTCTCGGTGGGGTAGATGGCGATGCCTCCGCCTCTTATCACCGACGCCGCGTATTGTAGGCCTTCCTCGTCAGCCTTAACGATCTTCATTGAACCCTATCACGGGCTATGCAATATAACCTGTTCCGTTGAAGTATGAGTGCGTTGTTGCTCGTTATTGTTCCTTTTATCTGTGTAAAGTCGGGCTTATGGAGTAATTATGGTTAATTTCTCGGTCTTTTTTGGCTGATTTTTAATAGTATTATTTAACTATTAATAAATATGCAAAAGTACAGAAAATTGTACTATGCGCTTGTTAATATGGATGGATTAAAAACATGATGCATATCATGGGTTTATTACATTTATAGTTTTAAAATAAGCCCAGTTTTTATCCGTGATTATTTTGTATGTTTATTATGTTAAAATCAACGAAATCACCGTACTTCGAGTTGAATATTTACCTATTTTTTAGTTTATTTCAGTTTACTATAACACAATACCTATTTTACGTACATTACTCAACCCCATGAAACTTATACCACAAGCAATGTAGTGACCGAGTATGATGAACGTGAGTGACAGTTATCATATGATGTCAAACTTTACTGAACAGCTTGAAAGCCTCAATTCAAGAAAGACCCTGAGGGAAAAAAACCATGAATAAAAAAACACAACTCCTCCTGACCTCGATCCCCTTACTAATCGCCGTAATCTGCGTTGCCTTCACAGGCGCAGTCACAGATATCCCAGACGTATCAGACCTGACGACCATAGAGGGAATCGTATCAGAGATCAGATCAAACGAGTACTACGCATTCAAGGTCACGTATTCGCTGAATGGAGAAATCATCGACGCATGGTGTACCCCCTCCACATTCTTCACATCCCTCTACAAGGATGGGCAAATAATTGCGGAGGAAACCCACGTACTGGCCCTTGTAAACCCTGGAACCAACACGGGCACCGTTTTCGATAGCATACCCAGCATACCAGA
>CAYUTB010000051.1:10787-16839 GCA_964447425.1 uncultured Candidatus Bathyarchaeia archaeon
AACCCCAACCCATAAACGGATCCGAGACAGAGCCAGTAGCCGACTCACCGATAACTCTGCCAAATGGGTTTGAGCTAGTCTCAACAACCGTTGGGCCAACACCCGATCTCATGGCTCCCGAGGGCAAGGTCAAGATCACCGTGATGGCTCAACCCATCATGGAAGATGTTACTGTATATCCTCCACCGGGGGTCTACTACGTTGACGCCGGGTTGAAGCAGTTATTCACATGCAGTATTAAAGACAGTCACTGGGCGTTCGCTTACTGGAACCTAGGCATGGGCGCAGATGGTTCCCTCAGGAAGAGCGGCATAGGCTCTGAGCACTATATCAGGGTCACCCTCGACAGGGACATGGTGATAACCGCCTTCCTCAACGAGGTAATATAAAAAAAGGGGATACGTATCCCACTACTTCTTCCTAACTAACCAGATAACAACCCCAGCCACTACGAGACTCAGCGATAAGTATGGGGCAGCGACAACGATAGGAGGCGTCATCACGGTGCCCCCAACTGTGGAGCTTATCACGATCACAGCTGTATCGCTGCCGTTCAGGTAAACCGAGTCCCCAACGTAGGCGTTTATCACCTCGGCGAGGTCAACCGTGGGTCCGATGGTCCACTCTATGGCCTCGAAGACTATCTGAACCTTTACTGATTCACCTATCCCCAATGAGCCACCTCCTGTTAGGTCAATCCACGTCAGCACGCCGTTTCCAGTGTCCACGCTGTCAGGACCTGGTGTCGCGGAGACATAGTCTAGGTAGACCGGGTCATAGGTGTCTTTGAGTGGGAGGGTTATGATGGCTGCGTCGCCGTTGTTGGTTATGGTTATGTTGAATTTTACCTGGTCACCGACTTGGGCGTACCCGGATGGGTGAGATACACTTGTTTTGTCTACAAGCATCGCGGGTTCAAGAATCTGAACCATATCGGTGTCGGAGGCATTACGGTAGATCTCATATCCCTCAAGCTTTGCCTCAGTCACGGTGGCGTTATTCGCGGTAACCCCTGGGCTAGTTCTTTCCACTGCGTTGAATGTGATGCTTAAAACGATGCTTGAACCCAGTTGCAGTGAGCCCCCGCCTGTCAGATCCAGCCAGATCAGCTCGCCCAGAGTTTCATCTACGTTATCAGGCAGGATGGATGCAGTCATATAGTCCAGTTTATCCGGGTCATATGTGTCTATTAGCGGCACAGTTTCAAATGCGGTGGAACCCGTGTTGGTGATGTTCACAGTGAAGATGACTGTGTCCCCAACATAGCACACAGCGTCGGAGGGTTCTATGAGTGTCTTGTTCACCTCCAATCCGGGGCTGATTACTATGATGGTCCACGTATCAGTGTTATCCGTTGGGTCCAGTTCACTGCTGGTCGAGGTCACGTTTACCACGTTGATCAGCAGCCCCGGTGGAGGAGCAACAGCGTGGCTGCATGTGTAGGTCCATTCCTCCTCTGGGTCCAGCTTGCTGTCAAGGTTATCGTCACCCGAGACATACACGGGTGTTCCGCAGACATCGTCTTCCAGTGTAACGTTCTTGGCTCCAGTGAAGCCGTTGTTACCCACAGTGTAGGTGTAGGTCACGTTATCGCCTACCTCCGCGTAGATTGGCCCAGTCTTCACGATGTAGAGGTCAACGGGTGTCATTACCTCGAAGTTATGCATGTAGAGGTGGTTCCCGAGCAGGGTGAAGTTGGCTGAAGATGTCAACGGAGATGAAGGCGGTAACAATGGGTCATCATCACTGTAGGGCACCCTCAATCCGAGGTCAGGGTCCAGATCATCGTAGGCTACATAATATGTTCCGTTGTTTAGTTCTACGAAGTCATAGTAGCCGTTTGCGTCCGTGGTGGTGGTGTTTGCGAGTACAGGGGCACCCAGCGAGCTGTTGTAAAGCCACACCGTTATATCAGGTACCCTGAGACTGCCCCCGCAGGTCACATCGGTGATGTAGCCGATGACTACGCATTTCTCGGAGACCGAGATGAAGGCTCTCCCGGTGGGTCTGTAAAAGTTGCCGAAGGGGTCCTCCCCCTCAGCCACCGCTGTGTTGATGTAGTCTTCTCCGGCTACCTGCGATGGGTACGCGCAGAACTCTAGGGTGATGGTCTCGTTGGATAGCATGATCTCGTCGAAGCCCCAACTCAGCAGGCTCCCGTTAATCACCGGGTCCTCGTAGCTCAGTGAGGCGTCTGCGTGGGTGATAACCGATGTACCAGCACAGTATGTGAAGCCATCTGGAAGGGTGTCATTTATCCAGTTGAACTGTAACGCGAAATCGTTTTCACCCGCCGAGACCTGGATGGTGAAGTTCACCATCCCCCAGGTTGATACTGTTCTCGGCGTAGCAGTCTTGTCGAGGTTCAGGACGATGTTAGCCTCAAGGATGTTCAACGGGATTATGGTGTATCCCCAGTCGTATCCCGCTGTGGTTAACCCGGCGATGGGCGCCGTACTGGACTCACCGTAAACCACTGTAAACGGGAAATCCGAGAAGAGCTCGGTGCCCGTGTTATCCAAGTCGCTGTCATAGAAGCCGTGGGACTCGTACTTGTTGAGGGTCACAGAGTCATCGATTACCCCATCCTGATTATAGTCTGCGTAGATGGTGGTCCCACTGTAGATACCCATGACATAGAGCTGCATATCCGAGTTAGAAGTCCGCCCGCTGGGGCTGTAGGGCGTAAAGTACTCGAAGATAAGGGCAGAGCTATCAAGGCATGTGAAGCCCCAGTCCCTGTCACCGCTACCAGCATCCGCGCTTACGAGCACCATTATCTTCTCCCCCGGCTTCGCGTAGATGTGAACCGGGTATGTTCCATCTGTTATGTAGCCTGCGTCTGTCGTGCCCGCGTTGATGTATTTACCGTTCCAGCCTGGCGCTACGCCCCCGATGGTCTCGATGGTCACCGTCGCGTTTGTGATGGCGTGAATATGGTAACGAACATCCATGGAAGCCGAGCCTATTGGGAAGGCTGGGCTCCAGTAGTCGCGCCCAGTGAACCTGACATCTGGGATGGTAAAGTACCTGATGTCAAACACCTCGCCACCGCTGGCTATCAACCCGACCTGTATCTTGTTGTTCGCCTCCACGTAGTCGTTCTCGTCAACGTGGGAGATGACGAAGCTATCCCCACGCTGCAGTAGCTTGCTGAACATTACCCCTTTCTTGGTGTAGTTTACAAGGGTGTCATCTGCTGAGCTCTGAACCACGACGAAGGTCCCACCGTTTCCCTCCGGTGGTCCCGAGAAATCCTCCGTTATCGCGGTGTTCTCGCCGCATGGTATTATGTACTGTTTCTGGGAGTCCTCTCCTCCCTCCTCAACCGAGTAGAGCTCCCACATATCAGCCACATAGGTGCCGTAACCGAGGCTCATACGTGCATCTGTGACGCCTCTGAAGACCGTAAGAGGTCCCCCAGCCACGAAGAAGTAGTCTCCTCCATCGACTCCAATACGATTCTCTCCGGGGTTGTTCAATGTACCTGAGACAAGGACTCCGCTACCCGGCGGTATGATGTTGTAGTAGGGTGGAGCCTGGTTGTCGAATGTGATTACTCCTCCCTTGTCCAGCTGGAAGACCGCGTCGGCTCCCGTGAAGGTTAGCTTGTTGAATCCGTAGCCGTTTCCTTTCTGGTCAACGTATACTTTTGTGCCATCCTGATATGATACTATGCTGAAGATGCTGGATGGTACAGCGGTGTTGGTGTCGAGCCCGAATGCCTCATCGACGGCTTCGTGGACGATCATGGTGCTGTTTCCGAGCACGTAGAAGGATTGGTACCCTGATGGTATCGTTGACTCTGCGTTGGCTATTTGGATTGGGATTAGAATCCCTAGTGTTAGGATAATAATCATGAATAATTTTGTGTCTTTCAATTTCCCCCATAAACTGTCGCCGAGTAACACCATTAACGGTACAGTCACTGCATGAGGCGTCCAACGGTAACCGCTTAAAGTAAATCATCAAAGGCTAGTTACGAACTAATACCGAACAAAGGGAGAAAGCTAAACAAAAAAGCAGCGACTAGAGTATACAGAGTGCTGCTGAGCATAATGCAGGGTTCTTAACATCATCAAAAAAGATTGGTTCACTCAACCTAACCTAAACTCCCGTGCTCCCTCTGGGTAATAGCCCAGTCCAGTCTCCTTCCCCGCCACCCTCAGGCTCTCTCCGGATAACATCTCCTCTAGGAACCCAAAAACCGCCTTATCCGTCTCCTCCACAGTTACTGGGCCACTCCACCCAACCACAGCGTCGGCTCCAGTCTCATATAGAACTCGCCCAAGATCATCTCTATCCAAACCGTTGCACCCCATAACGATAACCAGACCGCCGTCAAACTCTAAATTACGCTCAAAGAAGTCGCTGGAGACTGTGAAGACAGGGTAATCCACGCTACCGCATATACCAATGTTTACCTCGCCGCTCAGCTGCTCCAGCACATACTTCGATGAATCATATTTCTCGTGGGTAAACAGCCATGTTCGGTTATCAAAGACCCCTGAATGCATACGTAGAACCACAAGGTCCACTCGCCAGTCCAAGCCTTGAAAGAGGCCAATGGTCACATTCTCCCCCTTGAAAACCCTGACACTGTATCCTCTGGATTCTAGTAATCCGCTGCAGCGTTCGACGAATCCATACTCCGTGTTTTCCTCGGATAATTGGTCAACTATCACTGCTTCTTTTCCTCCTAGGCTCTGTTGTTTCTGGTATACAGAGAAAGCTAGCAGCAGCACGAGAGCTATTACAGCCAGAGGTTTGCCTAGGTTGCCCTTCACATGGGATTGGATGAAACAATCCCCTTAACGTGAGAGTAACCGGGTGAATCATCTTACCGGGACACTGGTCTGTGGGTTCCGGAAACGTATAGTTACTTAAGGGATACACTTTATATCCGCCAACACGTAACCACTGGCAATTCATAAATCATCAATCAACTGATCAAAATGAAATTCCAACAACTACCAATCAAAGACGAGATCAAGAAAGCACTAAAAGACCTCGGATTCAAAGAAATGTTCCCCATACAGGAAAACGCCATCCCCCCAATGCTTGAGGGGAAAAACGTGATGGGGCAAGCCAAGACAGGCACTGGTAAAACCGCGGCATTCGGCGTACCCATGCTACAGCAACTCGACCCGGAAAGCGGAAACGTCGAGGGACTCGTGATAGCACCTACAAGAGAACTCGCGCAGCAGATCACAGACGATATTAACTCATATGGAAAGTACCTCAAAACCCGGGCAATATCCATCTACGGAGGCGTCGCAATCAACCCACAGATACAGGAACTACGGAGAGGAGTAACCATCGTAGTGGGAACACCGGGGCGCCTCATCGATCACATGAAGCGGGGCAACCTGGATCTGAGAAACGTGAAGATAGTTGCCCTCGATGAAGCCGACAGGATGTTTGACATGGGTTTCTATGAAGACTTATCCTATATTCTGGAAAAGCTACCAAAGCAGCGCCAGATAAGCCTCTGGAGCGCAACCTTCGATGACCGCACAATGAACCTCAGCAAACGATTCATACCCGAATACGTCGAGGTCAACATGAGCCGGGACGAGATCGGCAACATCGACATCACCCAGTACTATATGGTGATGGCTCACTACGAGAAAGAGGACACCCTCAAAGAGGTAATAGAGTACTTCAAGGTAGACCGGGGCATAATATTCTGCAGGACAAAATACACTGTAGACAGGCTCACGACTTTCCTGCAGCGAAACAAGATACCCGCAGAGCCCATACACGGGGACTACAGTCAGGCGCGGAGGCAGGGTGTGCTGGATGACTTCAGGGCGGGGAAATTCGAGCTGATGATCGCTACAGAGGTAGCCGCAAGAGGGCTTGATATCGATGATGTGCCGTACATCATCAACTATGATATCCCCGATGACCCCAACATGTATTTCCACCGCATCGGCAGAACAGCCAGAGCGGGCAAGAAGGGCACTGCGATTACCTTCGTGTTGCCCGATCAGGAGATGGAGCTGGACCGCATCAAGGCTATAACAAAGACCGAGATCGATAAATGGAG
>CAYUTB010000052.1:0-16789 GCA_964447425.1 uncultured Candidatus Bathyarchaeia archaeon
TCACTGAATCTATGGATAATCGTGGTTGGATTCACAGATTGAATCTGCTCTAGTGAATTATTGCCCGTCGTAATCCCGATGGTCTGCACACCCGCCCTGATCCCAGCCGTCAAACCCACGTTGGTATCATCCACGAAAACCGCCTCAGACGGTGCAACCCCCAGCTTCTCCAAAGTATACAGTATCATATCCGGCTCAGGCTTGGGCTTATCAACGGTCATATAACCCGCCATCAAATCAAAATAGTCCCCGACCCCCAGCTCAAACAATATCCTCTCAGCTTCAGTCACAGTCTTATTCGTCGCCAACGCCTGCAAAAAGCCGCGTTGCTTCACCTCGGCGAGGGTCTCGGCTACCTCGGGCAATAATT
This sequence comes from uncultured Candidatus Bathyarchaeia archaeon, assembly GCA_964447425.1. Taxonomy (GTDB): domain Archaea; phylum Thermoproteota; class Bathyarchaeia; order TCS64; family TCS64; genus RBG-16-57-9. The sequence continues at coordinate 371 of CAYUTB010000052.1, forward strand.
GCGTGTATTTGATGTCTAGGCTCTGGAAGTGCTTGATGTAGATACTCCTGAGCTCCTCCAGCCGGTTATGGTACTCACTAGGCAGAGTGTCTATGAATATCTGGTGCAGACTATATCCTATTCTGGCGAGAATCATCTCAGGCTTATACGGAGCACCTATCTCCTCCATGGTGCGCCTGAAGCTCTCCAGTATCGCCTTGTTGCTGTCTATCAAAACGCCGTCCAGATCATATATGACGAGCCTGATACCATGAAACATTAGCCCAATATATGCTGACCCGTTAATCAGTCTTTCATGTAGACTACTCTTTTATCCCACGCCCTCACCACACGGTACATGGCTAGCATACTGAACACATCAGCGCCTATGAGCAGCGAGATCAGCATGACCCTCCAGCTTCTAGCACTGGGTGTACTAATCATAGGCTTCCTCATCGTCAAACGCAAGAACTACATGTCCCATGCAGTCATCATGCTCATAGCCACCCTCATGAACACAGCCGCCATCCTAACCGTCATGATACCAGTCGCGTTAAGGCTCGCAGCTACCTCCATCCCTGAGATCAACTTCCTATTCAGATCCCACATCCTGCTGGGGCTAATAGTTGAAGTATTCAGTATCTACATCTTGGCTGATTGGAGGTACCAGGAACCCGGTCCAACTTGCTTCCAGAGGAAAAACTGGATGCTCGGACTGAGCCTATTCTGGATGACCGAGCTAATAATCGGCATGATTCTCTTCATGAAATTATATCCCTAAAAAACAGAGATTAGACAGGAGTGTAAGGGGTCAAGATTTCCCCTTTGGGAGATTGTAAAGAACTCTCGCCCGAGCCCTCTCCAACTGCCTGATGGTTCTTCCAAGGTCTACTCCCTTCGTCTCACCCAGCTTACTCCTGATATAACAGAGACTGACAGTCTGCTGGTTGAAGTTAATCGTCATCTCCGGACTCAAATAGGTTATCTGAGCAGAGCCGAAGCTATCTGGGAACATTGTTCGGTACCTTTCCTCCCAGCGAAGGTGATCATCCAGTGAGCTGTGATTCCCAAATAAGAGCATATTGAACTTGCCGTGAATGGTCTGGATCGCTATCGGGATACTCGTATCGATGATAAGCTCATTAAGCACCTTCTCATCCAGCTCCTTGAACTGGATCAGAACATACGTCAATAGATAGTTTGGTGGAACAAAAAAGTTCGGGAACCTGCAGACAGGCGCTCCGAGAATCCCCTCCTGCTGTAGCGCCTCGATCCGTTTCTCGATGGTCTTTCTATGAAGCCCAGTCTTTTCACATAGGAGCGTGTTATTTGTCTTTATACCCATGCCGTTTACCAAGCATCGGAGAATATCCAAATCGAGTTCATCTAACTCATACCCCCTGAGTTTGAGACCTCCCTTTTCTTTAAAATCCTCTTCGATTAGGTTGATGCCATTGCTGGGGTTATACTTAATCATCAACTGGTTACTGAAATAAGCGGTGCTGGACTCGAAATGAGCCTGATCCTCTGGTACACCATAGTTTATCTTCAATATACTCGGCACCGTAGACATCCAGAGCTGATACGCTGTAATGTTCTCGTGATAAGTAAATAGCAGAGTATCGTATTCTCCCTGCCTAGTCCTGAAGGCGGCGAAGATCTGGGGGTCCTCCTTTATCCACCTTATGATGCCTTCAGTGCATTCCTTTCCATCGGGAACATCCAAGTGAACAACTGCAAGAAGAGGATAGACTCTATACAATCCATGAAAAGGATAGATTGGAGGATCAATTATTTTATGCTCAAGGATTTTCTCTACCTTATTCTTTATAGTATTCCTATGTTTCCCCAGAATCCTCGACAATTCACTAATATTGACACTGACAGCATCGCCCGAGACAAGCTCCTCCATCAGCTTGAGGTTATCCCGCTCTTCTAGCAGTTCTGGCATCTTATGTCCTCCACAGTAGCAGAATTAATACTTTTCGCATCAATAAGTACCATGTTTCTATATTGTATATATTGGGAAACATTCACAGTTTTTCACATCTCGATACGATATATTACTAGATTCTCTCTATATATATAGCATTTTTTTATATATTTTCCCTTTTTTTTGTAAACTCGTTTTATATCAATCCGGTATATACTGTCACCCAGATTAGGGAGAGAACAAAGAAATGGGTCATAATGAGAGGGATAATCTGGTCTTCTTCGGAGCCGGAATCACCAATCAGGAAATGGACGTAGAGTTCAAGAAACTATATGACAGCTTGTTAGCCTACAAGAACAACATCTTCCACGTTGTTGACACAATCTGCAAAGACTGCGATGCAGGCGAAAGACTGGCCATGAACATCGCAGAGCGAGACAGTGCACTCCTACAGCGACTCGTCGCAAAGGATTGTGATCAGCGACGCATGGTAAGGAAAGCTGGAAAAGAATCAGTTCTAGAGCAACTCAAAAAGGAGGGAACTCAGGACGTTAGCGTCCAGCAGATTCTCCAAACAAGAGCTGCATTACTCAAAGATGCAGTGAAAACCGACTAAGAGGAAATAAAATGCAAGAACTAACCATAAAAGAAGTACAAGCCGTCATCCTTGAGACACAGGAAGACAGAACTCCACGAGATTTGTATATCCATAAGTCACCCTGCGCCGAGAACGCGCTGGGCGCTGTGTTCTTCGCTATCAGCGGCACCCCCCCAAGAGGATACGCAATGTATCTTCCAGGTGAAGCCGAGAAAGCGGGAACACTCCACATCTTTGACAATCTGGGTTTGAAACGCAAGATCATACACTGCACGATCAAAGACCTAGCTAGCTTCAAAGACAACGACATATGGAGTGCACAGGCAGCCGAACTCCTCGTAGAGGCGTAAATGGACCCCACGGTACCTACGGAATCCATCCATCTCTAAGAGGCAAAAAAGGTTGAATCCTGAAACACTCGTAGCTATTAATGTAGGGCTCCCAGTTATCTCTGCGCTTGCCCTGCTGGTTTTAAACGATAAACGCGTTCGCACCGCTATCGTATCCCTTTCCGCACTTGTTTTGATCTCATCATCCGCGCTGCTCTATCAGGCAGGCGGAGTAATGTTCTCACCAGAACACATCTATGAGCAGGCAGTAGTCGCCCTTGACTTTGTCCTACTCGCCTATTTCCTCTACGCGGGAATCAAGGCAAAGAGCCCACAGGTAATCGCCCTCGGATTGGCTCAGATTATCCCCGCCGCTTACTTCGAGTTTGTGGTCAAGGGAACTCACGTGGAGAACATCATCATGGTTGACAGTCTATCAATACTGTTAACCCTTATAGTCAACATCGTCGGCTCAGTCATCATAATCTACGCACTGAGCTATATGGAGGAGCATGAACATCATCTTCACTTGGATAAGAGCCGCCAGAGCCGGTTCTTCTTCTACCTGATGCTGCTCCTCGGAGCCATGAACGGCATGGTGTACAGCAACAGTCTATACTGGCTGTACTTCTTCTGGGAAGTCACCACACTATGCTGCTACGAGCTCATCAGACACGACATGACCGAGGAAGCAAAAGAAAACAGCATACTAGCCCTCTGGATGGGATTAGTAGGCGGAGTCGGCTTCGTCGCAGCCATGTTCGTAGGATACAACGCTGTACACAGCATCGCGTTAACAGAGCTGATGGCGGCGCCACAGGCACTGATGCTAGCATTCGGGTTAATCGCACTGGCAGCCTTCACAAAGGCAGCCCAGTTCCCATGGCACGGATGGCTACTCGGCGCAATGGTCGCCCCTACACCTGTCTCAGCGCTGCTCCACAGCAGCACAATGGTAAACGCGGGAATCTACATGCTTCTACGTATCGCACCCGCGATACAAGGCACACCGTTAAGCACCGTAATCGCCTTCGGTGGAGCATTCACATTCCTAATAACCGCAGTACTCGCAATCAGACAGAAGGTAAGCAAACGGGTACTAGCCTACAGCACAATAGGCAACCTCGGCTTGATCACTCTATGCATCGGCTTAAACACCGCGCTGAGCTACAGCGCAGCCGTAGCACTACTGGTCTTCCACAGCGTCGCCAAAGGCCTCCTCTTCATGGGGGCAGGCGTCATTGAGAACAAGATCGGCAGCAGAAACATCGAGGACTGGGAGGGCGTGCTCGGCAGGCTACCTCTCACCTCCACGGTGATGATCGCGGGCATGGTCAGCATGTTCCTTCCGCCATTCGGTATGCTCCTAGGTAAATGGGTGGCAGTAGACGCCATCGCGTCAAGCCCCCTCTACCTAGGACTACCACTAATCATAATGGTGGTACTGGGCAGCGCAGCCACCACCTTCTACTACGCTAAATGGATCGGCTACATGATCGTAGCACCTAACAGCTTGGCCAAGAGCAAGGACGAGCAACTGGAGACCCCATACAAGCTCAGCATGGTTGGACTACTCATAGTAGATGTAGTCATCAGCCTCGGAGCCGCACTGGTCTTCAACAACATCGTGGTACCCGTCATCAAGAACGTGTACCCCGTCGTCATCACCACTCCCAACCTAAGCATCGACCTAGGCTTCACAGCTTTCCCAGTATTCGCCCTCTGGGGCGGATCACTAGCTGTGATACTAATCGGTTCATGGCTGGCAAAGAGCAAGGGAGGCGTACTAAGCCCACCCTATCTCGGTGGTACAAACGTCGATAATGAGACTTTCAAGACCACCGCGGATTCTGAGGTGAAACTCAGCCTATCCTGGATATTCCTAGGCGGCAGCATTGACGAGGCACAGTACGAGAAAGTAGCCCTCATCCTCGGCGCACTGGTTACAGTCGCCCTGATGCTGGTGGAGGTAATCTAAATGAACACAATAACAATCATAACCGCAGTAATACTGGCGCTTGCAACACCAATAATCGGCGGCTTGCTAGCGGGCGTGGACCGCAAACTCACTGCCAAGATGCAGGAAAGAATCGGTCCACCACTTATACAGCCATTCTATGATGTGCTGAAGCTATGGGGCAAGAACCCAATGATAAGCAATAACCTGCAGCCAATACTGGCATTCGGATACCTAGGCTTCGCCATATTAGCGGCGGGCATGGTAACCTTCCAGCAGGACCTGCTACTGGTCCTCTTCATAATGGGCATCGCGGACATCTGCCTAACAGTGGCAGCCGTGAGCACAAAGAGCCCATACAGTTACCTCGGTGGACGCCGCGAGTTCCTAGCGATGCTCAGCTACGAGCCAGTCATGCTACTGGTATACGTAGCCATATTCCTAGTAACAGGCAGCTTCACCATCAAAGGCATATACGCTTACGGACAGCCCCTGCTCATGGTACTACCCCTCGCCCTAGTGGCTCTAATGTTCGTCCTCGTAATCGAGATGAAGAAGAGCCCCTACGACGTATCAGGCAGCGGACACGCACATCAGGAACTAGTCAGGGGAGTATTCACAGAGTTCAGCGGCTACACAATGGCTCTAATAGAGCTAGGTCACTGGACAAAACTAGCCACAACACTGATGATCTTCAGCCTATTCTGGGCGCCTAACCCAGTAATCGGTGGAGTCATCAGCCTAACCATGTTCTTCTTGGCGCTGGTAGTTGACAACATCTATCCCCGTCTCACATGGCAGAAGATGCTCACGACCACTTGGAGCGTCGGGTTCACACTCGTGCTACTGAACCTAGCCGCCCTAGTATTTGGAGGTGTAATCTAAGATGTCACTAATACAACAAGCCCGACTCAAGAGCCTCTGGGTAATGCACTACGACTGTGGCAGCTGCAACGGCTGCGACATCGAGATACTTGCAGCATTGACTCCCAAGTTCGATGTCGAGAGATTCGGAATCGTAAACATAGGAGACCCCAAGCAGGCAGACGTACTCTTGGTCACAGGAGCAGTAAACTACAGGAACAAGGAAGTACTCAAAAACCTCTACGAACAGATGCCAGCACCAAAGATGGTTATCGCCATCGGAACCTGTGCATGCACCGGCGGAGTGTTCCATAACTGCCCCAACGTACTTGGCGGAATCGACAAAGTGATCCCAGTGGATGTCTATATTCCGGGATGCGCTGTACGCCCAGAGCAGATCATAGACGCAGTTGTACTAGCCCTGAATAAGCTTTCAGGAGCAGTCAAGGTCGAGGAGGACTCAGAATGATAGTCGAGATAACAAAGACACCTGAAGCAGCATACAATACAACGGCGACAATGGATACCCTCATCTCAGCCACTGAGGCGATGAAACAGAAGGGCGCCAGATTCATCACGATTACAACCAACGACATCAATAAAGCGGACGTAGAGGTACTCTACCACTTCGAAGTAGAAGACCACATCGAGACAATACACCTAGTCACGAAAAAGGATGACCCCATCAAGAGCATCACCGGCGTCTACATAGCTGCATTCATCGGCGAGAACGAGGCACAAGACCTCTTCAAGCTAAAGTTCAGCAACCTAGCAGTAGACCTCGGAGGCAGAATGCTCAAGAACGACATCAGCCCATCCACGCTGCTGAAGCCAGCGGTAGGACCACAGCCCTCCATCATGAGGAAGCTCGGACCGTGCCGCGAGGAGTGCCCAGCAATGGTCAACATCCCAAAATACATCAGGGAAGTCGAACGCGACGACCCAACGGCAGCGTATAACACAATAATCGATAGAGCTCCAATCCCAGCCATACTGGGAAGAGTCTGCTTCGCCCCCTGTCAAGAGGGCTGCAGACAGGAGCTGGAAGTGAAACCCATACAGATCAGGCTACTGAAGCGTGTCGCAGCAGACGGCTTCAAGGAGCAGAACGGTGGCCTCCAAAGAGAAATCACCTGCAAGTCCCCATCAGGGAAAAAGGTGGCAATAGTCGGAGGAGGACCAGCAGGCGTAGCCGCAGCCTACTATCTGGGACTACAGGGGCACAGTGTAACCGTCTACGAGAAGGGCACTATGCTTGGAGGCGCGATGGCTTGGGGTATCCCCAAGTACAGGCTCCCCAAGGACCTGATGAACGAGGAGTTGATGGCACGCCTAAACGAGGTTGGCGCAGAGGTCAAACTAGAAACCCCAGTTGAGAACCTAGAAGTCTTAATGGCTGAGGGATATGATGCAGCTTTCCTCGGAATAGGCGCAGACCAATGCAATAGCCTAAGATGTGAGGGTGAGGAGAGCGAGGGAGTAATCAGCTTCATCGACTTCCTGACAGCCGTCAACGTCAGAGATGAGACCCCCGAGATCGGTGAAAAAGTCATCGTCATCGGTGGCGGAAACAGCGCGATGGACGCTGCCCGTACAGCAAGACGCCTAGGAGCAGAGGAAGTAACCCTCTTCTACAGGCGAACAGAAGGTGAGATGCCTGCCAGCCTCCACGAGATTCATGGAGCAATGGAGGAAGGAGTAAACTTCGACTTCCTCAGCAGCCAGATGAAGATCATCCCCGGATACCCCTTGAAGATAGAGTTCCAGGTAATGATCCCCGGTGAACCCGATGAATCAGGCAGAAGACGCCCAGAACCAGTAGAGGGCAGAAAATACACAGTGGAAGCAGACACAGTAATCTCAGCCATCGGATACCGTGGACTCGTGCCAGCAGGCATGGGCGTCGAAGTAAACCGATACGGACAGATCGAGACAGATAAAAACATGAAGACCAGCCGAGACAACGTCTGGGCAGGCGGAGACGCAGTCTACGGACCAACAAGCGTCATCGCCGCCCTAAGAGACGGCAGAATAGCAGCAAGCAGCATAGACAAGTACCTCGGAGGAGAGGGGTTGAGCGACGCCGTACCTGATATGAAGGAATTCGTCGCACGTTCAGTGGACAAGGAGGCGCTACGCAGCACCCCCCAGGCAAAGATACCTGAAATTGACCCAGACGAGCGAGTAAAAAACTTCGCAGAAGTAGAGCTACTGCTGGATAAATGCAAAGCGAATTGTGAGGCTGGAAGATGCTGGAGGTGCGACTGGAATGAGTAATCAAGGAAAACTAACTGTAATACCCTTCGGTCCACAGCACCCCGTACTACCGGAGCCTGTACAGCTCCAGTTCTACGTGGATGAGGAAAAGATCGTTGACGTACTACCAAACATCGGGTACATACACAGAGGCATCGAACGTGCCGCTGAGCTCAACGACTACCGGAGAAACCTATACCTATGTGAACGAATCTGCGGGATCTGCAACATCATACACGGGCAGACCTACGCTGGAATGATCGAGAAACTAACAGACACAGAGATACCAATCAGAGCAAAGTACCTGAGAACCATCTGGGCGGAAATAGCCCGTCTCCAGAGCCACCTGCTCTGGCTGGGCTTATTCGGTGAGGCGGTTGGGTTTGAGAGTCTCTTCATGAAGGTATGGAAAGACCGTGAACTAGTCTTGGAGCTAACCGAGGCTACAAATGGTCACCGTATCCACTTGGGAACAACTGTAATTGGAGGCGTCAACAAGGACATGGACGCGCCTCTGATCAGCAGGTACCAGAAAGACATGGACAAGCTCAAGAAAGAGATCGATGACTGGGCAAACGTCTTCAGAAAGGACAAATCCTTCCTCAGCAAGACAGTCGGAATGGGCATGCTACCCAAGAAGGACGCAGTCCACAGCGGAGCAGTCGGACCCGTAATCCGAGCCTCAGGAATCCCACAGGATATGAGGAATAACGGTTACGAGGCATACGGCGAGCTTGACTTCAAACCAATCGTCTATGATAGCTGCGATGTACAAGGAAGAGTTCTCGTCAGACTCGACGAGTGCTACCAGAGCATCGACCTCATCAAACGAGCCATTAACCAGCTGCCAGAGGGGTCAATCGCTGTAAAGAACGACAAGTTCCCAGATGGTGAGGCTATCTATAGAACTGAGCAGCCCCGTGGAGAGGTCTTCTATTACGCGAAGGGCAATGGCACCATACATTTGGAGCGGATCAGGATCAGGACTCCCACGATTCCAAACATCCCACCGCTACTCGGCATGTTGATCGGTCATAATGTCGCGGATATCCCAGCGATTGTGCATAGCATAGACCCCTGTATGAGCTGCACTGAACGTATCACAGATGTGAAGGAGATGAACTAAGATGCCCGGATTCCTAGGTAACATCTTGGAGAACCTCTTCGGTAAACCAGCCACGGTGAAGTACCCTTTCGAGAAACCAGCATACGTGCCCGGAACGAGGGGTGAGTTATACTTCAATATGGCGAAGTGTGACCAGTGTCAGGACTGTGAGCGAATTTGTCCATCAGCAGCCATTAAGGTTGACCCTGAGACGAAGAAGATCGAGTGGAGCCCATTCAAGTGCATTTACTGCCACGCCTGTGTCAGGACATGCATGCATGAGGCAATCGAGCCCTTGATGAACGTCCAGGCACCTGATTATAAGAAAAAGGTCAAGACCTTCGAGGCATAAGCCTCACCCATTTATTTGTATTCTTCCTTGTAGACGCTTTCTTCCATCATATCGAGTCTTGCCTCTAGTCGAGCCAAACTGCGTTCAATGTTCATCAAACCGTCTTTAAGTCCATCAGCTATCTCCATGAGGCTGATGCTCATCTCAAGGGGTAGGTCTTCTGTTACCTTGTATAACTCGTTCTGGCTCTTCTTGATGAGGATCACATTGCTTATCCTGTGGATGCCCTCTATCTGGGCGTTGAAGCTTAACAGCTGCTTCTTCGCCTCCTCTATGAGCGCGCGATAGTTACTGTTTTTCAGGTCTTCCCATGGTTTATCCGCCGTACCAGAACACCTAATATTTCTCTCCACATTCTATATTTAGAGCTTTTCAGCCTGAAAGAGTCGTTTTTTAGCGGTTTTTTATATTTTTTATTGATTAATGATAACATTGCATAACGACTTTATAATTCCTCGTCTCGGATAGAAAACCCACAGGCAGAGATAACCTAGCATAACTTGTACAGATAGGCTCTGCCTTTTTTTCCGTCTCTCTCAACGATATTCATCTTTGTGAGACAGTATAGCATCTTCTGGGCTAGGCGTGGAGTGAGCTTGGATTCCTTTGATAGCTGCGTGGATGTGAACTCCGGTGGCAGCGTCTCGGGCAGGAGCTTCCTGAAGTCTTCTGGGGAATAAAATAGATGGCGTTCCCGTAGCTCTATCATACGTTTATCGTGGATGCTCCACCGTCTCCGCCTCCAGCTCCCCTTGCCATCATCGATCCAGAACTCCTCCAAATTAACCAACACGACCTCCAACTCAAAGCTCGGATTCATAAGAAGCATGGGCAAGTAGACAAGCTCATAGAAAATATCCTCGACCCGACCAATTCTCGGGCTCTTTCGTCTACTCAGCTGCTTTCCGTCACCGCTGAGCCTGATTATCCATTTATTGAATGCTATCGGGTGAACAAGCCTGACCCTGTTATCCTTGACCAAATCCCTGAGCTTATCCCTGATGGATGAGAAGCTCCGAGTCTGTATCTCAATAAGCAGATCACCCCTCACCACATCGACCCTGTAGTCCCCCAGCGTTGACTCTATCTCACCGGTCTCCATGGCGTAGAGTTCCTTGAGTTGCTCGTGGAGGGTCTGCTCAGTCACAGCACACAGTATGTATACCCCATGTTTATACTGTCGCATGAAACAAGATCACCGAGACAAGCACCAGAAGAGGAAAAGGCAGATCAAAAACCTGCCCTCAGCAATACTACTCAAGGCTTCCTGCCCAGATAATATTCAAGCTAGGTGCTATTGAGAAACCCTAGGATCTTTTCAAGGTCCAGCACTCCCCTGTGAGCCCAGATAATCTTCCCAGTTTCATCGACCACGAAATCAGCCGGGCTCTGGGTCTCACGTCCCTCATACTCTCCATGGGTTTTTCCAGCCTTTTTCGCGATGCTTGCTCTTCTCAGTATCTCAATCGTGGTGCCGATTCCCATGTTTCTCACTGAGTAGTCATTATACACCTTGTAGTGACCATCCTCCTTGGGGACCGGTATAACCGGGAACTCCAGTTCATGTTCCATTATGAATTTCCTAGCTACCTCGGGGCTTGACTGAGTAAAATAGATGATTTCAGCCTTCTCCCTGTTCTTATCTACCTTAGCGATTAATTCATCAAAATCATACTGGCATACAGGGCAGCCAAAGTAGCGCCCGAAAATAATCACCGCTCTCTTACCAATGTAATCTCCGAGTGAAACAGTCCCCATATTTACCGACTCCAAGTTGAACCCCGGAGCCGCATCCCCAACGCCGATGCTACCCATACAGAAGAATGACCCTGTTTACTGTATTAGACTTCCCAGAGATTAAACACAAAGCCAAAAGGGTCCCGCATATAACACGGCTGACCCTTTCCCTCCCACCTGACAACAGTGCACCCCCTCTCCAGCAAAGTCTCCTTCGACTTCTCAAGGTCCTCAACATGATACTCCGTTATGGGTCCAAGGGTCCTGCCCCTGCTGATATGGAGATTGATCTTCCCGGTATCAAACCTAGCCCAGTCATTACCCATCTCGGCTATCCTCAATCCTAGAACCTCCGTGTAGAACTGAACCGCTTCCTCCAGGTTAGGAGTCTCTATGTTGATATTTTCACTAAGCCGGTAGCTCATATCAATCAAGAAGTAGATTTCATGGGTACTAAAAGAATCCATTGCCAAACCACTGAATTTATCCCCAGAAACCGCATTCATTATCCATGTCAAGACTCGGAGTAGGATTCATCGGCGCCGGATTCATCGCCAAGTTCATGGTGGACAGCTGGAAGGGAATCAGGGACGCTGATATCACAGCCATCTACAATCATAATAAGCCAAGAGCAGATCAACTCGCCTCATACACTGAAAAACAGGGGATGCCTAAACCTCAAACATATGATGATCTTCACATGATGCTCAGCGACCCAAAGGTGGACGCCGTGTGGATAATGACCCCCAACTACGCGAGAGTAGAGACAATGAAAACCATCACCGAGGAAGCAACTCAGGGAAAAAACGACCTCATAGGCGTCTGCTGCGAGAAGCCATTAGCCAGAAACTTGGAGGAAGCAAACGAGATGATGAGGCTACTTGAGAAAACCAGTCTTCTTCACGGATACCTTGAGAACCAAGTATATGCTCCGACGATTACACGTGCCAAAGAGGCGGTGTGGAGGCACGGCGCAGCAGCCACAGGCAGACCCTACATCGCACGGGCATCAGAGGAACATGGAGGACCCCACAACAGCTGGTTCTGGGACCCAAGGAAATCCGGTGGAGGCGTCCTCCTTGACATGAGCTGCCATAGTCTTGAAGCAGACAGGTACCTGCTTCAGGACCCGGATAAGCCAAAAACCAGCCTGAAACCTGTCTCGGTTCAAGCTAGCATAGAGTCCCTCAAGTGGAGCAAGGAACCATACCTAACCGAGCTACGGGAAACCTATGGCGTAGACTATAGCGTCGCGCCAGCCGAGGACTATGCAAGCGTCAATGTGGTCTATGAGGATGATGAAGGGCGCCGTGTGTTGAGTGAGGCGAAGACTAGCTGGAACTATGTTGGCCCCGGGCTGCGTTTATCCTTGGAGGTTCTCGGACCAGAGTACTCAGCCATCAACAACAGTCTATCAACGGAGCTCAGCGTCTTCTTCAGCAGAAACGTCAACGTAGCCCCAAGTGAGGAGTTCATCGAGAAACAATCCGCTGAACAGGGGCTTATACCCATCGTGGCTGATGAGGCAGTAGCCTATGGTTATCAGCATGAGAACCGCCACATGGTTGAGTCCTTCAAAGCAGGTAAGCTTCCAGCGGAGAACTGGAGAGATGGATTATTGATCATGGGGCTCATGATGAGCGCCTACAAGTCAGCGGAAGATGGGAAAACTCTGAAATATAATCCAGAACAGCTAAGAGAATTCAAGCCGAAGGTAGCTCAGGGCAGCTGGAGACCCTAAACAGTCTCAGCGAACTGGGGTGCCTTATCTTCTTCTTTTGGCTCCTTGATGAGCACCATGATCATTGTCGTTGATATTATCCCCAGAATTGCGTTGATGAAAAAGGGTATACCATAACCAGGCACCTGTAACCCAAATACATCAAACATGACGAACCTGTAATTACTATAGATCCACGTCCCAAGGGTTGGACCTATGACGCTGCCTGCTGTGAAAGCCGTACCGAACATACCGAACATCCTGCCACGCACCTCGGGTGGGACAAGATCAGCGCGTAATGCACGGAAGGCGGGCATGCTGATGTTAAAGCCGAGGCTCTGTATACTGACAACGATCCCAGCCTGTGTGATGTTACCCATGAATGGAAGGATCCCATTAGCGATCCTGCTACTGTAGTTACCCACAGCGATGAGGGGTTTCCTGCCCACCTTATCACTGAACCTACCTGCGACATAGCTGGCAAGTAAACCGATGAAACCGCTGATACTGATAATTGTGCCTATTCCAACAGGGTCCATGTTGAAGCGATCTGTGTAGAAGAGCACCATTATCGGGATTATGAAGCCGACTCCGACCCCTGAGATAAAGCTGTTTAAAAAGAGAACCTTCAACGGGTTACTCCACACTAGCTTTGGAGCCTTTTCTCCCTGCTTGACTACGCGTAATCCAGAGTTATGTCTCTCAGGCTCCTTAATGTATAGATACACCACTACGAAGGCGAAAACCGCGAGAGCCGAGTCAACAAAATATGGCACTCGATAACTGATCAATTCAGAGTAACCCCGACCAACAACGAACCACTGGATAGCTCCACCGAATACTGGCCCAATGTTTTGCCCAACCATATTCATGGACATGATAAACCCTGATGCCTCGCCCCTCTGCTGAGGAGTAACCAAGTCTATCAGAAGGGTCTCGGATGCAAGCATGGCCCCACTTGACACAGCCCCATTTAGTACCCTTATTATAAGTAACCACTTCCAGTTTGGGACCAAGCCAGTCAGTGTGCCGAGAATAATATCGCTGAAGATACCGATCAGCATTATTTTCTTCCTACCATACTTGTCTGTCAGACTGCCCATCTTCGGTGATAGGATCGCAAAAGCGATCATGAAGCTGCTTGTGAACAAGCCGACGCTGGCCACACTGGCTCCGAGACCGATAACGTAGTTGGGGAAGAAGCTGATGGGTAGGGCGACTGCAAGAGACTCGATGAGTTGAACCGCGCCTAGTATCAATATTGCTTTGCCAAGGGTTTTCCCAGACATGCTGTTTCTTCCATCCAACTTCTATCTTCTCATATAAGCACACCGAAAATTAGAGAGGGAAGTTTATATCATAGGATGAATTGTCGTGTGGCGATGATCGGGATTCACCTAATGGTTGACGGGGAAACAGCCACTCGAGTCGATGAGGATACCATTCGACACATACTCACAGATTTACCCCCGAGAATAGACATGCATATCCTAGATGGTCCACACATAATTCAAGGCGTACCGGAAAACCCGGGAATCACCGGAATCGAGGTAATCGATAAGAGCCATATCTCTATCCATACATTCACCGAGAATAACACCATAAGCATTGATGTCTACAGCTGCAAACCATTCAACGCAAAAAAAGTAGTAGAATACCTTAAAGAGCAGATAGTGTTCAAGGAAATCTCAACACGAACAATAACAAGGGAAATAATCTCCACTAGATGCGTTTAGCATCTACTCTGCTGGTAAAAATCTTCATCAATATACGTCTAACTGGTAAATAGCCTCGAAATACGCGGTTTAAGCCAATCAATAAGCAAAAATCACCCTATTCGAGAGCATGCCCATTATTTCTCACATTAAAGGATTGATCATGGCTTATTCAAACCACATCAAGTTATTCTCCAATAAATAGGGCGCATACTCCTTTTTTACCATATTTTACATCCTCTTCTTTAAAGTAGATTTGAAACATCGATTATCATGGGGCATTGCTTAAATTTCTGCTACCTTTAAAATAGTAGAGAGAGGCTATGGAGGGGAGTTTAGGGCAATTTGACGCCATCTACAATATCCTCATCCTCGTCGTTGTAATCACCCTCATCGCCCGGCAGATCAACTTTCCATCAACTATCGCATTCATCTTCGCTGGACTGCTCGCAGCATCAGTACCAAGACTGCCCCTCCCCGAGCTATCACCCGAGATATTTCTCAGTATTCTTCTACCCCCTATTCTATTCACCGAGACCCTGACCATGGACATTGACGGTCTCATCGACGACAGCGATACGATATTGTCGTATGCCGTAGCGGGCACTGTGTTAATGGTCTTGGCAATCGGCTTGTGCACTCACTACTTCTTCAAGATGGGTTGGCTGGAGGCTTTTATGCTTGGCATAATCATCGCCCCCACAGACCCTGTGAGTGTAATCGCCACCTTCAAACGCCTAGGAGTCATCAAACGTTTCCAGCTCATAGTCGCAGGAGAGAGCCTCTTCAACGACGGTGTGGCGATCGTCATCTACAGCATTCTTCTCATCGTCTTGGAGGCTGGCTCCATCACAGTCATGGAGGTCCTGACTACCACTATAATCAAGGTTTTCGGCGGGATCATATTTGGCTATGTAGCAGGCTACATCGTACACTTGATCTTCTGTTGGACCGACGACCTTTACATTAAAACACTCCTCACATTCATCATAGCCTTCGGCGTATTCAGACTCGCAGAGCAGTTCCACGCAAGCGGCGTCATCGCGGTTGTCCTAGCTGGGCTTATCCTCAACTATCGTTGCAGAAACTTTGGAGGAGTCAGCGAGAAAGGAGAAGAAGTGCTGGAGATCATGTGGGAGTTCGTCGGATTTATCGCCAGTAGCTTCGCCTTCATCTTCATCGGCGTCAGCCTTCAAATCGACCTCCTCCTATCCTATGCCCTGCCCATACTCGCTCTAAGCATAGTAACCGTCATCTTCAGATATGGGATGGTGGACATCATCGCTAGGTTCCTTGAAAAGTACAGGGCAAAGAGAATCCCCCAGAACTGGAGAATGGGGATGACGTGGAGCGGACTCAGAGGCGCAGTATCCGTGGTCCTGGTTCTAGGCATTACCGGCGTAGATCTCCCCAACGAACAGCTACTACTCGCCCTAACATATGGCATTGTGCTGGGAACAAACCTCATTCAGGGGCTATCGATGCCAATTGTCATCAACAGGTTGAAGCTGTTCAGCAGCACTAGACCTGTGGAAGTTAGCGAAGAAAATCATGAAAAATGATGAAAACAATGTGTAAGCTCTATAACTAATGTTTCATCACTCCGACCTGATTTTAATGGTATTATCTGATAGACTAAACATTAAATTTTCTTCATAAAAATTGTTAATATCCACTTCAACTGACATCAAATAGCTCCTTGGGTGTGTGATACATGGGGGAAAGAATCCACGTCTTAGCTATAGATGATAATCCTGATCGAATCAGACAGCTGGTTCGCTATATTTCAGAACATTGCCCTGACCTCAAAATCGAGTATCCCTCTGATATCAAAACCCTCATTCATCACATCGAGACCACCACATATGACTGTA
>CAYUTB010000053.1:0-2606 GCA_964447425.1 uncultured Candidatus Bathyarchaeia archaeon
CTCAATATCATTACAACGGCGATTTCTTTTCCTGGATGTATCCACTGGAGCTAACCGAGGAAAGTGTTCTGGCTTTGCTCTCAATGTCTATGATATTAGACCGTATCTTTTGACAAGATAAGAAAAAAAATTTGAGTTAAGAGTTTACTTTGATTTTGGTACAGTGTGGCTGAGTTTTCCCGCCTTATAATAGGCACTTGAGCTCTTTCCACACGATGCGCATTTGTATCCTTTGGCGTCGAACTGGCCGAATTTCCATTCCTTGCCAGTAGCTTTTGCTTCTTTACCGCAAGCTGGGCACTTCATCTTTGCTCAAAATAATTATAATATATATTGTTTATAAGTGTTAGGGAATTGTTATCAAAAAAATGGACAATTCTTTCTTTTTTTGATAATTTTCGGCGCGTTTTTGAAGTTTTCCTCTGGCTTATATCAGACCTCAGTCCATCTATTTTCGATGAGTCTCCTAATTGGCACAAGTGGTTGGAGTTACAAGGAGTGGGTTGGCCCATTCTATGAAAAGAAAACCGGTATGTTTTCCCATTACTCCCAGTTTTTCCACACCGCCGAGATCAATAGCACATTCTATAGATACCCCACTGAGGGTATGGTGATGGGGCTCATGAGGAACGCGCCCCCTGGTTTCGTTTTCGCCACAAAGCTTCCCCAGTTGATTACTCATGATAAATGGCTTAACATCGATGAGGGGATCGAGGACGATACTCATAGGTTTCTCGCTTTGATGAGGCCGTTGGCTGAGCGTCTAGGGCCTATTTTGATTCAGCTTCGACCCAAGTTCAACTTTGAGGAGAATGTAGGTGATCTTGAGAACTTTCTGGATATGGTTCCCAAGAATTATGAGTGGGCTGTTGAGTTCAGGCATGAGTCTTGGCTCAGGGATGAGACCTATGATATTCTTCGTAAGTATAATGTGGCATATACTGTGGTTGATGAGCCGCTTCTTCCATCTGAGGTACATACTACGGCTGATTTCGCGTATGTTAGGTGGCATGGGCATGGCTCCCAGTTATGGTACGATTATGAGTATTCGGGAGATCAATTGAAGGCGTGGGTGCCTAAAGTCGAGGAGATCACCAGCAAGGTCAGGCACACCTATGGCTATTTCAACAATCACTTTAACGCTAACGCCGTGAAAAACGCAGTCGAGATGCTTGAATTACTGGGTCAAGCGACTCCTGAGCAGAAGATCATGCATGACAAGATAACATCATACCGAGAAGAGACTGTAAGACCGAGGGGAGTTCAGCCCCTCGATGCCTTCACTTCCTCGGATGAAGATCTCAGTGTGGCTGATCACCTGATTCACTTCACCGACCCGGGTAGGATTAGCCGAGGTGAGAAGATCAGCGACTCCGAGCTGGTGATCTCCTTGAGCAGCGATGATCATTTGATGGGGGATATCCGGGACTATTATGTTGATGTGGATCTTGATCAGCACGTAATCAAGCATAACTGTGATGACTGGAAGAAGGGGATGAGCAGTAAACGTTTCTGTAAGCATCTTGTGAAGTTCTTCATGGGGCTTCCGCCAGGTCAAGCGATTCGTGTTCTGTCTCGTATCTGGGATGATATTGATGGATGGAGCTTCGAGGAGTAGTTACGCTATCTTTAACCCTGTTTTTTCGATGAGGGCTTCAACTTTTCTTCGCTGCTGTCCTTTAAGTCCATCTATTATAACGAATTCTGGGTTCATGCTCTTCTCGATCATCTGCTGAACCAGTTCATCGGTGAGTAGATCTACCGCGTATTTTGCTGTCATATGTCCCATTGCGTAGTTCTGCATCTTCTCGCTGAACATCGGACAATAGTGACCGCCGCCGAAGCCTATGGCAGCCGGCTTTGATTCCTCATCGTCCATTCCAGCCAAAATGCACTCAACAAGGTACTCGCACACCTCAACATCTCGCCATTTTTCCTCCCGGCTTCCCACCTCTACGAAAAACATTGGTACATCAAACTCGGTGGGGCTGTGATGTGTAGCTTCTAGGCTTACCTGAAAGCCATCTGGAGGGGAATTCAGTAGCTGCATGTAGATGTTTCTCATGGGGTTAGGCGCTGTAAACTGGAGTTCTCTGTGTCTTCCGCCGTACATGGCTTTACCGAAGTTGCCCGTGGGGTGTGCTGTTAGACTTGGCTGACCACTCTGTGCCCAGTGTCTGCTGGCTACCGCGATGTATTCTAGGTTGTATTGTTTCGCCAATTCAGTGTAGTCTATTGGGTAAGGTCTGGGGAGATCAGGTATCTTAAAACGTTCCTCGGGTACAATCAGGGGCTCTAATGCGATGAGTATTTTTTCGTCTTTCCTGTAGATGTGCTGTGTCTCTGTTTCTTTGAAGCCTTTCTCGATGAATAATGGGAGCATGGTCTGTCCAGCTGGATCTGATAGGCTGAGTGTGATTCCTTTGTTCATGGAGGCACCTATTCTTGGTGTAGGATGATTTCTTTTCGTATAACGTTTTAGGATAACTATAGTTGGACTGTGCCTACTACTCTTAGGTTGCCCCCGTTGAGGTAAATTACGGTAGCCTTGTCCCCCGGTTTATAGACCAGTGGTTTCTGTAGGCTGATCTCAACGTCTCCATTCA
>CAYUTB010000053.1:2706-16763 GCA_964447425.1 uncultured Candidatus Bathyarchaeia archaeon
TCAAAATCATCGTCATGTTTCTGTATTGATCTTACCTGAGCGATTTTATCGCCCGGCATTGCCTTGAGCTTGTCATGCTTATGGATCTGTCCACTGCGAACAACTCCTAAGGCAACTGCTCCGATGCCTCTGACATTGAAACTATGATCTACTACTACTGCGCCATGTTCCGAATCGTCTTCAACCTTCACATTATCCGCTTTTTCCTGCAGTATCTGCCTTAGCAGAGGAAGGTCCTCGTTCATTATCTTGTAGTTTGCCAGTACAGTGTCTTTGGTGAAGCGTTTGATCTGATCCGCAGTAATGTAGTTTCTTAGAACTATTATGCCATCTTTTACTCCGAGACAATTAATCATTAATATGGTCTCGCCTAAGGCTGCGTTTATCTCCTCAACTACCAGTACCGCCATGTCCGCGAAGGAAGCCGCGAAGAAAAGGCTCTGTATTTTCTCTGGGTATTTTGATGCCTCGATGATTGTCTGAGTTATATTGCCTTTTTTTGTATTGTATAGAGTTACATCTGATTCTGTGCCTTTTTTCCCTAGTTCCTTTGAGTATCCCGGTTTTCCTAGTACTGCGATGTTGAGATTTGGCATAACGGATGGGGACTGCGCTGCTATTTATACGGGTTTCTATATACCAGAAATATGATTATTCCTATGTTACATCTCAATATGAATGAGTTGGCCGATGAGGAATTATTTAAATAAATGAGAGAAAGATGGCATGGAGTAAGTCACCATGCTCAGCTCAGACATCGGAAGTATGCCGGCAAAGATCAGCAGTGAGATCATCTGGAGTGGAGCCGGCAAGTCAAAGAGCCTGCTCCCTCTCCTAGGCGTCGGTAATGATGATTATGAGTGCTTCAAAGATGAACTGGTCTCAGCCTTCATCGATAAGCTGAACGCGGGTGTCGATGTTCCCAATTATCCCCAGTTCAGGGACATGAATGAGATGTTCTTCACCTTGATGAATGGCTTCAAGAAGCAGGGAGGGGCATTAATCGCCCACAACAAGGTGAGAGCTAAGTCAGGATCTGTGATCCCCGAGACAGAGATCCTCAAACGGGAGTCAGCTATCATCAGGGAAAAGGCGAATGTAGAACAGGTCAGAGTGAAAGCTTGTGTTACTGGACCCTACACGTTGGCAAGCTTCTTTCAGTACAAGACTCCGAGCCTATACGAGGAACTAGGGCACAGTATCGCATCGATTCTCCGTGAATCAATTTTCAATAACCGTGGCGCTGAGCTCACTCATGTGAGCATCGATGAACCTGTGCTGGGTTTCATGAATGACCCGCTACTGGATTATGGCTCTGATGGAAGAGAGTCACTGCGTAAGGCGTGGGAGGAGATAGCGTACACCGGCGCCTCCCATGGATTGGATGTAAGCATGCACCTGCATAACACCAGTGAGAACCTCTTCTGGGAAGTAGAACACCTTGGAGTGCTAGCCAGCCACGTAGGAGACCCGTTGTATAGCCAAGAATCAACAAAGAAGCGCCTAGAGGAGACAGATAAGCACATCTGGGCGGCTGTAGGTATCACCCAGTACGATACATTGATTGAGAACCACTACAAATCCCGGGGCTACGCGGGAAACATCCCTGAAAAGATCGGTGAGGTATGGACGAGTATCAGGAATAGCACAGTGGACCCATACGTGTTCTTAGAGAACCATGAGGTTATGAGAAAACGTCTTGAGAAGGTCACAGATCACCTTGGCTCCGAGCGAGTATCCTATGGGTCCCCTGAGTGTGGCTTAAACAGCTTCCCCGAGTACAGTGTAGCTGTGGAGTGTCTGAGACGGGCCAGTGGTGTTATCGCCGAGTTCTAGCTGTCTTTGATAGGGTTTATACTGTACTTCTCGGGCTATCTGTACTAGTGCATAATTATGGGCAAGATAAGTAAAGGCACAACGTGCAGCGTCAAAGAGTGTAACGAGGAAGCAGTTCGTTCACTGGATATTGGTCGAGTAAAGCAAGCTGGATTGGACGCGGAGGGAGCGAAACGTGCCTATCTCTGCAAAGAACATTACAAGGAATACAAGAAAGGTAACAAAAAGACAGACCAGATCGAAAAGTGGCGACATACTGGTTAATATTTTTGTTTTTTAATTTGAGTCATTATCTTTGTGTTTATATTTAATAGAAATAGATGGGAGATGTTTAAGCTGTGTTAAACATCCGTGTTTCTGATTGATATCAGATATTGAGTTTAAATTGTGCCTTTCTTTTTTGGAGTATCAGCTGGTTTCGGAGCTGGCTTTGGAGCCGGTTTTTGAACTGGCTTCTCAGCTGGCTTAGGAGCTGGTGCTGGTGTTGGTTTCTTTGCCATATTATTTCACCTGATATACAATGAAGCTTGTATTGCTTAATTCGTTGTTTTAATACATCCCTATCATTATGTGGATTAGTATATCGTTATTTTTACATTTTTATGTAATTTTGTATATCTACTAAATTTAAAATCCCTTCCCACCTGATATTGCTTGATGCGTATAATTTTTTACTATGCTGGTTCTTTTTTTTGCTTTATTTATGTAAATCTGTGTTGAGTAAACCGAATTCAGGCTGATTAAGTTAATTACTACTAATAATTATTATTTACAGGCATATTTGATAAATTATTAATAATAATATGGTTATTTAGCTAACCAACGAATTTGGGTCTATCCGCGAGATAGATGGGCACAGGCACAGGTCTGTATGGCTTATCAGCGGTAATCGAGTGAATCTTAGCTTGAAGCTCAGATACACTATACTCGACTGGCTTGGATTCACCCCTAACTCTTACCTGATAACTATCGGTCTCAATCTCCTTCTCACCGACCACGATGATATAGGGCACCCACTCCTTCTCCGCGTCCCTGATCTTCTTGCCCACGGTCTCATCCCTGTTATCTATATCAACTCTTACCCTGCTGAACTTGTCCTTGATCTTCTCAGCCAGTTCAGTGTACTCGTAGGTGACGGGGATGACTCTTAACTGCGTGGGTGCGAGCCAGAGTGGCAGGCTAGGCTTGATGCCTTTCTTCATATCGAAAGCGGCCTTCTCAAGCAGCCCGTAGATGTCTCGCTCTATGGCTCCGCTGGGACTACAGTGGAGGATGTAGGGATGTTTCTGGACTCCATCCTCATCCATGTATTTGATATCGTAGCGTTCGCCGTTCTCAACGTCTATCTGGTCAGTTGCTAGCGCCGATGCCTTGTCGAGATTGTCAACGAAGTTCATATCCCACTTTATCATATAGTAGAAGAATCTCTCGTTCCACATCTCGATGAGCACCGGCTTACCATGCTGCTTCACAAGATCCTTGATCAGGTCCATGTTTTCTTCCCAGAAATCCTTGACCATCCTGATAGCCAGCTCATAGTCACTCTTCTCGAAGCCTATGCCTTTGAGCACATCCTGGCTGAGCTTGAACCTGCGCTTGTACTCGGATTTCACCTGATCAAGGTCCTTACAGAAGGCATGGACATCTGGCATGGTGAATGCCCTGAGCCTTCTTAACCCGGTTAGCTCTCCGCGTTGCTCACGCCTGAAGCTGTAACGGGTCATCTCGTAGATACGCATGGGCAAGTTCTTGTAACTGATAGTGGCGTCGTGGCTCATCAAAAACTGTCCGAAGCACGCCGCGAACCTCATGAAGTACTGGGTATCATCTGACTCTATGGTGTATTGGCGCGCTGGGAACCTGTTGAGGTATGATTTCAGTGATGGATGCTCCATGCTGTACATGAGGGGGGTCTCCACCTCCATGCCGCCATATTCATGGACCATGCTGGTCACATACTCTTCAAGTAAGGCTTTGATCATCCTGCCCTTTGGGTAGAACCGGAAGTTCCCTGGGTCGCTAGCTGGCTCATAGTCAACGAGCTCTAGGCTTCTCATCAGTTCTACGTGTGGAGATGCCTGTGTTACGCTGCGGTCTTTCTGGTATTCGTATCCGCTGAACTTGCGGAGGTTATCATGGCCCTTGAAGTCGAATTCGTCGAACTCCCAGAGCTTTCCATCGGTATCAAGTATGTACCAGTAGCTGCGTAGTTTCTCCTCTGCCTTCAGTGCCTCGGAGACTACTTCCTCTTTTTTATTTTCTTTGCTCATTGTTTTCATTCCTCAGGGAACTGTTGTAATGTCCGATATGGCTCACGCTGTATATGTTTTTTGCAGCGGAGGAGCGTCTATGTAAAATCGATTGGGCCTCTCGGCCTAAACTGTGTGGTGGGACATCACCGCATTCTCCTCACCTTTTTGATGGAGCTATGGCTTATATTTGTTATGTAGTATCCTTGGATACTAGACATGCGTCTATGATATTGTATCGGCCGCTGACGCCGTCCCAAGTCTTCTCTGTCCCATTGATCTTGATTTGTTTCTTGAACCATGGAGCATCCACTACGAGGCTCTCGTATTCGCCGCCTTCCCCGCACATGTCTACTCCATATTTCCGGTTGAGCTCCCGTAGCCTATCTACTGTTTCATATGTTAGTTGTTCGCCGAGCCACGACTGATCTAGTCCGTGTGCTGCGACCGCTGTGAATATGATCGTCATATCCGCGTCCAGCATCTCGTTAAGAAGAGTCTCCCTTTCCATGCCCCACAGTGGGTGAATGTGGCAAAGTCCCAGCATGCTGCAGAGTTTATCGATCCTGTCTCCCTGATACCTGCTCGCTATTGCTCCTGTGATGACTCCATCTATGTCTAGTTTCGCTAGGGTTTCTCGCAGATCATCTAGCTCCTTTTCTTTGATGCCCTTGGTCTCTGCTTTAATGTATGGTATGCCCCATGCCTGTGCCTGCAGTCTTGTTATGTCTATGTTTACTGTGTGGAACATGTAGCTATCAGGGTTCAGCGAGTGGATTGATACAAGATATGCTAGGGTATCTCCTTTTTCTTGGGCTCTTCGCGCTGCGAATACGCTGTCTTTTCCTCCGCTGAAGAGTGATGCGAGGCGCATGGGGGTTTCTAGGTGTTTTCTGTTATTAGGGTTATCTGGTTTCTGCGTATCCGTAGTAGCCCAGTGAGCATCCGTGGTGGGTCGAGTAGCAGGTTCATGCTGGTGCCTTTTCTTGTTCTCCAGTTAACGGGGACCTGTTTTACTTTGAGTCTGCTCCTCTGCGCTTTTACAAGTAGCTCTGTGTCCCATAGCCAGCCGGTTTCCCGTGTTTCTTTTATGACTGAGTGCATTGTTTCTGCTTTGAATGCTTTCAGTCCGCATTGGTGATCAGATATGCTGGACCCCAGCAGGGTTCTTGTGAGCCAGTTATAGATGGCGCTTGCTAATCGTCTATGTGTTTCTCTCTGGCGTTGTTCTCGCACGCCGATGCAGATATCGTAGCCATCCCGTATCGCCTCTATGAACTCGGATATGTGGGCTGGGTCGGTTGAGGCATCCGCGTCCATAAAGACGAGTATTTTTCCCCTTGTCTCTTTGAAGGCGTTTCTGAGGGCTCTTCCCTTTCCCAGTCGCCTGTCTCGGTGGATATGGCGTATTCTCGGGTTTTCCTTATCAATTTTTTTGGCTATTTGGTCTGTTCCGTCTGTGCTCCCGTCCTCAGCTATTATTATCTCATATTCATCGCATATCTCGGCTAACAGTTGGTCTGTTTTTTTAGCTGTCTCGGCTATGTGTTTTGACTCGTTGTAGCATGGAAGCACCAAGCTAACCTCCGGCTTCATGGTTTACACCTGCTGGGAACCGGTGACGAGTACGAGGCTGATGAGCCCGATGATGAAGCCGATGTAGGTTCTCGAGGTGTATCTCTGGCCCAGCGTCAGAGACTCCAGTAGTAATGTGAGTGACTGGGTTCCCACGGCTATGGCGATAGTGGTCTGCGCCGTACCGAGGACGCTTAATGGGCTTCCTATGATGATCCTGCCTGTGAAGAAGGCGATCATGGCTGTCAGTATCAGGGGTGTGAATGTGTACTGGAGTAGGAACCTTGGGTTGAGGAGTCTGGTGGGTTGGATCTCGCCGAATTGGCTTGTCCCTATCTTGAGGAGTATGTTTCCAGTGGCGCCTACTAGGCTGACTAGTAGTAGCATCATGTAGACTGTTGTCTTGTTCATCCCGTTTGAACGAGTTGGGCGGGGTGGCGTTAAGTCCAGTGTATGTTTTCTGCTCTGTGGCTGGTTACAGGAAGTGGTACCAGTTGACGTAGGCTATTGTGCCGAACACCATTATCGCTGTGTATGTCATTATTGTGGCCACGTATACCGTGTTTTTTTTCGTGGTGATGGCAGCTAGGCTCCAGTGTACAGGTATTATTGTGAGGGTGTATCGGGTCCATGATTTGATGTCCCCCACGAGTATGAAGACGGTTAGGAGCATGATGGCCCAGATCATGTAATGTGTCTTGGATTCTCCTATGTTGATTCTTCTCGTTACCTCGTATAATGTGGCGGTTAGTGCGATTATCATTGTGGCGGCGCCTATTATGAGGAATATTGTCTGCTCTGGTGGGTGTGGCTGGATTATGTTGAGTATCCTGATGTTGTTCCATTCCTCTTGGCTGGTTATCAGATATAGTGGGTCGTCTCCGTTTAGGTATGTGAAGAGCATGAAGGCTGGCATCGTCAGGGCTGTGGCCACTGCACCTGTTAGCAGTTTAGGGTTTCTATCTATGTAGATGTATCTTAGTAGGAGTGGGATTGTGAGGAGGAGGGCTTCCGGTCTGGTTAAGCCAGCGAGGGTGGCGGTAATTGCCGCGTATGTGTATCGGTTGGTCTCCAGGAGATAGAATGTTGACGCGGTGAGTAGGAGATAAGTTGCCTCTGGGTATTGGGCTGTGAGGAATACTGTGGATGGGTATATGGCTAGTAGTGTAACTGTGTGTTGTGCTGTTTGTTCTCCGTAGAGGTGTCTGGTCAGTCTGTGGATGATGATGGTGGCTGCTATTAGGGCTATGAGGTTCCAGAGGAACCCTGTTGCCGCCGTGGTCTCCAAGGGGTCTCCGTTGATGAGTCTCTGGGAGATGTTTAGTATGGTGGGGTATATTGGGCGGAATGCGTAGAGGAGCTTCTTTGTGTATCCGTGTTCGGCGATGTAGAGGTACCAGCCTGCGTCCCATCGTGCGAATCTTCCGGCTATGGGTGTGGTGGCTGTCCATAGGGTCTCGCCGGGTGATGGGGTTCTTGTGGGGAATAGTGTGGCTGCTATGCTGATGGCGATTAGGATTATTCTGGATAGTAGTATTGTGGTTAGGCTGTTTTTTTCTTGGTCGCTGATTTTCATGTTTTTTTCCTCAGTATCTGTATGTAGTGGTGTGTCTTGTTGTAGATGTAGTAGGGGTCTGCTCCGCTGTGGTCGATGTGGGGCTCTACCTGTGTTCTTTCCTGGTACTCGTTCCAACCGAATATGCCGATGATGTCTATGTTGCCTTGCTGTGCCTGTTCTATGGCATATATCCATTGTCTGTCGTAGAGTCCCTGTGTGTAGTTTATGTCGAAGCGGTGCCAGACGTCTCTGAATCCGCTGGTGTATAGTAGCCAGTCGTCGAATCGTGGGAGTACGCTGCAGTATCTGTTTTTGGCTCGTTGGTTTTCGTCTGTGAACCATGGGGGGTGGATTCGTGTGTTTTCGCTTGTTTCACCATAGTCGCATAGCATCCAGACCCAGTCTTCCCCTGTTTCCTGTGGGTCGCAGTCTCCTGTGACGTGGATATCGTACATGGGTGATGACGGTGGCTGAGCTGGGTTGAAGTATACTAGCAGTGGTTTCCCACGGTAGCGTTGATACTGGCTGGGGTAGGGTTCGACGAAGTTTCTATACACGTAGTCGTGGGCGTACTCGTAGTTGAATCGCTGTTCCCGTGCGGGGTCTCTGCTCTGGGCTTCTGCTAGTCTGTCTCCCTCGTATGGTTCGACTAGTATTGTGAAGTTGATGGGGTCTGGGCGCATGCTGTTTACTTTGAGCAGTTTCTTGATCGCTTGGTCCTCGAAGCTGCCTTCACCCCACCATGAGAGGAAGAGGAAGTCAATGTCGAGTTCTTGTATTTTGTCTATTTGCCAGTTGATAACTGAGTCGTTGAAGCTGCTGTATTCTCCGATTACGGGTGTGTCTCTTATCCTGTCCCAGTGTCTCTCACCGGGTGTTCCGTCCATGTTGCCATACCAGAGGTAGAAGTATATGCCTACAAGGGTGTCTGTTTGGGTCGTAGATGGTGTTTCTTTGGTTTCTGGCGGCGGTCTGGGGAGTATGCTGTGGATTAACAGTATGATGATGAATGGTGTTAGGAGTAGGTGTATCCCTGTTTTTCTAAGCATCTGTATTCTAGTTGGGCTATTTTTTACAAGTATGGTGTTACCGGATACAGTACTGAAAAATCCTTACCAGACACCTTTTTGGTGACGATTTCCCGGTTACCCTACCGGAAAAATGCATTGAATGAGATCAAAAATAGGGTGTTCTGGGACTGATTTTAGGCTTGGAGCCCCTGTTTAGACTGGGATGTGTTGACCCCCCCCTCCCCCCTATACTAGGGTTCGGGGATGTTTTGAAATCTAATCAAATATTGTGGCAGGGGTTAGTACTAACTAACCCCTCTTTAAGAAACCACTCAAACACCGTGATCTACATAGCATTGACTGCACCAATTCAAAACGCGTTGTCAATAAATAAAATAAAATCTTTCAAAAAGAGTGGTATTAGCCTGCTGATTTCTTTTATTTTATTCAAAATCCACTGAACATGTAGTATTGACTACAAGTTGAACCTATAGTATTGACTACAAGTTGGTTTTTTCCGCGGTGGGTTACACATGTGCCCACAAAGATGAAAAATATTCCTAGAATTATTTCAACCAAATAAGACGAACAAAGAACTAGACAACTCTGTTTCTTGGCTCTAAGCCTTTGATTGATCGTAGGACGCCTTCCGCTACCTGTACCGCCATGCGTTGCATACCCTCCAAGTTACTGGCACTCAAATGAGGTGTCAGGATAACGTTGTCCATACCACATAGTGGGCTATCCGTGGATAATGGCTCGTCCTCGAAAACATCCAATGCAGCTGCCTTGACCTTGCCGCTTCTGAGGGCATCTATGAGTGCTTTTTCGTCGATTACTTTGCCCCGTGCTGTGTTGATGATGTAGACTCCGTCTCGCATCATCCCGAATTGTTTGGCTCCTATGAGGTGTCTGGTCTCCGGTGTGGCTGGGATGTGGAGGCTGATGATGTCGCTCTCCCTGAGTAAATCCTCCAACTCACACCACTTGAAGCCATACTTCTTCTCGCTCCCGGGTTTGCGTGTCCGGCTCCAGTAAATTATCTCCGCGTCGAATATCTGCATACGCTTCGCCGTTGCTTCCCCTATCCTGCCAAGTCCGATGATTCCCACTTTCTTCCCCGCGAGCTCTGCTCCTATGAGGTCACTGTATTTTCGTTTCCACTGATCGTGGCGCACGGCTTTGTCCGCCGATACAACGTTTCTGAGGAGGGCTAGAGTTAGCGCCATAGCCATCTCGGCAACGGTTACCGTGAGGGCGTCGGGTGTGTTGCATACGATCTTGCCGAGTTCTTTGGCTGCGTCAAGGTCTACGTGGTCGCAGCCGATGCCGTGGACCCCCACTGCTTTGAGTCTGGGGTTTGACATCATGAGTTCTCGGGTGATTTTGATGCTGCCTCGGGTGATGAGTCCATCCGCCTCGGTGATATGCTCCGCGAGGGTCTTCTCTGTGCTTCCCGGGGGGAGTTCGATTACGTAAACGTCTCTCTCTTTGAGGTACTCCACACCCATCTTGTTGATGGGCTCAGTGACGATAACAGTGATCTCTGGCATGTTGATTCAAAATAAAAATATGGTGTATCTAGGGTTAAGGTTTAAGATGAGGATTAGGGATTCTGCGTCCCCTGCGTGCTCCTTTCTGGGGCTCTTTCTTTGCTCTCCTCAGCGTCTCGTCCAGTGCGCTTACAAGTCCGTCGAACGCCTCCATGAGTCCCCAGCCCTCGTTCTCAACGTTGAAGCTGACTGATGGACCCAGTGCTCGCGCTGTGACGCTGTATCTGGTTCTCTCGCCGCCGCTTCTCTGGGCTTTGACCTTTACGCTGACCTCTGTTATCTCCTGCATCTTCATGGTGCGTGTCACTGTGCGTCTGATCTTCTCCTCGATCACTGCCTTCTCGACGAAGTCCTCGTTGTCTATGCCTACTATGTAGACTGGTAACTCTATCTTAGGTTGGAGCGAGTATATGACGCCCAGTAATTCCCTGTGGGTTATGATGCCGCGGAGCTGCTGCTCATCATCTACCACTAGGCAGTATTTCTCACCCATCTTACCGATCTTTTTCACCACCTCAAGAACACTGGTCTCGGGCGTGGCTGTCAATGGATTCCTATTCATCACCCCGTCTACCTGTCCGGGGAACCGTGCCACCTTCTCCCCTGATCTTTCGCCTCGCGTGGTCTTTGTTGAGGTTGTGATGAATGTGTTTACTATGTATTCTCCCGTGATGATGCCGACGAGTTTCTGGTCGTTTGTGATGGGTATGTGGCTGAATCCCTTCTCCAGCATGGTGCTCCTGACGTGGGCGAGTGGCGTATCTTTATCCATCGAGACTACTGGTGACTTCATTATCTCCTTGGCTTTAATCAAGCTAAGCTCAGGGACATCCCTCAGCGCTGCTGTGATATCCTGTTGGCTCAGCAACGAGACCTCATCTTTTGATACTATGGGGATGGCTGTCACGTTGTTTCGGATCATCAAGTCCACGGCTTCGAGGACGCTGATGTTCGGGCTGATGGAGCCCACCTGCTTCCAGATTGACTCTATCTTCGTGTTCTCGGGTTGATCCACTCCGAGAAGGTCTCTCACTGTAATAATCCCATACTTCTTATCGCTTGCTGCGACTGCCTCGGTCCTGTTAGTGTCTTTGAGGACTCCCAGTACCTTGCTGGCTGTTTCCTCTGGGCTGAATAGACTTACAGTTGAGGCTTGAAGTTCCGATATATTACTTTGAGCTAGTTCCACTAGTGTCTTTGTCACGTTTAGAAAACCCATTTAATAGATTGCAATTGGAGTTAAAATAGGTTGCATCTGTGAGTGGCTATCCTTAATAACTGATTGACCCGTCTTCATCAGAACCCCTATGTGCACTTTCATAATGCTCTACAAGCTACTCGAAGATTACCCCATAGTTGCTCTCCACAACAGGTACCTTGGCTTGAACACACTCGAAGAGCCACCGAAAAACATGGGTGGAGGCGTCTACTGTCCACTTGATGTCGCCTCGCAGGGTACATGGATTGGATTGAACCGGGATGGGCTGATGATGGCGATAACCAATCAGGAGACACAGAGCATCGATACGCCGGGGCGGAGTAGGGGGCTTCTCGCTCTTGATGTGCTCAGGGAGTGCGGTTCATCCGCTGAGGCTAAGGATTACCTCATGGACCCATCTATTCGAGGGTTCTATCGTCCGGGCAACTTCGTGGTAGCTGATGCCGATGATGCTTGGCATGTTCTCTGGGATCACGTCACCACTGCGTGGAAAATCCCTAAGGGTCCATACGCCATGGGTGTCGTTACCATGTATCCGGGCATAGTGATGAGTGAACGAGCCGAGAGAGTGGGCTTGGACTCGGAGATGCGGAGAAAACGCGCCTTCCATCTGTTGAGCGATTATCAGCCAGCATCAATTGACAGAGCGATTGAGAAGATGAAGAAGGTCTCCGTGGATCACGAATACGGGAAGACCACCTCCTCTATCTGCTGGCATAGCACCGAGTTCAAACAGACCAGTAGCACAATAATCGCGGTTGGCTCAAAATCAGCGGATTCCAGAGTGCTCTACTGTGTTGGGAACGCCTGTGAGTCATCCTTCACTGAGTACCCTGTTTTATTTGATTAGATTTATGAGACCTATTTCTTCGGCGATCCTCTGCGCCTCAAGTATCTCCTCCGGGCTCAGTCTTCGGCGCAGTTCGGGTCGCTCGTTTGCCCTCCACTCGGGTCTGTACTGAAACATGAGGTTGACCCGCATCATGGGTCCGAGGTTATCGTGAATCCATTGGAGTATCGGTCTCGTACAGCATTCATTGTGCTCTGGTAGCACCAGCACCCGTATGATGAGTTCACCATATTTCTTTGCCCAGAGAAGGTTCCGGGTGGCTGCTTCCCAGTAACCCGGTGCGTCACTGATCCCCTCTGCGCACTTGTTATTGCCATATTTGAAGTCGAGAAGATAGAGGTCGATAAATCCCGCTAGGAGCTTCGCTGTCTCCAAGCTATAGTAGCTGTTGCTGTTCCAGACAGTGGCGATTCCCTGCTTGACATGGTTCATGGTTTCCAGCCAGTGCCAGACATATGGGGTCGGGTCACCGCCTACCATGTTGATGTTTCTACACCCCTTCTCAGCGAGTTCAGCTACCTGCAGCGCCATCATCTCTGGGGTCAGGCTTTCCCCGTTGCTCTGCCACTGGCTGATATCCCAGTTTTGGCAGTGAAGGCACCTGATACTGCATCCGCCGGTGAATATGGTCCCCGAGGGCACCAGCTCTGGCTCCTCACCCATATGGGGGAAAGCTGAGAAGAAGCTGAAGTTGCGCCCGGCTCTGCAGTAGCCCTTGTCCCCGTGGAGGCGATCGGCGTTGCATCGGCGTTCACAGAAACAGCAACTCTGCATAATTGTGTGAGCTAGCTGTATCTTGAGGTCTAGGAAGCTTCGCTCCGTCTTCCTAGGCTTCTTCTTTATGCCTTCCTCATAATCGTGGCATCGTTCCAGCTCTGAATCATGGATGCCCCAGAGCTCATCTAGATCTGCTCTACGGCTGTACTCGGTGGGCATCGACTGAGCTATCAGGTACTTGGGGTACTTTTTTCCATTCACGATTTCCACGTAACGTGGCAGGGCAGCCCTGACTCCGGGGTCATCCAGTGCTCTCCCTGAGCCGGGTCTAGATACACTCGACATCAGTTAACCAGTGTGTGTCCTTCTTTAGATGGTTTCTTATGATAACCATTATACCATGAGCAGTTCACTGTTCAAATATGGAGTCCCGGTTCGTCGAGAAGCTGAATAACGCGCTGCGTTGCACCATCTGCCCCCATCAGTGTGTCTTGGCTGTGGGAAAACGCGGAGTCTGCTGCACAAAGGAGAATCAGGGTGGTAAGATCATCGACCTCAGTTATGGCAGGCTCAGCGCTTTAGCCGTTGACCCTATCGAGAAGAAGCCCCTTGTCCACTTTTATCCGGGCAGCAGGGCGCTCAGCATCAGCAGCATAGGCTGTAATTTTACTTGTCCATGGTGTCAGAACTTTGAGCTGAGCCAGAGTAAGATCGATGAGGTCCATACACGGTTCATGGAGCCTGAGAGCGTGGTTGAGATCGCGTTGGCGCAGGACTGCACCAGCATCGCCTACACCTACAATGAGCCACTGATCAACCTCAACTATGTCATCGATGCCGCGAAATTCGCCCGTGAATCCGGTGTGAAGAATGTGCTCGTAACCAACGGGTACACCAGCATACCAGCCTTCAGCCACTTGGTGGAGTACATCGACGCAGCTAATGTTGACTGGAAGTCATTCAGCAACGAGTTCTACCGGAAGCACTGCGGGGCAGACTTCTTCAAAGTACTGGAATCCACCCAGTACATGCATGATCACGGTGTGCACGTAGAGATCACTTTTCTCATCATACCCGAGACCAACGATGATCCAGAGGAGGTGAGAGCCATGGCTCGGCACATAGTAGACAACATGGGACCCGATGTCCCTCTTCACCTCAGCAAATTCTTCCCCATGTACAAGTTCCAGAACCTGCCCCCCACACCCGTGGAGACATTGATGAACGCAAAAAAGATCGCCCAAGAGGAGGGCTTGCACTACGTATTCGTAGGCAACGTACGGGGCGGAGGAGAGGAGGACACTGTTTGCCCCAGCTGCGGTCAGCATGTAGTCAAACGAAGTGGCTACACAATCACTGGTTGGAGCCTATCCGAGGAGATGAAGTGCAGTAAATGCGGGGTACATATCCCAGTAATCGGAGAACATGAGCGACACACAGGTGCATGACCGCTCTCCTTTCTCGGGCAGAGACAAGTTTTATCCCATCAT
>CAYUTB010000054.1:0-6522 GCA_964447425.1 uncultured Candidatus Bathyarchaeia archaeon
TAGTGTTGTCTTCGGCTACGCGAAATCGCGAAAGCTGGTGGCCACCTTTTCAAAATAATAAAAAAGGGGCTAGTCCCCGGGTCTTATCTCTGTTCTCAGGAACAACATGTAAGACGCTGCGAAGCATACTACTAATCCAACGCCGAGTACGGCTACATTAGCCCAGTTGTTTGTCAGCGCCTCTCCCAAGGTCACTGTTCTCTGAAACTCCTGAGCCCCCATGTTAAAGCCTCTGGTAGTTCCTATTATGGCTCCAGCTGTGTCTGAGAATATCTGGGTTGGAGATATCTTCAGGATGAAGCTCTCGATCTCGGCTCTTTTCATCATTGTTTGCCTGAACTCGTCGGTCATCTGGAATCTTCCCGGTCCACCGTTGCTGTTGGTGCCATCGCCTGTGATGAATATATCCGAGTTAAGAGGAATCATCACGTTGACCACGGCTGATGCCAATATCGTTAATATTATCGAGAAGAACATCCAGGTCGCGATGGAGAAAAGTATCGATGTCGATGTCTTCTTCACCACCACCGAGAATAGCATTCCTAGACTCAGCCAGAAGACAAGGTACAACACTGTGAGCAATGCCAGTGTAACTATCTTCAACGCCTCTGTGACTGATGGTCCGTAGCCTAGCATGGGTATGGCCAGTCCAGTGGTTATGGCTATGGTGCCAATTCCTAGAGTCGCCAAAGATGCTGCGCCTGCGATGAATTTTCCGTTAATCACCGAGTCCCTGTATATGGGTTGCCCGAGTAGCATTGAGAGGGTTCCCATTGCTCTTTCCTTGTTGATGGCGTCGAATCCGAAGGCCATGCCCAGTATGGGCCCAAACATCACCATGATCTGGATAAAGCTAAAGCTCATCTGGGTACCTGAGAATATGTAGACGAATGATGCCTCAGTGTTGTTTTTGATGAAGTCTGAGCCTTGGTAGGCTGCCAGCACTGAGAGCAGCACCATGAAGCCGAATATAACGAGGAAGCGCTTGCTTCCTATCTGATCCCGTAACTCTTTTTCCGCTATTGTTAATGTTCCCGCCATTTCTAATCCTCCTTCTGGTAATATTTCATGAATATCTCCTCCAAGGTGTACTCACGGGGCTTCATCATCAGGATGGTTGAGCCGTGTTTCACGATGGTTCTGGATACCTGAATGTCGGTGTCGTCTGGGCCGTAAACATAAAGGTGTCCATTGTCCTGTTTCACCTCTTTCACGCCCTCTATATCTTCAATATCCTTCAAAAGCTCCGGCGTCACCTCTGTAAGCCTGAAATCGACCCTCCGATCCTCAGCCCCAGTCATAATGTGGCTCATGTTATCCATCGTATCCTTCAACACCAGTTTTCCCCTATTGATGATGCCTATTCTATCACAGGTAAGCTGAACCTCGCTGAGAATATGAGAAGTCATAACGACCGTGAGCCCCTGCTTGTTCTTGAGGTTCAATATTAGCTCCCTGACCTCCCGCGTCCCTACTGGGTCAAGCCCCAATGTGGGCTCATCAAGAAACACTACCTTAGGGTTCTTCATCATGGTTGAAGCGATTCCAACTCTTTGCTTCATTCCCCTGCTATAGGATTCATATTTTGCGTCGAGCCAGTCAGTCATTCCAACGATCTCAAGAACCTCGTGTATCCTGTTCTCCCTTTCTTCTCTGGGCATGTCGTTGAGCTGACCAATGTAGTCTAGATTATCGAAGGCGGTGAGATCACCGTACAAGCTACTGTATTCAGGCAGGATACTGGCAACACTTCTCACCTCCCTGCTCTGCTCTACGATATCGAAGCCTCCGACTTTAGCGGTTCCCGATGTAGGAACTGATAACCCCATCAGCATCAGAACCGTGGTTGTTTTACCAGCCCCATTAGGTCCGAGGAAGCCGAATACTTCTCCCTGTTTTACCTCCATATTTAATTGGTTGACGGCTGTGAAGTCGCCGTATTTTTTCGTCAATTCCTCTGTTTGTACTATATAATTTTCCATTCTGGTTTACCTCCGTTTGAATCTCTTGAAAATTAATGCTGCTCCCGCGACTGCTACTAACGCGATGCCTATTCCGATGTATCCCCATGTGTTTGACGCCTGAGCAGTGACACGTACATCTGATGTGCTTGAGTCAAGCTGATCACTAAACGCCTGCATGGTTACAAGGTAGTCCCCTGCCTCAGCGTCATTCGGTATATTGACCTTCACTGTGAAGGTGGTTGATGATCTCGGGCTCAGGGTGTCCACCTGTGTAGGTGATATCGTTGTCTCCCACCCGCTGGGGGTATCCGCTTGAACATATAGGGTGGTGATCGCGGTTTCTCCTTGGTTCGTCACCTTTGCAGTATAGGATACCGAGTCGCCTATCGTGCCAGAGGTGTAGAGAGTTGAGAGACTCAACCCCAACTCATAGCTGCCCACCACCTCAATGGTGAAATCAATCTG
The DNA here is from genome assembly GCA_964447425.1 of uncultured Candidatus Bathyarchaeia archaeon. GTDB lineage: Archaea > Thermoproteota > Bathyarchaeia > TCS64 > TCS64 > RBG-16-57-9. Next base: position 2,430 of record CAYUTB010000054.1, read on the forward strand.
ATGCTGAACCCCATCATCAGACTCGATGACCGCGACAAGATCATAGGTGCCGCTCGCAACGCTGTTAGGTGGATTTACGACGAGTTGAATCGACTCTGACTCACCTGAAGGTATACGTATGCTGGCTATCGCCAAATAGTTTGCAATGAATGATACATCCCAGTTCTCGGGAAGCACTGGTACAGTGAAGAGAGTTAATGCATCTGTCTCTCCCTTGTTCCACACCGCAAGTGGGAAGGTTATACTCTCACCTGCCTTAACCGAGACCTCTGAGAAGCTGCTGATTACCTCGATCTCACTGGTTCCTGCCCTGAGGTTAACCTCAAGTTCTAATGTATCCAACACTGCGCTATTAACATCCAAAGCACTAATTACTAGATTATAGTCACCCACAGAAACCGAGTCCGGTGTATCAAACTCTATAGTAAGCTGCTCTGTCTTCCCAGCCTCCATGAGAAGGGTCTTTACAGCGATATTAGAGCTGGTGCTAAATGTAATGCTCCAGCCACTTGGTATGTCTGCTTGTAATGTGACTTTTTTATCGACCTCTCCTATGTTTGAAACCGTCAATGGCAATGATATTCTCTGCCCAATCTCCTCTGAGATTGATAGGTAAGTTGACTTCAGCGCAATCTCATCAGTGTAGACTTTTGGAGTAATCATGAGGTCCAGCGTAGCTGTGCTTGAGCCTGAGGCGGTTATAGTAATAGTCTCAGCACTGGTTGCTGACTCTGGTACGTTTATTTCGAGTTCGTATTTTGTAGTGCCAGGGTTGAGTGATATGTTCTCTATCTCACCGATACTATCAACAATTTTAGTATCCCAGTTTTGTGGTGTGTTTACGGAGAACAGGATATTCTCTGTTTTATCTCCCCTGTTCGTTACCGAGAATTCCAGTGTTAGCTTGTTTCCTGGGGTAGTCAGTCGTTTAACGACCAGCGCTGATAATGCGAGGGTTTTCTGTAACTCCAAGTTTCCAAGTTTCACGTCATCTTTATCTGGATCATCTGTGGGCGCAAAACTGACTAGAACCGTCTTCTGATATGTGACGTACCCTGTTTTTTCGAGTACCAGCGAATATGTACCACCAAGACTCATCCTGAAGTACCCGTCTTTATTAGTATATACTGTTGCATCGAGGCTTCCTGTATTCAAATACGCTGAGACCTTGACCCTGTAAATGGGGGTTCCCTCCTCGTCTACTATGGTTCCGTGTATGTTGCCATCCGTTGTTAATGCTACTGTATTCTGAATGGGCATCATTGTTAAGCCCAGTAATATGATAATCAGTAGGGTTGCCTGTCTTGATCTTTCTTTCAAATAGTTTTTCACCTTACGAAGTGTAGGTGTGAGAACTGTATTAAGCGGTTTTTCCAATTTACCTCCAATTTAGATCAAAATTGGAGAACAATGAAATGTGTAAAAGAAATCAGAAATCTAAGAATGATAAATGAGGGGTTAAGTTCTCGTAAGATATATCATTATCACCGCTGCGATGCTGGCGAATACGTCTGGGATGGAGTTGAATACATTATACCACACTGGCTCTGTTCCATGTAGGAAACCCATTATCAGTGGGTTGCTTGAGAGCGAGTATATCAATAAGACACTTGATAGTGCCATAAGCCCCATGCTGAAATTGGATTTTGTCTCATTGTACAATTGGATGTACATCACCAATATGTAGCCATACAGTATCATGTTCAGACTCGATAATACGATTCTAAAAGTAATGTAGTTTTCAATCTGTCTCTCAAACTGCTCCAAGGTCTCAGGGTCAGAGTCCCTGAGCCTTGGTTTCCATGGGAACCTCTGATCTGGTTGTGCAGATACCGTTAGTGTTGTGGATACGATAAGCGTTAACGCGAATAATGCCATAATCAGCTTCTTCAATTTTTATCCTCCTCTTTGATTCTTCCGTTGATTGATCCCCATATTTCCTCAAAGTCATCCATGTTTTCCTCCATCTTCCCAGATAGAAAGAACATGGAGCCATAACCCGAACCCATCGAGTAGATTAATTCGTTGTCCTCCAATACCTCTAGGTGGTGTTTGACGGTCCTGTAGTCGAGACATAGATGGATTCTTAGTTGATTGGTGTTCATAGGTTCCTCACGTAAGACCTCAATGATGCGAGCCCTGTTTGGGCCTCCGCGTGTTCCCGTGAAGAGCCACAGGAGCAAGTGTTTGAAGGTACGTGTCGGAGGCGCCATATGAGTTGAACCACTGGTATCTTGTTGAGTATCCGTAAAAAACTATGTTTAAGCGTATACCCATTTTACACCCAATTTTGGTCCAAATTGAGGCTGCAGACTTAAAGTAACTCAAATAAGTTGAGACTGCCTCAATGCTGGTATGTCAGCTCCAGAAGATAGGAAGCTATTAATCCCTGATCGATGGTGGGACAAGCTTCCACGAAAAATATATTCATCACTAGAAAGAGTGCCTGTCTCGCAGGACTGGTTTGAGGTCTACAGGGTTAAACCAGATATCTATGTGTTCTATGAGCCCTACCAGTATGAGGAGGCACTGAGCACGCTGATTCTCGGCGAGGAGAAGGCGGTGTTAATCGATACAGGCTGCGGTATAGGGAACATCAGGAAAGCTGTGGAGGAGGTAACGGACATGCCTGTTATGGTGGTGAACACCCACGCCCACAATGATCATATTGCCCAGAATTATCTCTTCGACGAGATAGCCATGCTGGATCATACTTGGAGCCGTGAAGCCCAAAAGGGATTGCCTAGGCGCGAGATGGCGCATCTTATCGCCGATGGGATGCTCTGGAAGAAGCTCCCAGAGGGTTTTGACTCTGAGAACTATGTGGTTCCGGGGTTCAAGGTAACGCAGTGGTTCAAGGACGGGGATAAGATCGAGCTCGGCAACCGGAGTCTTGAGATTCTGCATACTCCGGGGCATACCCCTGACAGCGTCTGTCTGCTGGATCGGGAGGATAAGCTGTTGTTCACTGGTGATATGTTCTACACTGGCGGCATCTACACGTATCTGAATGGCGGGGATATTCCCACTTTCATCGATAGCTACCTGCGGATGCTGGAGTACTATGATGAGTATGAGCGCCTCATGCCGAGCCACAACGAGCCGTGGGTGGAGAAAATACTTCTCAAAGACGTTTTCAAGGCGGTTGTAGACATCGCCGAGGGGCGAGGAAAATATAGAGAGGGTACTGATAGAGGGGTATCCATCAGAAAATACGATTTTGGCAGGTTCAGCGTCGTAACGAGAGCGCCTTGATTTCCCCGATTTTCCTTACCCCTTTGTATCCTTTTGTCAACCAATCCTCGCCACGGGTATACTGAAAATCCTCGATGATCTTCAGTATTTTTAACCCGAATTTTTCGGAGTCAAACTCCTTTGATCTCTGTATACTGTTTTCTCTGAGCCTAGCTCTGAGTTCTCCATCTCCTAGAATCTCCTCGATCCTTTCCGTTGCTTCCACTGCGTTCTCGTAGGCGTACCCGTAGACTCCATCGGTTTCTCCCAGTATGTCTGTCCATGGTCCTCCATCACGGTATACAACTGGGATGCACCCCATGCTCATAGCCTCCACTACTGCCATGCCGAACGCCTCGTCGGGCTGAGTGGATAACAGTATGCTGCTGTGCTGCATGAGCTCAATGATGCTCATCCTCGGTGGGTTGATGTAGACCTCTATGTTTCTCATCTCCCTGAGCACCCTGAGTATTTTCTCCGAGTTTTGACTGGTTTTCCCTGCGATTATGAACCTGTTTCTATGGGATCTGTTTGCTATCTGTGTTATCGTTTGGAGGTTTTTGTTGGGCGATATTCGGGCGATGGAGAGGATTCTCCCGTTTTTCTTTTCACCATAGTATGATGCAGTGGCTATTGGGGGATTGACTACCTTTGTCTCTGTATGGTAGTGTGCATTGACTTTTTTCTCGTTGAATCTTGAGTTGGTGATGATTAGTTTACTCGTTTTTTTCGTCAGGGCACCGTGGAGATAACGGAATATGGGGTGGAGTACATCCCAGAGGGGTATATTGTATGCGTTGCCGTTTTTCGCTATCACTGGCACAGCGTGTACAATGGATATGTCGGATATGATGGGCAG
>CAYUTB010000054.1:6622-12457 GCA_964447425.1 uncultured Candidatus Bathyarchaeia archaeon
TTTACTAGTTCTAGTAGGTATCTTTCTGCGCCACCCGCCCTGTTTAGTGATGGATGTACGATGGAGGCTGTCTTCAATCCAGCTTTATCTCAACTTTTATTTCGGATAACTTGCCTGTGACCGAACATGTGACTTTTTTCCTACAATATATGCCCTGAAAAAAGCCTAATTCCTGTATCTTGTTCCAGTTGGAGCGTTAATACTATAAAACAGCGTGACGGTTCCTCACTATGGCTTATTCGGATAACACGGAATCAGATATTATCGTGCCCAAGAAGTGGTATGAGAAGCTCCCCCGAGAAGCGTGGAGCAACTATGAGAAGATACCTCAACCGGACCCATGGTTTGAGGTCTACAAACTCACGGACACAGTCTACGCCATCTATGAGGATGGTCATTTCGAGGAGGTAATCAGTTACCTTGTGCTGGGCACTGAGAAGGCTGCGTTGATTGATACAGCGAACGGTATCGGTGACATCAAATCTCTCGTGGAGAAAATCACTGATCTACCTTTAATGGTTGTGAACACTCACACCCATGTAGATCACGTCGGTGGAAATCATCAGTTCAAAACGATAGCTGCCCCTGATACGGAATTCAGCAGGGAGCAAGCGAAGAATGGTAGATCCAAGGCGCAGATGGGGCACTATTTGGATGGAGATATGGTGTGGAAGCCCTTCCCAGAGTATTTTGACGCTGAGACATGGATGATTCGTCCATTCAAGGTGACTCGGTGGCTCAAGGACGGAGATAAGATTGATCTAGGTGGCAGAGTATTGGAGGTAATATTCACCCCCGGACATAGCCCGGATAGTATCTGTCTTCTTGACAGGGAGAACAAAATATTCTGGACTGGTGACAGCTTCTACCCTGCCCCCATCTATGTGTACTCCCCCACTACTAATCTCGACCAGTTTATCGAGAGCTTCGCAAAGATGGTTAGGTACATGCTCCAGTATGAGTGGGTTATGCCCAGCCACAACGAGCCCAAGATCGAGAAGCATCTTATCAAAGAATGTTATGAGGCTGCCAAGAGAATCAAGGCAGGCACTGCTGGAGAATACACCGAGGGTGTGGCATCTGGGATTAAGGTGCACCGCTACGATTATGGCAGGTTCAGCCTTGTGGTAAGAGCTGAGCGGTAACTTTACTCAGCGATTTTCTCCTCGATTTCTTTAAATTTTTTAAATATTTTTTCCCGTAGCTGGGATTCGAGTCGGTGGCGTTCTTCCCTGATTTTTTGTTCTTTTTCTTTTAACTGCCTTATTCGTTGTCTGAGTGTCTCCTCTTCTCCCTTGTTGCCTGTCACCGTCATGTGCACATGTTGTGTGACTCTGGTACTTGGTTAAGTTTGATGTCACCCGTCTCAATGGTTTTAACCAGTCTCAAACCATATTCAAAGCATGTTAAAGCAAGTAATCGAGATGATGGACCTACTTGATGACGCTCACATCACAGGCGACAGGGTAGCGGCTTTCCTGAACGAGCACGGTCTCATGGACATCGTGGTCAAGAAGATTACAGGTGAAAAAGGCAGCACCGACTTCATCAAGATAAAGATCCCGGGAACCAGTGGTAAGTCCAGCGGTGGAGCTGCACCTACGCTGGGTGTTATCGGTAGACTGGGGGGTCTTGGCGCGAGACCTGAGCAGATCGGATTGGTGTCTGACTCTGACGGCGCCGTGACTGCGCTAAGTGTTGCATTAAAACTCGCAGACATGCAGCGGAAGGGGGATAATCTCCCTGGAGACATCATAGTTGCGACTCATATCTGCCCCGATGCCCCCATCAAACCCCATGAGCCGGTGCCCTTCATGGGGAGTCCCGTTGACACTGAGGCTATGAACCGTGAGGAGGTTGACCCAGAGATGGATGCCTTGCTCAGCATCGATACAACAAAGGGTAACCGGGTGGCAAACTGGAGGGGATTCGCCATCACACCTACGGTGAAAGAGGGCTGGGTTCTCAAGGTAAGCGATCCTCTTCTGGATATCATGGAGTGGGTGACCGGTGAGTTACCAAAGGTCTGCCCCATCACCACGCAGGACATCACGCCATACGGTAACGACCTTGATCACATTAACAGTATAATGCAGCCCTGCATAGCCACAAACAGCCCCGTGGTTGGACTCGCCATCACTACACAGGTTCCTGTTCCAGGCTGTGCCACCGGCGCCAGTCACCCATTGGATATCGAGCAAGCTGCCAGATACACCGTTGAGGTGGCGAAACAGTATGGCAAGGGACTGTGCAGCTTCTATGATGTGGACGAGTGGAGCACCATTCTCCGTCTGTATGGTGCCCACAAGCATCTGCAAGCCATGGGTTGAGGGGTTTATATCCTCCTTCACCCCTTCTTTAGTTGATTACAATGTACAAGAAGATACTAGTCGCGTTTGATGGCTCAGAGGCAAGCAAACACGCCCTAGACCACGCGGTATCTATCGCCGATCTATCACAGGCTGAAGTACACATTATTTCCGTTGTCCCAAGGGTTATGATGCCTGTCTTTCCCGATGAGGGATTCGGGGCTGCCCCCGTGACAGCTGCTCAGGATATGAGCGACTACCAGGAGCGGATGAAGACAATCTATGGCAAGAGTCTTGAAGATGCAAAGAAGGATATCTCCAGTCATTACCCTGAGCTTAAAGTTGTGACCCATTTAATGGAGGGAAGACCATCCGCCACAATAGTTGATGAAGCCGAGAAAAATGAGATGGATCTTATAGTCATTGGCAGCAGGGGTCTGGGTGGAATCACTGGCTGGATCTTGGGCAGTACAAGTCGCAGGATCGTCGAGAGCTGTACAAAGCCTGTTCTTGTCGTAAAGTAACCACCCTATTTTTGGGGGAACCCTTTTCCCAGAGCTGCCTATTCTTTTGGGTATGGAGCCACTTGATGCCCTTCGTGAGGCTGGAAGGATAGCCGCGAAGGTTAGAGATACCACGATAGCCGAGATAGAGCCGGGTATGAAGGTGGAGTATATCTGTGATCTCGTTGTTCGACGCGTAGAGGAGCTCGGCGGGAAGATGGCTTTCCCATGCAACGTTGACATCGACCACGTTGCAGCACATTACTGTTCACCAATCAATGACCGGACTGTTATCCCTGAGCGGAGCCTCGTAAAACTAGATGTAGGTGTTCACGTTGACGGATACATCGCGGACACAGCGAAGACGACCTGTTTCGACTCCAACTATAACTACTTGGTTGAAGCCGCAGGGGCTGGGCTAAACGCAGCCATAAACACCATAAGACCCGGGATAAGTGCAAACGAGGTAGGTATAGCTATCGAGGATGCAATAAAGAGCCATGGAGCCAAGCCCATCAGCAATTTAACTGGTCATAAGCTCGCTCGGTTCGTTGTCCACGCTGGGAAAAGCATCCCCAATGTAGGTGGAATTGATCATCATATGATACAGGAGGGTGACGTTTATGCAATTGAGCCATTCGCGGTGCCACCCACTGCAGATGGGCGGGTCATTGACGGTCCCCCGAGCAACATCTACAGGATGCAGAAGAAGCGCTCCGTTCAGGGCACTGCAAAGATGATGATGAAATACATCCAAGACGAATACCGTACACTGCCCTTTGCATCCCGATGGGTCATGAGAAAATTCAACCCCCCCGAGGGAGCAACGGCTTTCCAAGAACTCTTGAAGACAAAATGTATAATGAGCTACCCTCAGCTACTTGAAAAAACAAGGGCGAAGGTCGCCCAGGCTGAACACAGCGTCATCATCACCGAGGACGGCTGTGAAGTAACGACAGCCTAATCCTTCTTCTTTGGGTCTTTCCGGGCGTTAATCCGGGTAATTGTCATGTGGCCTTCACAGCGTGTGCATGGCTCATCTTTCTTGAAGATATAGTCGCCTACTTGGAACGCCCTGACTCTCTTGAGGTTGCACTGTGGACACTCTAGAGTGGATATTACCTCGACTTCCTTTGACTTATCCTGTGACTGTGCCACTGGCTTTGCCTTGAAGAAGCTGAACCCGATCGCGACGAAGCCCGATACACCGATTAGGATGTACATGAAGGCTGTCTCGATGTTGTTGGCGCCATATTCCTTGAAGCCCATGTAGAGGCTTACAAGCGCTATTGCGCCTACTACCACCATTAGTCCAAGACTTATCCAGTTCTGAGATGCTCCACCTGCTAGTGATCCTGCGTCTGAGTCTGCCATCCGCTTCATTGTGCTACCCCCACTGTGTTTCCGATTCCAGCGATAATTATTGTGTCGCCTTCCTCGCTGTAATCCAGTATTAATCCCTTGACGCTGCTCACCGCCTTATCGGTGGCGTCCATGAGCTCCTCTACTAGTGGAGCTACGACGTGTTCCATGCCCTGTTTGATGGCTACAGCGAATAATGGGATATTGTTCGATATCGCAGCTGCCTCCATCTTGTACTTCTCGACGCCGGGTCCACCGATGGCTGCACCAACACCTTCAGCTATCTCACCGACTTCCTCGCCTTCGAGTTTGCCGGCTGCGTCTACCGTGATGAGCATCCTGACCTTGCCGTTCTCCTCTTTTATGAGGTTCTCTATAGCGTCACCGGGTTTTCCGACGCTTCCGCCGGGCCCAAACGCCTTGGTCACGATTAACCTTCTGCCCTCAAATTTGATCTCGCCCGCCACCATCTCTTTGGCTACCTCGCGGGTCTCGGCTCCGTTGAGTAGTTTGGCTGCTACTATTGGTCCGACGCTGTCCCCGATGGGTACACCGTCTCTGAATGCCTGTAATGCTGCGCTGTATGCCTCGATCTGCTGGATTAGCATGGGTAGGATCATGTGGATCTGCATGATGATGTAGATGTTCATGGTCTTCTTGCCCATCAGATAATAGTGGCGTATCACCTTGTAGAAGATGTTAAGCGCCAAGCTAGCCTCTAGTAGGTTCTCCAAGTTGTTTCTCTGGGCTTGAGTGGCCTGTGGGGCCATCTGCTCAACTTCTTTCTGGAAGGTGAACTCTCTTACATTGATTATGTTTCCCAGTTTTTGGACTACGCCCGATGGGTCCATGTCGATGGGTGGGATCATGAAGTGGTCCATGAATCGCTCAACCTGATGAGTTGGGTCCTTCTCGGGTTTACCGAATGTTTTTATCGCTTCTATGGCTACACCTTTGCCCTTATCTCGGAGGTCCTTGATTTTTCGTAGGCTTACCTCGATCTGTCGGAGCATGGTCATGCCTTGGATTCTTTGAGCGTAGAATAGGTATATGATGAACGCAAAACTGAATAGGGTTTGCAGTATCATCCCTATCTCGCTATCTTGTTGTAATAGTTGTCCAAGCAGTTGGAACATTAAATTCACTGCTGTTGGTAACCGAGCAGGAGTTATAAAGTTTAGGCTATTTAAAGCAAATACTTATTAGATAAAGCTGAGGGTACAGCAAGCCCACTTTAGCAAGTTTTTTTAAACGCCTACCGCGTTCTGTCTAGGGATGTTTCGTTACGCCATTAAACGAATTATGCGTGGAAAGGGCATGTTTCTATCTCTTTTCCTCAGCGTCGCCTTAGCGTCTACTTTGTTCGCTGGTATTCTGCAGGGAGCTGATGCGATTGGGGCTAGAAGCCTTGAACAGATCTTTGAGTCAGCGCCCTATGATATTATTGATACGGCTAGTGACAAGAATATCACCAAGACCCGTATTTTGGATGTTGAGAACGTTCTCGGGGAAATTGATGGTGTAACGCATATTGATCAATTTATCTGGACTCCTGTCCGGATGTATGAGCCTGGAGCTAATCTTACGTCAGAGGGGGTCTACCCAACGATTGAAGGGGCCTATCTTATCGCTGTGCCTGATGATTCTCTTTTCTATGATGG
>CAYUTB010000054.1:12557-16718 GCA_964447425.1 uncultured Candidatus Bathyarchaeia archaeon
CGACACCTACATGGATATTCAGAGATCAATCTTCGCTGAGAACAGGCGCCCCACACAGGATCAGCATGGTGTGGCTTTGATCAGTCTTGATAGGCAGAGCCTCGTGAATCCTTGGGATATTCGGGGAAGCATCGATGCGGTTACTCTGATCTTGGAGGAGATTAACGCTAATGGGGCGGGTTACATGTATCTGCCGCGTAACTTCTTGGGTGAGATGCTGGAGGCTGTCACTCAGTCCTCAAACCAGATGAAGACCAGCACCATGGTGGTTAGCTTACCCGTGTTCTTCACGGCTTGGTATCTTGGAACCACCATCGCTGAGGTTGTTTTCGGGTTGAGGCGCCGAGAGATAGGGCTCCTGCTGACCCGTGGGATGAATCACAGGCAGATCCTGAACATGCTAATCTTTGAGGGATTGATAGTCTCCCTGCTAGCTGGGCTAGTAGGGGTTATTGGGAGCAGTCTGGTCTTGCCCATTGTTATATCTGGGGTGAGCCCAGTTGATGTCCTGTTAGCCATAAACCCGGTTACGTTGGTATCGGTCTTCGTATTTAGCACTGCTCTGGCTCTCTTCTCCTTGATCAAGCCAGCTCAGAGGGCTGTCGAGGTCAACATAGTTGATGCCCTGCGTGAGCACGTCACAGAAGAGGAGGATACATTCAGTGTACTTGAGCCACTCATCGCCCTCGTCTTGGGCTCGTACCGGTTTATCATGATATATCTAGGCTACACCGTAGACATGTTCAAGCCTGCTTCTAGCAATCTCATAGTATCTTTGCTATACTCAACATGGTGGGGCTCAGATTATCTGCTTAGCTTTATCGCCCCCATACTTTTCTTCTGGGGCTTCACAAAGCTATTCGTCAGATATGTCCCATGGTATCAGAAACTCCTCACATTAGTATCCGAGTTATTCGTAGGAGACGCAGCGAAGTTCTCGGCGTTGAGCTCAAGCCGTAACCTCAAGAAGACCGCGGCAACAACATTCATGATCGCCCTCATAGTAGGCTACAGCGTCTCTGTTATCGGGAACGTGGCGACGAGCGAGGACTTCATGAAGAGCGCTGTCTACACCGCTGTCGGCGCCGATGCCGCTGTATGGCTTTTCGAGGGGCAGGATGGCCCAGCGGTGCTGGATAAGGTTCTGCAGGTCAATGGGGTGCAGCATGCTTCCTTAGAGATCTTGTTTACCCCGGATACAAGCCTAGGCGCTATGCCTGTCAGGGGTATTGATCCATTGACTTGGCGTGAATCTGCATATATCTCGAATGAGTTCGTTGATGATCTCTCGGTTTTTGAGGTCATGAATAGGACTGATAACGGCGCCTTGATTGAGCGTGGCGCAGCTAAGGCGCTGGGTCTCAGTGTCAATAACTCGATGTTGATCCAGACAGCTGCTAGGACCTATCAGGTAAAGATCGTGGGCTTCTTCGGGAAAGAGGCGGGGGACAACTGGGTTCCATCTAACCCCATGATGTATGTAAACGATGTTTTCATGGAGCAGATCAAGGAACGATACATCGACCAGAGGCGTGTAATCATAAAACTGGCGCCCGGTGTAGACTATACTGCTGTAAAGGCTACGCTTGAGGCGGTTGACCCAGATGTGCAGCGTGTGGACATAGCGCCCGTGAACCTAGAGTATGCGTTGGACAACCTGCTGCTAAGCGGACCTAAGCAGATTCAGGTGCTGGGCACCTTCTTCGCTGGATTAGTGGCGTCAGTGGGCATAGTATTAATCATATCAACCATGATCCGCAGCAGGATCAAGGAACTAACAATAATGTCCATCAGGGGATATAGCCCAAAGCAGATGGCTATCACCCTCCTCACGGAGAACCTCGGTATGGATATCTTCGCCATAAGCCTTGGGCTCTTTGTGGGAGTCTTCACCCTCTATGGCATAGTGAATCTGCTGAACAATACCTTGGCTTTCATATTCAGCTACAGGGTAGTGTTCCCCGCCTCGGCGATAATTCAGCTGGGGGTCATCATAGGGCTCATAATATTGTCCACCATAGTACCTATCATGGTGGCTGTCAACAGGATCTCGGCGGAGCCGGATCTGAAACTGGAGGAATAAAGAGATGAGTACAAGAAACGCGGTTATCGTAAGAGATCTGATAAAGATATACAGGATCGGTTCAATCGAGGTACAGGCCCTCCGAGGCTTGAATGTAAACGTGCGCAAGGGCGAGATGGTATCCATCATCGGACCAAGCGGTAGCGGGAAATCCACGCTCCTGAACATCATCGGGGGTCTGGACAGGGCTAGCGCTGGCTCTGTTAAGGTGTTTGACACTGATTTGACGAATATGTCTCCCGGTGCCTTGGTTAACTTCAGGCGTGAGACCGTGGGGCATGTTTTCCAGAACATGAATCTGATCCCTACTCTGACGGCTGCGGAGAACATTGAGTTGCCTATGGCTGCGTTGGGGATCAAGGCAGAGCAGCGGAATAAGCGGATAATGGAGCTTCTCAAAGTTGTCGGTTTGACTGATCGTAAGGATCACAAGCCGGGTGAGCTCAGCGGTGGAGAGCAGCAGAGGATAGCCCTCGCGGCTGCTTTGGCTAATGATCCGCCGCTTGTGCTGGCTGATGAGCCTACTGGTGAGCTTGACACTGAGAACGCTAGGGTAGTGGTCGACTATCTGCGTAAGATCAATCAGGACTTGGGTAAGACGGTTATCATGGTTACTCATGACCCTAATATCGCGCGGATTTCTGATAGGATTCTGCGTATTCATGATGGTGTGGTGCAGGCGGATGTGGCTTCATTGGGTGAGTCTGAGGCTCATACTGGTGATTACTCGAAGCTTGTGCGTGCCCGTATCGGTGAGATCGAGGCTGATCTCGCTGGCTTGGATAGTCAGTTCAAGCAGGGTGTGATCACTGGTGATGAGTATGTGAGGAAGCAGACGAATCTGAAGAACACTGTTGATGTTCTTAGGGAAGAACTGCACCGCATGGGAATAGTCAATTAACCCATTTACCCGTTTTAATCAATAATTTGTTCTAACCAGTCGGCGTTTGTGCACCGTTTTACGGGTTACCAATACGCTTTTCGTCACTATTCGTGGCTGAAAAGAAGCTGTTCTGGGGCTGGTTTCCTATCCGGGGGCTTGTATTGTACTGGGATCGGTTGACTCCCCTCCCCCTCTACGCGATTATGGGAGATCTATTTTCTTCTATCGAATAGGTCTGCTCTTACCGTTAGGTTGAAGCGGCTGAACTGGTATCTGCGGACTTCAGTATCGTAGTTGACTGCCACTGATCTTCGTGTCGTGTACTCTGATAGTGTGTCATCTCTGATGTCTTTGGCTGCTTCGTACATCTCCTGCATCTGCTCCTTCTCCACGAGGGGCTCGTTGTGCGCGGGCATCAGCCAATCATATGCAGGCATCAACTCTACCAGTTTGTGGCAGCTCTCAACGAAAGCGTCATGGTCTCCACCGGGCAAGTAACTGGTTACTCCACCGGTGTAGTAGATGTCACCTGTGTAGAGGTATCTGGCTTCCCGGTCCAGTAGGCAAATGTGGTCACTGCTGTGCCCGGGGGTGTGGATTACCTCAAGTTTTCTATTGCCCAGATCAATGATCTCGCCCTCCTTGAGCCAGTGTGTTACCTTGTAGGGTGGGGCGTAGAAGTTGTCTGGGTCGAAGTCCTCCGGGTAGGGTTTTATCACTGCGCCGGGTTCCAGCATCTCCCCCATCTTGTCTTTGCCGAGTCCCTTGGCTGCGCTCTCCCAGCTCATCTCGTCATCATAGACTGCGATCTCTGTGAAGTCCTCGCAGCCACCGATGTGGTCGTTGTGGGTATGGGTGAGAAGCAGAAAACTTGGCTTGTCTGTGAGCTCCTCAACCAGCTTATCCAGTCTCCCGATCCCTGTGCCTCCATCAATTACCGCTGCACGGTCATCGCCGATTACCAGATACATGAGGGCTTCATCGTATTGCCCATCCTCGTAGAGCGCGTAGAGCCAGTCATGAATCTTGTAAACCGAGTACCATGGCTGTGTTGTCTCTATCTTCTCTAGCGTTGAGTATACTTTTCTGGGCAGGATATCATACCAGTTACCGGGCATGGCGGAGAAGTAGCTCTTCACCGTATAAAATATTAAGCATACGCATCGAGGTCTTCTCGTAGAGCTGGGTGCCAATG
>CAYUTB010000055.1:0-16715 GCA_964447425.1 uncultured Candidatus Bathyarchaeia archaeon
ACTGTGAAGGTCATACCCTCCTGAAGCATAGTCTCATCAGGCAGATACAGGTACGGAGGCTCATGCACTGTGATACCGATACCGTGCCCGAGCCTGTGTACAAAATTCTCACCATAACCCGCGCGCTCAATGATACCGCGAGCAACGCCGTCAAACTGCATACAGTTTAGCTCCCCGGCGCGCATCTTCTCGATAGCCGTCGCCTGAGCCGCCATCACGATCCCATGTATCTCCCGCACCTTAGCCGGTGGGTCCCCGACGCATACGGTTCTACCGAAGTCGCTGCAGTATCCATCGTAGACGCAGCCAAAGTCGAAGCTGATGGTATCCCCGTCCTCCAGTATCCTCGGCTCCTTGTTTGACTCACTAAGAGCCCAAGGATGCTTCGGCGATCTGAACCTCACACCGGTTACGAAGCTGTTATACTCGGCTCCCTGTTTCCTGAACTCGTAGTCAATAAGATAGGCTACATCGATCTCCGACATGCCTCGTTCAAGGCAGTCAACCACCTTACCATATACCCCGTCAGTGATCTCACCAGCCTTCTTCATCACAGCGATCTCATCATCATCCTTGATCATCCTCATGGAGTCAAGGATCTCGTTGGCGTTCACCAGTTTACTGTATGGCAGTACTTCCCTGAACAGGAGCACCGTGTGAGCCCACGCCCGTTCCTCAATGGCTACTCCTTTTCCGCGCAGGTTATGCGAGCCGAACACTAGCTTCAACGCCTCTTTGGGGCGCTCACTCTCATCGATTATCTTTACCTCGGTTATCCACGGTTTTCCCTCTGCCTCCTTCTGCCAGCTGCTTCCACCCATTCTTGGTGCCACCAGCGTTATGCCGCTGGTGAGGCTGATGTATGCCCCGTGAATATAGTCACCATAGCTGTTGCTGTCGGTTAGCTCCGGTCCTCTTCTCTTTATCCCCGTGAGATAGAACAGGTTGGCTCCCCTCCGCAGATACATCAACACGATCCCTTTCTCTCGCATGGTCTCCCTGACTCGGCTGAGCCTTCCCTCGTAATCCATTGCCATAACCTATAACATTGGTCTGCATGTATAATAAAACTGCCAAAAAACGGGAAAAAATAGGGGTTACTGGCTTTTTACAGCCTTATCGAGTCGTTCGATGAACCTATCAGCCTGTTCTATGGTGTTGTAGAAGTGGGGGCTGATCCTTATCCCTCCCACTCGTTCACAGCACCAATAGTCCTCTGCGTTGAGGGTCTCCACGGTCTTCTTGATATCCGGGACCTTTACGTTGAGATATGACCTCCGTTTCTCCTCCACCGGCGTCTGCAACGTATACCCTCTAGTTAGGAGTTCATCGATGATCTTTGTCCCCAGTTTCTTGTTCTGCCCCTCGATCGCCTTCATACCGTGATCCAGAAGCACCTTCATGCTGTTGGCAGCCGCCTTGAATGTGAAGTCGGGGCTCCTGAAGACACCGTATTTTCCTATGCCCTCGTTCAGGTTGAACTTGTGACCCATATAGGGGCCCATCATCTCCGTCTTCTCATACTTATAGGTGCAGCCGCTGACATACTCTGGCGGGTACCTGTCGATGTGCTCTTCCTTCATATAGAGAAAGCCGGCGCTCGAAGCGGGTATGCCCCCAAGTAGCCACTTGAATGTGCTGGTCGCTGCGAAGTCCACGCCTGTCTTATCGATCTGCCAGTCGATGGCGCCCATGCTCTGGGTGGCGTCTACTACGAAATAAGCACCATGGTCGTGTGCTAGCTCAGCTATAGCGTCTATGTCAAAGAGATAACCGTTGAACCAGCTGGGTTGATCAAGGTACACTATGGCTGTGTTGTCATCGATGGCTTTCTCGAAGGCAGCTGTCTCCACAACTCCTTTCTCGTTTGGTAGCCACCTCGCCTCAGCTCCCTTCTCGACTCCCCTCTGTACGAGTGCTGCTCCCATGGGGAACGCGAGGTCGGTTGAAACTATGTTATCCCCCTTTTTGATGGGTAGCATGCTCATTATCACGTTCATGCCCGTTGAGGCGTTGGGCACTCCCAATACTTCCTCTTTCTTTGAGCCTATGACCTTGGCGAAGAGCTCACGTGCAGTATCCAGTGATCCCTTGCCTTCCTCTACGTTGAATGCCCACTTTCGTTTGCCACTCATATGCTCTACGAGGGCATCAGTGTATGTCTTCATCGTATCCAGTGTGCTCTGGGGTGCGCAGCCCATGACTGCGTTATCAAAATAAACCAGTTTCTCAGCTAATGGAAAACTCTCTTTGAGCTTCAAATTTATCCTTTCTTAATACACGGATGATGGATATAATATGCCCTAGACCAGTTTGCCCTCAGCCACATACGCCACCTTTCCACCCACATTAACATCAATGCTGTCCCCTTTCACGGATGCTCTGAGGTATAGTATTGATGGTCTCTTGACCTCGGCTCCCTGCTCAACCCTGATGTCGATGCTGTCTCCACCGAAGTACCTGTGCTTCACCAGATACCCTGCGAAGCAGCCGTTTGCGCTTCCCGTGGCTGGGTCCTCTGTGAAGCTGGTTATCATCCTAGCCTTGATGTGGTTCATGGGGTTTTCGGGTTCCCTGCAGAACATGAATGGCCACTTTGCCTTCTTATCCCTGCTATACTCAGCTAATTTATCGGAGTCAACTTTCACCCGCTTCAGGGCTTCCCTTGTCTTCAATGGAATCATATAGAAGTAGACCCCTGTTGAGACCTCTTGGATCGGGTAATCTGCGTCAAAGTCCTTCGGTTTTAGCCCTAGAAACTCCGCGAACTTTTCAACTGGATGCGTAGCTCCGAACACTGGTGGCAGCTGTTTCATCCAGAGTACAGCCGGCTCATCGCCATCATAGTTGAACCTGACAGGTATCTTGCCCGCCTTCATATCCAGTGTGAGTTCCTCTACCTTCTTCTTTAGGAGAATCTTCTGGGCGATGTACGCGGTCCCTAGGGTGGGGTGTCCTGCGAATGGGAGCTCGCTTTCAGGGGTGAATATCCTTACCTTGAATTCCTTTTTTTCTATGTCTGAGGCGGTGATGAACGTGGTCTCGCTGAAGTGCATTTCCCGGGCCAGCTTCTGCATCTGATCCGTTGGTATGCCAACTTTGTCTATTACTACTGCCAGTTGGTTTCCCTCGTATTTCGCCTCAGCAAAGACATCTACGATATAGAGTGGATGATTCATGGATCAAAGAAAGTCTCAATGTTTAATCAATTTATCCACAAATAGATTAAACACTATATTCCAGTATCGGGGTCTTTGTCATCTCCCTTATCTCCTCCCAGTAGGGAAGCTCCGCCTCAGAGACCAACGTGATAGCCTTTCCACTCTCCCCTATACGGGCGGTTCTACCTATCCTATGATAGTAGACCTCAGGGTCCTCAGGCACCTCATAGTTGATGATATGGGTGATCCCTTTGATGTCCAGCCCCCTTGAGGCTACATCTGTAGAGACAAGGAACCTTACCTGCCGCTTCAGAAGCTTTGTGAACGCCTGGTCTCTCTGGGGCTGAGTGTATCCACCGTGAAGCCCCTCAACCAGATACCCTTCTTTTATTATAATCTCAGTTAGTTTGTCTGCTGATTCCCTGGTGTTGCAGAAGATGAAGCCCCTGTCCACATCCACCTTGTTCAGTATCTTGAATAGGCTCTTTTCCCGTGTCTCATCATCTACCATCAGCATATACTGCTGGACGTTCTCCTGCGCGATCTCCTCCTTGGAGATAATCACCTTGCGTGGGTGACGCATGTAACGTGTGGATATCTCAAGTATCTCATCTGAGATGGTAGCCGACCATAGGCTGGTCTGCCTCACGAAGGGTAGCTGGCTCAGGATATCCCTTACCTCCCTCATGAATCCCATCTCCATCATCTTGTCGGCCTCATCGATCACAGCCACCTTTACCCCGCCGAGATCCACGACCTTCTTCCTCCAGATAAGATCCAGTAACCTACCGGGAGTAGCCACAATAATGTGCGCAGGATACCGAAGCAGACCCGCTTGGCGTTCTATCTTTCCGCCACCGTGGAAG
The DNA here is from genome assembly GCA_964447425.1 of uncultured Candidatus Bathyarchaeia archaeon. Lineage (GTDB taxonomy): Archaea > Thermoproteota > Bathyarchaeia > TCS64 > TCS64 > RBG-16-57-9. The sequence goes on from CAYUTB010000055.1 coordinate 4,028, forward strand.
CACATCACGCGAATATCCGTGTATTTTGCGTATCCCCTGATATGTGTCGCTATCTGGGTTGCCAGCTCACGTGTGGGGGCTATCACTAATCCCTGTGTCGAGTTATTGTTTGGGTCTATCTTCGCCACCATGGGTATTCCGAATGCACCTGTTTTTCCCGTCCCCGTCTGGGCTTGACCGATTACGTCTCTGCCCTCAAGGAGAAGGGGTATGGCTTCCATCTGGATAGGAGTCATTTCTTTGAACCCCATTTTTCGGATGCTCTTCAATATTTCTGGGCTCAGCGGGAGCTCATCAAAACGACTCATTTATTATCTCCTATGAATGCAACTGGCAGCGTAAAAGGGTAGTTTAATAACAGTAGTGAATATACCCGGGCTTCCGTGGGAAAAGAACATCTATCAACTCACCTAAACCGTCCCTCACATAGAAATCCGGATATGCGTACTCAAGGTCTTCTCTGCTTCTAAAACCAAGGAATAGCTGTATCGCGGCGTATGGGTTCATCCCGAGGATTCTTCCCGCATCGGATGTCTGTTCTACCTTGACCAGTTTCCCATCCTCAAAGCATAATCCTAACTCGTATTTCCAGAAATTCATCTTCAGCATCCTCGTGAGTCCCCTGAACTTGGAGTCAGCAAGTCTCTTTTCGAGTAATGGCGCGATTTTCCTCAGAAAACTCTCTGGGTCTAGTATTTTTATCTGCCATCCATATGGTTTGTTTATCTTGGCTCCCTGTCCAATGAGGTATTTTGAGAATGCGTCCTCGTGGCTCAGCTTTGTCTTTATCTTCTCTAATCCCTGTCTCTCCGCCTCGTCTCTGATAGTAACGGCTACTTTAGCTGCGTATGATTTATTCTTCAGGGCTAATTCCCTTATTGTGAGTGTTTTCTCCTTCTCATCCATCCAAGACCTATAATATGCGACAAATTCTCCGTTATCAGTTACTGTAGTTCCTTTGAATGGCTCTGCTCCATACGTCCCGGTTTCCTGCTGCATACTCCATATCTCTCTGGTTCTGACGCTGTGCACTAGGTATCTTTCCTGGGTTTTCTCAAGTAGTTTCTGAGCCCCGGCGATATCCTCTTCTTCAAATGGTCTGACTCTTAGCCTCGGTTCCTCGGGGAGTTTATCTAAATCGATCTCTGTATCGTAATCCAGCTCCACGGCGTATTGATACCCGAACTGCCTGTAGAAGTAAGGTATACCCGCCAGAACACATAGATCATACCCATTCTCAATGGCGTACTCATCGAAAGCTTCGTTGAGAATCCACTGAAGCCCACTGCGTCTATGCTCTGGATTTGTACCCACGCAGCCCATCTCCGCTACTTTTAGCTCCACTCCCTCAATCATCCACTTCTGGGGGATCAACACTAGCCCGGCTACAGCCTCCTCCCCCAGCATCACCATAAAGTAGTTCTCAGGTGTCATCTCATGGTGATTCTCAACAAATCGTCTCACAATTGAGACTACGTCCTCCCCTTTGAACGCTGAATCCATTACATTGTATAGTTTATCGTAGTCACTCTGTGAAGCTGGTTTCTGGAACCTATATTCCCGAGCCATGACTTTGATATGCTTATTCCGGCTAAAACATGTTCGGGGTCCATCAAATATTATAGTAACCCATAAACCGCCTGAGTGTACAGGGTTACTGAGAGGGGTCAAATCATGGGTGAGGATGCTCGAAAGGGTCAATGCAAAGATGAGGCGCTGATAGAGGAGCAGATAATTGAGAGAATGGGGCACATCTCATCGGAGCTCGCTCACGACCTCAGAAGCCCCCTTCAGACTATCCAGAACGCTATTTATCTTATTCAGAGGAACCCCAGTAACGAGCAGCTATTCGTGATGGTCAAGCAGAGCCTAACCCAGACGACTGAGATACTTGACAGTTTCAGGGATTATTATAAGGCTCATATTCTTATGCGGCTTGAGGTTGACCCCGTTAAGGTGGTGGAGTTAGCCTTCTCCGATCTTCCGGTACCAGATAACATCAAAGTCATCAAGGAGATGGGTGAGACGCAGCCTATCAACATTGATCCATCGAAAATGGCTTTGGCCATCAGAAAGCTGTTAATTAACTCTATCGAAGCGATGCCTGGTGGGGGAGAGCTCACGGTTAAGGTATCCGAGGACCCTAAGTTTGTCACGATCACCATAGGCGATACAGGTGAAGGGATATCCCCTGATGTTGCCGAGGTTATTTTTACGCCGTTTCTAGCCAATAATAAGAAGGGGAAAGGATTAGGGCTGCCCACAACTAAACGCGTGGTTGAGTGCCATGGAGGAGAACTCTGCTTCACAAGTATTGCTGGGGAAGGCACTGTTTTCACTGTGAAGCTGCCACGCTCTTCGGTGAACCTTTAAGCCACTTTGCTTTAATCGATGTATGGTACTTGTATCAAGCCGTCTTATCCACAGTCACCTAGATTCCCCGCTTCTCAGCAAGGCATTTAATCTGATTCAGGAAGACATCGAGATTCAGAGCTATCTGAAAATGGCTAATATTATGGCGGTTAAGAGACTCGGGTACAATGATCACGGACCGGTTCACGCGAAGATCATCGCGGGAAGCGCCCTTGAGATATTCCATCTTTTAACCACGAGGGTTGAGCCTAGCAGCGTCGCAAACGGTGTATGTGGCTATGACGATGCACAACTGATAGTGCTACTGGGGGCCTATCTCCATGATCTAGGTAACGCGATTCACCGCGTCAACCACGAGCAGAACAGTATCATACTTGCCATGAATCCCCTTGAACGATTGCTCAACCGCGTCTACCATGATGACCATGAACTTGCCTACAGAATCAAATGCGAGGTACTTCACACCATTTTTAGCTCCGATGACTCTGTTAGCTGTCTCAGCGTCGAGGCAGGTGCTGTGACTATCGCTGATGGCACCGATATGGCTGAGGGGCGTAGCCGGGTCCCATATCTAGCCGGGAAATATGATATCCACTCTATCTCTGCTCAGGCGATAAAAAGCGTCGAGATCGAGAAAGGTGCCGAAAAACCTGTCTCGATACAGGTGACCATGGAGAACCCCGCGGGGATCTTTCAGATCGAGGAGGTTATGGGTCGGAAGATAAAGAGCAGTGGGGTTGCGGACCTCGTAGAGGTTGTCGCTACCATGAATGGGGAGAAGATAAAGACCATTTAATCCATTGTGGTCACGGGGTCTTTCGGGTCTTTTCCGAAACCCAGTTTCTCCTCACACCAGCCCGCGATGCTCAGCGTTTCCCACTCACTGTATGGCAGTCCTATTATCTGGAGCCCAAGGGGGAGTTTTTCCTCTGAGAGCCCCATGGGCACTGTTATGGATGGTAGCCCTGTGAGGCTCCATGGGGCGTTGAAGGCTGGGCTCCCCGTCCACTCCAGCCCCTTCGGCGCTGTATCCACGGTTGATGGACATATCACGCAGTCATACTCGCTGATGACTCTGATTATATCCTCGATTATCTCTGCCCTTATCCTCTGTGCCCTCAGGTAGACTGTAGCTGGGACCAGTAGCCCTGATGATATGAATCCCTGAATATATTCACCGTATTCGTCTCTCCTCATCCTAAATAGATCCTCATGTACTGCAGCTGTCTCCACACTCATGATGATTCTGTGTACGTCGGGGGCGTGGCTGAAGCTCTGGGGCAATTCTGCGTTGATTATATCCGCGCCCTCTCCCCATAGCTTGGCCGCCGTCTTCTCGAAGCCTGTCCAGACCTGCTCCGAGGCGTTTTCCTTAAAGTATCCGCCTAGCATCCCGATACGTGGCGGTTTCTCTCTTTTTACCCATTTTTTCTGGTTTCCAGTTAATGCGCCCAGCAATAGGTGGGCGTCCTCGACTGTCCGAGTCATATAGCCTACGTGGTCCAGGCTCCAGCTGAGGGGGTATATTCCTTCTCTGCTTAGCAGGTCGTAGGTTGGTTTTACCCCGACGATGCCGCAGTAGCTGGCTGGTCTTATCACTGAGCCACCTGTCTGGCTTCCGAAGGCGGCGGGGCACATGCCTGATGCTACTGCTGCAGCTGATCCGCTGCTTGAGCCTCCCGGTGTGTGGTTTGTGTTCCATGGGTTTCTCGTGGGGGCTGGGTCGTGTACCGCGAACTCCGTGGTCTCGGTCTTGCCGAGTACTATGGCTCCCTCTTCTTTGATCCGTTTGACTATCCAGGCGTCGGTTTCTGGTATGAAGTCATTGAAGATAGGCGACCCCATGGTGGTCCTCATTCCAGCGGTGTAATAGATGTCCTTGATTCCGATGGGTACTCCGTGGAGCCTGCTATTCGTCTCAGCTTTCTCTGCTTCTCTCAGCACCTTCTCCCCGTCGATGGTTACCCATGCATGGATCATTGGCTCGATGTCAGCGAGCCGTTCCAGCAGGGACTCTGCGAGCATCCTTGGGGTTAGCTCTCCACCCCGGATGGCGTCTGCTGCCTCAGTGAGGCTCATCATGTATGGCTTCATTTTTGTTCCCTGTGTCTTAGCCTTGTAGCTGGTTCCCTCATTGGGCTTAGCTCAGTCTGCCAGATTCTCCACGCAGCGGATGCCGTGGCTTCGATTTGTTGGCTCATCTTTTCAGCTTCTTCTTCTCCCCAGATGCTTCTGGCTGTCTCCTTCGCCATCGCTATGTATTCTTTCGCGGATTCATCCATGTTCCTTCACATGGGTTGATCTGTTGATCCATGATTTTACCTCTGCGATGGTTGATGAAAAAAAGGATAGAAAAGGGGGGTTTATGGGTCTGGGTGTAGTTGTGCGCACCATTCGATGTTTACTAGCTTGTAGCATATTCCCAAGCTCATCGCTTCTGATTCAACGGCTGTCTTAGCGGTTTCGAGGTTGCTACTGTACTCCATGTCCTTGAAGTTGGTCTCGAACCCCGTGCACTCTGTTATTGTTCCTAGGCACTCCTTGACGTGGAAGCCCACTGGGTGGAGGTCGCTGTAGTCGATCTCTAGGATTATGGTGGTTGTGCCGCATTGCAGCTGCTGTAGCCATGGGAGTAAGCCTCCTCGTAGGGCGTAGCATGTGTAGTAGGTGTCCTCTGCAGTGTATCCGTAGACTAGGAAGCCGACGGTCTCGTTGAGGTCCTTGTATGTGCTTACTATGGCGTATCCTACGTCGTCGCCTGTTGTGGGGCTGCTGTACCATAGCTCGTCATCGGGTACGTTGACTAGGGTTTTTCCCTGGTAGTGGTCCTGGGTTGTTCTGGCCCAGCATCCCGGTGCGTAGAATCCCTCACCGTAACCCGTGAATATGAGCGCGTCCGTGAAGTCGTTGAAGTACTCCGCTGCCTGGCTGGCGATGGGTCCACCTACTATTGCGATGCCGCTGCTGGATACCGCGTATGGGTGTATCGTTGTGCTCTTATCCCAGTCATCTGGCGTGCACCAGTCGTCCCTGAAAGCTGAGCGGTGGTCGCCCGCCACATAGTCGTACTGGTAGTTAAGCCTGTCCGGTGTGAGTGCGGTGTCGAATGAACACATTGTCCATGGGATTGTTGGCCCTATCTCCTTGGATTGGATGTCGAGGCCTGTTAGCCATGTTTCCTTGTTCTTCCAGTCGCCCCACGCAGAGGTCAGCATGGCTGATCCTAGGCTGTCGCTTGCGTGGCTGTTCTCGCCGATTATGGTCCACTCCCATCTTCCGTCATGCCAATCTGCGTCGCTACACAGCTTTGTTGTGTATAGTACCTTGTAGTGGGTGTACCCGCTTGTGCTGACTAGTATGTTTATGGTGTCTCCTGTTACTGTGTATTCCTCTGGGCGTGTAAGGAGTCTTGCCTCTGTTGCGCTGTAGAGGATTACCTTTTCGCTGTCGTTGCAGTAGTAGCCCCATTTCGCTGGAGTCCATATTATGTGTTCTCCTTCGAGGCAGTCTCTTGGGTTGCCGTACTTGTCGTAGAGGTGGCTTGTGAGGGTTATTGTGTTTGTTATTCCACCTTTCTGTGCCCACCTGAATGTGTCTTGGTTGGCTGCTTCTTTGAGGTCCCATGGGTTGAGTACCTCATTGAGCTGGTAGATGACTTCCTTGTCGATCCTGAACATACCTTGGTCTTTATTCGGGTCTAGTGCGTTGTTGTTGTCTGTTAGCCCGTAGATGCTTACGCATCGGAACTGGTGTGTGCTGTTTTCTGGGTGGTCAAAGTCTAGGTCGAAGTCCCATTCGGCAAATACGTATGGTGTGTCTGGCTCGTTGTACATACCGAGGGTTTCCACTTGGTCTGCTGGCTGGAACATTGGCTCCATGCACTCTGCTGCTGTTGAGGTCTGGGGTGTGTGTCCTTCCATTACTCGTTTGAATACGACGCAGAATTCGTCTCCCCATTGCCATTGGAATGGTTTGATTACTACTGCTCCGTACGGTGGTTGCATTGGCTCCCATCTCCATGATCCGGGTGTGCTACCGCACTGCATGAGCATCTTGGCGAAGTCCCCTGTGTTATCCTGTTTGAATACCCATGGGGAGTTATCCCATTCTCCGAGACCTCTCGGGTAGGATACGGGTTCCTTTGGTAGGAGGATTACTATTTCCCCGGTTAAGTCGTTGTAGTAGATGCTGGGGTCTACCAGCTGGTCTGCGCTAGTTGGTAGTTCTACTCGGTGTTCAAAGGTCTCCATTGTTGAGAGGAGGCATGGTACATCTACGTCTTCCCCGTATCTTCTTACCTCTTCGGCGTTTGTGACCCACTTGGATATGAGTTGTGGCCAGAATGCTGCGTATCCGACTAGGTCTTCCTCGTCGATTATCTGGCATAGGTCATATGTTACTGGGACATCGCCCTCTGGGTAGTAGAAGGGGTGTTTGTAGTACTTTGTTGGTAGGTCACTGTAGAACTCTGCGTAGGATTGGCTGTCGGATGATAGCCCTATGTCCCATTCGGCTCTTTGGCTGAATTCTATCTGGAATGGGCCTTTCATCTTGTTGTTGTCGATCCGTTTTACGTCTTTGATCTCTGTGACCTGTTTCATCACCTTGTTGTAGACTAGCTGGATGGTTAGTTCCACCAGTGGGGTGCCGCCATCTATGGGATCTTTATCATAGATGCGTGTCTGCAGGAGGTAGATTGCCTCGCGTGGTCCATCATAGATTTGTTTGATGTCCTCTGTCTCGGCGTATCCGTTTGTCCTGCGTCCACCATGCGTATCGGATGGGTCGCTTGCGTCTCTCGTGATTTGTCCGTTCTGCCAGTCTCCCTCAATTCCCGAGACGGTTCGGTCAGAGAAGAGAGCGTATGCCCAGACGTTTCTCAAGTATCCTCCTTCTGTGTAGTGGATGTCCATTATCCATCCGCTGCACCAGAGTTCCTTGGGTACGGCTGGGTTGGCGAATACATCTATTCCCTTGTATGATAGTCCGATTTCTGTGTCTCCGTCTATCATCTCTCCATATTTGGAGAACCCGATATCGACGTTGATCTCGTCGTATGGGTAGAGGATGTATGTATCGCTATCTAGAACTCCTTCTATTGTCTGATAGGTCTCTTGACCTAGAACTGGTTGAGGTTCTACGGCCTGTACTGTGGTTATGCTTAGTATTGTTGAAAGTAGCAGTATTGCGATAACGATTAATGATGTTTGTTTTTTGGGTTTATTCATTGCGTTTCCCAGTTTAATATAACTGTAAACTTTAATAAACAATAATACTACTAGGTAGTGTGTCTTTGGGTTACAATTATACCAAATATCTTTAACAGTTTAGGACTTTTTCCATTACCTGTTCCAATCGGTTGCAGTGAGTTTCCCATGTAAACCGGTTTTCGATGTGTTTGCGTGCGTTTTTTCCCAGTTTTTCTCTCAAGTCTGGGTCTCCTAGTAGTTGAATGTGTTTTTTTGCCATCTCATCTAAATCATATGGTCTTATCCTGTATCCTGTTTTTCCGTTGATTACTGTCTCTCTTGGGCCTGCATAGTCCCATACGATGGATGGTACGTTGCAGGCTGCGGCTTCAAGGGGGCCCAGTCCAAAGTCTTCTTCCGGTGATGTATATCCATATGTGTATGCGCTCTGATATGTGGATACTAGTTGTTCTGATGATAGCTTGCCCGTGAAGGTGACGTTTTTCTCTAACCCCAGTTTAGATGTTATTTCTTTCAGTTCCCTTGTATGGGACGTTGTTTCACCAGTAATGATGCACTCTATTTCAGGATATTCTGCCGAGATTTGTTTAACACATTTTATCAAATAGTCTATTCTTTTCTGTGGAATATGCCTGTTTGTTGTTAGGATTTTGTTTTCTGGCTTCTTTTTGCTGGGGTTGAATTTTTCTTTATCGACTCCCGGGTAGCATATCACTGAGTTTTTTTGGTATGCTTGAAGTATTTTGCCTCTTATCCAGTTGGAGTTTGTCAGGATTATTCTTGACGTTGTGATGGATAAGTTATCGAGTTTGCTTATTACTGCGTTATTTTTGTGGAGTGTGTTGAGTAGTGCTAGGCTTGGATCTGTACTCCAACCTGTTTTTTGATCAATTTCTCTAGGATGAAGAAACCTGTTTGCTTGATGTAGATATGATATATATGGGATGGCTGTCTTTTTCGAAACCTGATAGGCTATCCAGTTACTTGGCTGACCGTGAGCTATCAGGATGTCTCTATCCCTGAATTCTTTTATAGGTACCCGCAAACTCGATTCAATCATTTTTAACGCAGTTTTGAATGGAGTGCTTTCAGGGATCTTGTTCGATATTTGGATTACTTCGATGTCTTTTCTTAGCTCTGGGAAGCAATTTTCCTCGATTATTGGCGTGTATACCTTTACTTGGTGTCCTTTTTTCTCAAGTCCCTTGGCTTGATTTAGTACTGTTCTTTCTCCGCCACCGCTGTAGAAGAAGCCCATGTGAATAATGCCGATGCGAATTGTCTACACCGAATTCTAGAACTCGGTATATTTGGCTTAATCTTGTGTTCTATCACTTCATTCTTTTCAGTCTTAGGCTGAAGTTTTTCTAGATCTGTTACCGATTAGATGAAATTTCTTGAACTGTAATCTTATCTCAATTTCCACTGAAAACTCATGAGAACACCGTGAATCCCACTATATCAGTTATTGCCCCTGTATTTAATGAAAAAAAGACCCTGGAAACCAACATAGAGAAAATTCATTTCGCATTAAAAGATTACCCTCACGAAATAATCATTGTTGATGATAATAGTCCAGACGGTACAGGTCAACTTGCAGACGAATTGTCGAAAAAACATGAGAATATCAAGGTCTTACACCGTCCAATGAAGATGGGTCTCGGAACCGCTTACAAGGATGGGTTTCACCTAACCCGCGGAGATCTTATTGTTTCTATTGATAGCGATCTAAGCCATGACCCAAGTTATCTTCCCAGTATGATAAGGCACTCTGTAGACTATGATATTGTGATTGGAAGCCGTCTCTGCCCTGAGGGAAAAATAATTGGCAGAGGATTGGTGAGGGATTTTCTAAGCGTATTTACAAATTTATTTATCAGGAAAATAGTTAGAAAACGCATTTTTGATTGGACAAGCGGGTATCGAGTATATAGACGCTCAACCTGGGAGGCTGTGATGCCTCAGGTTTTTTGCGATAAATGGGATTTCCAATTTGAGAGCCTGTACAAAGCATTAAAGATTAATCAAAGCGTCGCTGAGGTGCCCATCACTTTTTTTGAACGTGCAGAGGGTTCCTCAAAGTTTAACGCAGGAGACGCCATAGGGTTCATAGATAGTTTCGTTAGGATAATCTTGGGCTTAAAATAAGTCCGGTTTTATTGATAGCAATATTATTGTTATGAATCCAACCATGTGCAGGCTTAGATATGTTAATATTCCCCAGCTATGGTTTGAAGCTGCGAGTATAACTCCGATGACTGTATAAGCCGTAATTATTATCTCTGGGACTAGTACCTTTTTATTGATTATTTGATGTTTTTTTAATAATTTCATCTCCTCTGTAATAATATTATATTTTGGTGTTCTCAGGAAATTACCTCCCTTTTTGAGCAGCCCTTGGAGCACAGCAATACTGCAATCTAGGCTTAACCCTATGCTGGTTATGAATAGAAACAGAAAATCCTTGCAAAAATTTACTGATGAGCCTTGTTTTGTTCTCCACAGAACCCCGAAGATTGCGATTTGGCTTATTATCCCTATTAGTCCGATTACTCCGAGTGAGTTGAGGGCTGTCTCTTTTGTGGTTTTCTCAAGTATTAGCGCTGGGACTGATATTAACAATAATAGTATTGTCCAGAGATAAACTGAATAGCCGTTCAGGTGAAGGATCGCTTGGATCTTCTGTTTTAACCCGACATCACTCCTCAACACCCTTCCCAGCAGCATCCGACTGCATTGTATGCTTCCTCTTGCCCATCTCTGTTGTTGATCTCGATAATCGTTAATGTTGGGGGGGACCTCTCCGGGGACAATGACATCTTCTTTGTATACTGCTTTCCAATGCCTCATCTGGATTCGGTAGCTAATATCCAAATCCTCAGATAATGTATCGGAGCTCCACCCTCCGGCTTCAAGCAACGCTGATCTTCTTATTACCCCGCAACTGCCATTGAAGTTAATAAATAGATTTGAGGCGTTTCTCCCCACCTGTTCAATATGATGGTGCCAGTCCAGCGCCAGTGAGATCGCCCTAGTTAATTGATTATAACCCTGATTTATGTGTCCCCACCTAGTCTGAACTAGCCCAATTCTCTCATCGCGTTCCAACTCAGGGATTACCTGATTTAGAAACTCTCTCTCCGGGAGGAAATCCGCGTCAAAAATAGCAATATACTTCGCCTCTGTTTGAAGTAACCCTGTTTGCAGAGCCCCTGCTTTAAATCCAGACCTATTTTCTCTTCTCAGAACCTTGATGTCCAGTTGGTTTTGCACTACTTTTTCATCGATTACCCTGCTCGTTTCATCGTCACTATCGTCAAGAATTATAATTTCAAAAGATTCTCTTGGCCACCTCATATCCGATATCGCGTCAATGAGCCTTGAGACGACCTCCTTCTCATTATATATGGGCAATTGCACTGACACCTTTGGAAATTCTATTAACACATCTGAGACCGTGTTCTCATATTTTCTAGTCGACCATATGAGATACAGGTTATTGACTGCGTAGAGTAATATTACCCCAGAAAACATCTGGAATAAAACCCCCAGTAGATTCGCTATTTTTAACCCCATTTTAAAGGGGCATTTACTTATAGTTATTAGTTATTATAAAAGATGGGTTAGGCTTCCTCAAGTATCTCAATTATGTGTAATAACGCGTTTGCAATTATCGCGTTTTCCCAGTTCTCTGTCTCTGTAACCATCTGCAGCCCCAGTTTGATCGCGTCTACTCCCCTCTGCGGAGGTGAAACTGGATCCACTATTATATAGTTCTGAGCTATGAAACTGACCTTGGATAAAACAGTCATACCGGGTTCCAGTTCATTGAATAGGACATTTTCTCTATTAAATAAAATGACTCTGCCATCTTTCATTCGGCTGATTATGCTATCGCCTTTTCCTTTTAATACCAAAACTATGAGCTCGTCTCCTAGACTAATGTCGGGCGTTGACTCTATATTGTACAATTTAAATCACATAGACATTTTCAGTGCGATTATTTAATTAATGTGGTAATTTTCTTCCTTCTTGATTATTATTATTGTCATTGGATGTAATTTTAAAAGCCATCAGTAAATAAAACCCCTCATATCACTAGTGATATGCTTATATTCCTCTAACTTTATAGTAACGCGAATAGACAGGTGAAATGGTGTGTCACAATCCCCCGGAAAAGTACCAAGAGGATTTACGCGGTATTATGTGCTTTATCTGTTATCAGAAAACGAGTTAACAGGTAAGGACATTATCGACGAATCCATTAAACGCAGCGATGGTGATTGGGCTCCCTCGCCTGGATTAATTTATCCCCTACTCGGAAGGCTGGTTCGCGATGGGTTAATCGAAGAACTCGATGGCGGTAAATTCATTATAACTCCTGATGGTCAAAATGAGCTCTCAAAAAAAGATGAATTTCAAGATGAGCTTGAAGGTCAATTAACCCTCACAAACAAACTGGGGTTATCCATGTTCGCTGCAGGTAAATTTCTAGCAGATGAAGCTATAGACCGAATTAGCAACGTTTCTGCAACGGCTTGGGAGAAGGTAACAAATAGATCTGAGGGGGTGCAACGCAGATTTGAGGAGAAATATGAGCTGTTTTTACTTGAAGAGCTAGAAAGGGTAAAACACAAAAAAACCCCGAATTCTCCTATTTCTGAAGAAGCCCCGTGACTATTTTCTCCAGAAAGCCCAACCGTTTTTCGACTTTCACAACCAAAGAATGTCTCACCAATACCTGACAATAAATCAAAAAAATCGGCGTTGCGGGGTAAAACATTCCTTATTATACCTTTCGCATCGAAAAGAGTAACGTTTTTATTCATACAGTGTGGTAGGGGTGGTGCGAGAAATCGCATCCGCTCATAGTCGGCGGCTCCGGTCTGACAAAGGCGTTTGCCTCAGGATGATGGATCGGGCTCCAGTAGCGGGTAAATGTATGAAGACGCGAACAAAGACAGGAATGTCTTCGTGTCTGATAAGGGTCGAGCAGGAAAGTTTCCTCGCTTAATTCTAAAATAAATTAACTACGATTGCGATCAAATTACATTCCGATTGATCCCGTCGGACCCCACTGCTATCGAGGTGGGACTAAGCCATGC
>CAYUTB010000056.1:0-16401 GCA_964447425.1 uncultured Candidatus Bathyarchaeia archaeon
CCATTTACGCGTTCAAAGCTGGGGATCAACGAGACCACATCAGCCATAACAGCGTTAGCGAACTCCACCTTAATCTCAACAGGAGGAGCAACCACCCTCGGCGCAGGATAAGTCTTTGTTAACGCCTCCTTCGCCTTTGCCTTGATGAGCTTGGCTGCCTCCTTGGGGTGCAGACACTTTGCTGCGTAGCGCCCAGAAGCCCACTTAACAGCAGCCGTTGTGATACCTGACACGAATGCCTCAGCCTCCTGCGTTGCAGCATAATCACCAGCGAGGAACACCGAAGGCACACCATAATACCCCGCGAGGGCGCTGTTCAACCCAAATTCCCCGGTTTCTCGCCCATTAACATAGACCGCCTGAACCGCACTTCCCGAGATAGTGTGAGCGCATACCCCATTCTGAGTCCCCTTCATACTATGATACCCAACATACATGGCTGCGTCATAGCCTCCCTCGGCTATCCCCTCCATCATGCTGTTTGGCTTCGGAGAGCCCCTAATCAGATAAGCCGCCTCGTTTACTTCCTCGGGTCTGAGGTTCCTCATACCACCATGGGCATCTGATACAACTATCTCTTTCGCGCCAGCCTCAAGGGCTCCCTCGATGGCTGCGTTCAGATCCTGAGCCATAATCTTCCGCGCAAAAGCGTACTCGCTGTTATTACGGTCTACTTCCACCCAGTCAACTATAGTGCTGATTCCCTCCATATCGATGGAGATGAAAACCTTGTTTGGCTTAACCATAATTAAGGGTTATTTTACCGGATATATAACACTCGGTTACTTGTAATCAGGGTCATTAAGGGGATTCGAAGGATACGGGTCGATGGTCTGTTTCTGGATCGCCTTGAAGAGCCCCCTCATCCCATTAACTGGACCCTCAAGCTGCACCTCACCCTTGTTGCTGCTGAACTTGAAGATCCCCTTCTTGTTTATGTTGCCCTGCTCGGAGAACTGGAGACCAGTGATCTGGCGGAAGTTCTCCGTGATAATCTCCTCCTTCTTGAACACCAGCCCAGACTCATTGTAGAGCAGCAGGCGTAGATTGGTGATATACACCTTGTACTTAGCCTCCTGATACGTTACCTGAAAATCGCTCCAGAACAGTATCTTCTCCCCGGGCAACGTATAGTTTTCAATGGGCATATACACTCAGAATAGGGCACCGGATATTAAAATAAGGATGGTTTACCCGAAGAGGTTCTTACCAGCCTCTTCAAGCATAGACAGCTTATGGGCGCGGTTAACCTGAGTCACCGTCACAAGGTCATAGTTCTTGAAACCGATCCTCTTCAGATACTCTTCTAACAGGTAAAGGGCTCGCGCAGCACCGTTACCGCTACCACCAGCACAAGCTATGCCGATGTACGGTTTCTCACCATACCGCTTGAAACCATGATGAGTCTCCACCCGCCTCACACGGTCGAGGAACGTCTTCGCAGACTCACTTATATCATGCCAGTAAACCGGAGTAGTGAAAACCAAGCCATCAGCCTCAAGCATCTTATCGACCAACCAAGCGAAATCATCCTCAAGTATACAGGTTCCCTCGCCGCGGCACTGCCCCCAGCCACCATCACACGCCTTGCATTTCTTTATCACCAAGTCATTCAGGTTCACTAACTCAACCTCATAACCAGCCGCCTCAGCGCCCTTCAAGGCTCTCTTGGCGGTCTCCGCGGTCAAACCATCTTTGTTTGGACTCGTCTGAATAGCTAAAACTTTCATGCCTTTTCATAAACAGATGAGAGACGGCTATGTATAATTCAATGGGTTAAACCCGTTGAATAATACGCAGAACCGCCTCATCCATCCCGGATAGTCCCCTCTCACTGATCTCGCCGAGAATCTCAGCCACGTATCTGAGGTCTGGCTTCAACACGCCCTGTGTCTTGTTCAAACCACCGCCCATCAAGGCGAGCATCGCGTAGAGATAAGCCTCCCCAGCCGCGGTTGAGACCTTGAGGGCACAGCTACCTTTACCGCCGTCACAGGTCATCCCCATGACTGAGGCGATCAAGCTAGCAACAGCCACATCAGCTTGCTGTGGGGAACCATGAGCCAGTTTCACGATAGCGGCAGCGGCTCCCGCCCCCGCGGCGACGGCGCAGCCACAGACAGGCGTAAGAAGCCCAGTGTAGACCTTGATGAATCGAGTCACCAAGTGGCTCAAGGCAAGCGCCTCAGCCAGCTCCCTCTCAGTGCTATCATATGCCTCCGCATACAACACCGGTGGCAGTATAGCTGTGATACCATGGTTTCCGCTCCCAGCGCTACTCATAACAGGCCATGAACCTCCACCCATCCGTACATCCGCCGCTGCACCAGAATATGCCTTAATCCTGTATAGCAAATCCTCAGAGTTCATCCTGTGGATATGATAACCGACACCCAGACCCCATGGCTCAGCGAGCCCATTCCTCGCGATGGTAAGATTCATCTCAGCGCCTTTAAGCAGGGAATCAGCGACCTCATCAGTGATACTTGAGGCATACCGCCATAATGCGGTCATATCAAGCTGAGCCAATTCATCCTCATATGAGACCACATTACCATTCCCTTCTTCTGAGACACCTTTACTATAAACAATCTCTTCTCCACGGGTAACCTCCACCAGGTTATCGTGTCTGCCCGAGATAACCGCAGAAACACGCTTATCCCCTGACATCAAAACGACCTTTGCGTAGACGTTGGGAACGCCTCGGACAACTTCCTGAGTTACAAAACCTGCATCAACGAGTTCTTGTGCCCTCATTACCTCATCCATCGTGATCCCATCAAGTGATTGAAGCCCCTTCTCTGGGTCACCGGCAAACGCACCCAGCGCCGCTGCGAGGGGGTTCCCTGTTCCACCACCTGTACCGGGTACGCCTACATTCACACCGTTCTTGAATACGTTACCTGAAAGCTCAATATGTATCCGTTCAACCTTAGCGTCTAGATATTTGGCGGCAGCAGACGCCGCGTATGCAACCGCACCGGGCTCGGTACAGCCGAGAGCAGGTTTCACCTCGTTTTCGAAAAACTCTTGGAGGTTCATCGTCAAAAGTTAACTCATAGACTATTTACGGTTAACTATACGCCGAAGAACCTGTCGAGGGTGGTCTTCTGGCCTTTCTGCTCAATACCCTTCTGCATCTTCTCCACAGCACTCATTACGCGTTGCTGGCTAAAGTTATGTTCACCGCATAGGAACCCGAGGAGCCCCGCGACATCCGGCTTACTCCACTCAAGCACAAAATCATCAGTAGTCCGAGGGTTGAGGAAGAGCTCCTTTATCTCCTCAACAGGGTGAGGAAACTCCACGTTCTTTATGTGGGAAAGCGCTGCCTCAAGGCTGCCATGTTCTTTGATGAGTTTCAAGGCGGTCTTGGGCCCGATTCCTTTGATACCACCCGGGTTATAATCGGTTCCAACCAGAATCCCCAAGTCTATTAACTGACTCTGATTCAAACCCAGATCCCGTTTAATCTTATCAAGCTCAAGAATCTCTGGCTCGATCTTTATGTAAACATTCTTTCGAGGAAGCTTACGTCGCCCCGTAATACTCAGGTTACGGATGTGCCTAGGGGCTCCATATAGGAGGCTATCGAAGTCTTGGCTCGCGGCTCCCCACACAGTCCCCTTGGACGCCATGTACGCTGTCTGCGCCTCACCCTCACCGGGGGCTTGAACCCACGGAATACCCATCAGGGATAAGAGCCTCTTGGCTTCACCGATAATATCAGTGGTAGCTACGACTGATTGCTGACCGAAACGCCTCGCCTTCTGCTCATCCCCCTCCTCGATGGCTTTCTCGTACTGCTTCTTGGCTGCTTGACGCGTAGCTTGGCGCTTCTTAAGCACAGCCCGTTTAAAACTGTGGGGGACCCCATCAAAAACGTAGGCGATCTTCACCCCCTGCTCCATGAGGTTGCTGTTTCTGTACATCAACCCACTCAGGTGGCTGGTCATCCTGCCCTCACGGTCCTTCAGCGGTTGACCATCCTGACCCCTGATTATTGAAAGAAACTGATAGAGAATATTGTTGCCGTCGAAGGCAACGGTTCTTCCCTGAAGCTCATCTATGCTGAGTTTACGCGCATCCACGATATCGCTTAGTTGGACACCCACATCGGGTCACCTAGGCTAGCTCTATCCTGCGTTTACCCCTGGGTATCCTGTAGACCTTGACTAGCCCCTGTATCTCCATCTTCATGAGGAGGGTGTTCAGGTTCTCCTCCGTGAATCCGCTGTGTGATTTCTTGACTCGCTTGTACAGGTCATCGAACTTGAGGGCGCCGTTGCGCTCCAGAAGCTCCATGACTTTCGCGGGTATCAGTTTTACATCCATCTCTTTTCTTCACCTACGCTATGTTTATCGGTGGCTTTGCCTGCTCTCTGAGTCTCTGCTGTGTGTTCTCGTACCAGTTCACCATCTCGGGGGTGATGCTGGGGTAGATCTCTTTTATCGCTGACTCAAAGTCGCCTAATGTGACGGAGCCTGAGTCAGGGTTTCTCCTGAGAGCGTTCAAGCCTGCTTCACGTACTACGCTGTCTATGTCTGCACCACTATACCCATTCATCTTCTTGACCAGCGACTCAAGGCTGACGCCCTCATCGAGAGGCATTGTCTCCGTCTTTATCTTGAGTATCTTTAACCGCGCCTCCTCATCCGGCGGCGGAACATACACGCGTCTATCGAATCTACCCGGACGAAGCACAGCGGGGTCAATGATATCGGGTCTATTGGTGGCTGCGAGTACAACAACGTTCTGAAGGCTCACTAAGCCATCGATCTCCGTCAGTAACTGACTGATGACGCGCTCGGTTACTCGGCTATCAGCCGCGGAGCCCCTTGCGGGCACCAGTGCATCGAACTCATCGAAGAAGACTATGCTGGGAGCGGCCATACGTGCTTTTCTGAATATCTCCCTGATGGCTTTCTCGGATTCTCCCACCCATTTACTGAATATCTCCGGTCCCCTGACGCTGATGAAGTTGGCTTCAGACTCGGTTGCGACGACTCGTGCAAGCAGGGTCTTTCCACAGCCGGGTGGACCGTGAAGCAGTATTCCCTTGGGGGGATTTATACCGACTCTTGTGAATCTCTCAGGGTTCTTTAATGGCCACTCAACGGCTTCTCTGAGGTTTTCCTTGACCTTCTCTAAGCCACCCACTTCATCCCAGTGGATGTTTGGTGACTCAATGTACACCTCACGCATGGCAGTTGGGGTTATCTCCCTGAAGGCGTCCCTGATGTCCTGCTGATTTACCTCCATCTCATCGAGTACCTCGTGGGGTATGCGTTTCTCCTCAAGGTTGATCTGTGGCAGGTAGCGTCGCAGGGCTTTCATGGCGGATTCCCTGCTCAGGGCCTCCAAATCGGCGCCTGTGTAACCGTGGGTGATATCCGCAACTTTTTCTAGATTCACATCTTCTGCGAGGGGCATTCCACGTGTGTGTATCTGAAGAATATCTGATCTGCCACCTCTTCCGGGTATACCCAGTTCTATCTCTCTATCGAATCTTCCGGGTCTTCTAAGCGCCTCATCTATGGCGTCCGGTCTGTTTGTGGCTCCTATGACTATGATGTGGCCCCTTCCCTTCAAACCATCCATGCTGGCTAGTAGCTGGGCGACTACTCTTCGCTCAACCTCGCCCGTTACCTCGCTACGTTTGGGAGCGATGGCGTCGATCTCGTCTATGAATAGGATGCTTGGGGAGTTCTTCTCTGCGTCCTCGAACATTTTGCGCATTCTTGCCTCGGATTCACCGTAGAACTTGCTCATTATCTCGGGTCCGTTGATGGCGTAGAAGTTTGCCTCTGACTCGTTGGCTACTGCCCTCGCTAGGAGTGTTTTTCCACAGCCGGGTGGACCGTGCAGCAGCACGCCTTTTGGTGGATCGATGCCCAAGCGCTGGAATATCTCGGGGTGGCGTAGCGGTAGCTCTACCATCTCGCGGATGCGTCTGATCTCCTCCTCCAAGCCACCGATGTCCTCGTAGGTGGTCTTGCTGGGCATCTCCAGCTCTGGCACGGGCTCACTCATTATACTGATCTCTGTGGTGGGGGCTATCTTCACTATCCCATTGGGTCTTGTGTTCACCACCATAAATGGGACACTGTGACCAAGCATCATGATCAGCAAAGTATCGCCACGGGTCGCGGGTCTATCCACGAGGCGGTCCTTGACGAACCTTATGAAATCGTTATCAACGCTGATCCTGATATCGACTGGCGCTAGTTTCACCGAGGTAGCGTACTCAGCCTCTGCCTTTGTAACAGTAACGAACTCGTTTATAGCGGCGCTGCAGTTTTTCCTGATGAATCCATCGATCCGGATAAGCCCAAGAGCCTGATCCTCAGGGTAGGCGGGCCAAGCTTTAGCAGCTGTGGGCTTCTTTCCCTCGATCTGGACAACATCTCCTACAGTGACACCTAGAGTTTTCATAGTCTCTGAGTCCATTCTCGCTATGCTTCTTCCTACGTCTCGTTGCTGTTTTGCCTCTGATACTTTTAACTGGACGCTAGTCAATTGATGGTCACCTGTATGAATCTCACTCTCATGGACACGGTGGTTAATAAAAAGATTATTTAATATAAATAACCTTGATAAAAAACAGAGGGTTTAAGCCATTATGCTGGGAGCGGAGGTTCGAACCTATCATTTGGCGAAATCACCTCAACATTAACGCTTGGATAAAATCTTCACAACCGAGAATAGCGGCTAACAGGGGGGAGGGGGGGTACCACTGTTAAGCGGTTAAATAAGCTCTTCACGGAAAAGAAGCCTGAAAAACGCCTCGTTCTGATCCAAACATATACAAAAGTGTCATTATAAAGATGATTTTAACCCCGAAATGATGTTGGGTACCCGTTGTTTTACCTGAAATGACAGCAAGAGCAATTATATTTGAATAAAGCCCCACAGATGATGCTTTGATGGTCATCAACGAGGAGACGATAAAAGAGGGAATCACACACCTAACAAGGATAGACCCACACCTCAGAGACGTAGTATCCAAATATGGGTCTCCACCGATATGGGGACGAGCCCCGGGTTTCCCATCGCTCTTAAAGATCATTCTTGAACAACAGGTCTCCCTCGCATCAGCCCAGTCAACGTATGATAAACTACTAGACACAGTGCAGAAACTCACCCCAGAGAGCTTCCTAACCCTATCAGATGAAGAGCTAAAAAAGATAGGATTCAGCCGCCAGAAGACAAAATACTGCAGAAACCTCGCAGAAGCAATACAGGAAAAACACATAGACCTCGATTCATTAAACACGATGCCAGACGAACAGGTACTCGAAACACTGACCTCATTAAACGGCATAGGACCATGGACAGCGGGGATCTACTCTTTAATGGTTTTGAGAAGACCAGATGTTTGGCCAAGAGGAGACCTCGCCTTATTGAAGGCGTTGAAGGAGGTCAAGGGTCTGGATGATGCCCCTGATAATGACAGGGCCTATGAGATCGCCTTAGCCTGGAGCCCATGGAGAGCTGTGGCCGCAAGGATACTATGGCACCATTATCTGAGCACAAGATAGACCTTAGATTACACCAGTAGACTCAGCGAGCTCAATAGACATCTTTTCATCAAGATGAATCTTGCTCAAAATAGTATACCTATCTGGCCTTATAGCACAGGCGAGCCGCAGAGCCTTAATAATGGTTTTATCAGATATCCCGAGCTCCTCAGCGTTAGTAGGCGCGCCGATGGTCTTCAGACTGGCTCGGATAGCCTCCCAGTTCAAGCCATGAAGCTTCGCCATCATGATGCTGCCGACACCGCACTGCTCTCCATGGAGGGCTGGTTTCTCGGCGATCTGATCCAAGGCGTGACTGAAAAGGTGACACGACCCACTGGTGGGTTTACTGCTTCCCGCTATACTCATGGCTACGCCGCAGCTGACCAGTGCTTCAAGTAGGGTTCTGATGCCTTCCTGTGTCCGCTTCCTGATGACATGAGCCTGTTCCATGACGTGCTGACTGCTCATAAGGCTTAGACTCCCAGCGTAACCACCATAGTAATCATTGTTCTCTCTATGGGCTAGACGCCAGTCACGGACCTCAACGGCTTTACAGATCATATCGCCACACCCAGAAGCGGTAAACCTGTACGGCGAATCCTGAATGATCTTGCTATCCATAACCACGGCAATAGGTGAACCCGCCGCAACGGTATATGGGCGCTCAGCGCCTTTAATGGATGCAAGGTTACTGGCTATCCCATCATGACTGGCTACCGTGGGTACACTTATGAAGAATCTATCCGTCTCATGAGCCGAGAGCTTGGCGATATCAATGTTTCTACCACCGCCAATACCGAGAACCACATCAGCACCAGTAGAATTAATCTCAGCCTTAACAGAGTCAACGGTCTCACGCGTCGCATTAGAGATCAACGTATAAAAGGTCTCAATATCCTCAGCCTCCAGAAGACCCTCGGTTTTCCTGCCAGCAATACGGTAGGTGGTATCACCCGTTACTATCAATGCGCTTCTGTAACCGAACTCTCTGCATATTGAACCAAGTTTCTCTAGTACAGATTCACCGACAAGCACTACACGCGGTAAATCAATCCTATGAATAGAGTTCGTCTTTGACTCAGCCAAATCACTGTAGACCTTCTGTTGACACCGTTTAAACACTGCTTTAGGTACAAATATGTTTGCCCATTCAGGAATGTTTTTAAAAAAGTGACCTTTTTAAGGTACTTGGTCTTCCTTCTAGGGATACCTCTAGTATTATTTATAGGAGATTAATCAATGTCAAAGGAACTAGGAATCCTTAAAGGCACTACAACTGTCGGAGTCGTCTGCAGCGACGGCGTCATACTAGCGACAGACACACGTGCAACTATGGGAAATTTCATCGCAAGCAAACACGCCAAGAAGGTCTACCAGATAACAGATTATCTCGCAATGACCATAGCAGGCGGAGTTGCAGTAGCTCAACGAGTAGTAGAGATACTAAAAGTAAACGCAAGCCTATACGAGTTAGAGAAAAACAGGCACATGCCAGTGCAGAGTGCGGCGAGACTCGTACAGACCCTATTATTCAGCAACAGGGAGGCAGGAGCACCGTTACCAATGCAGGCAATCGTAGGCGGATACGATGAGACAGGCCCCCATGTCTACAATCTGGACCCATATGGTAGCTTGACCGAGGAAAAAATGGTATCAACAGGCTCAGGAAGCCCCTACGCGTATGGTGTATTGGAAGCACAGTTCAAGGAAGACAGCAAAGTAGAAGACACTCTCAGAGTAGTGGTGAAGGCGGTTGACAGCGCCATGAAGCGAGATGTTGCAAGCGGCGACAGCTTCGATGTAGCAGTCATCGATGATAAGGGCTTCAGGGAACTTTCTCTTGAGGAGAAAAAAGCGATTTTAAATAGTTGAAGTAAAAGATGGAAAACCAACAGGGTCTAACATACAGCGAGATCAGGCAAGCAATACTGGACAAGATACCAGCAATGGTCGGTATCACCAGAATCGAGTTTGAGGGGCCACGACTTGCCATTTATTGCCAGAAACCAGAGATACTGCAGGAAAACAGCCACATTGTGGGAGAAATAGCGGGAATAATAAAGAAAAGAATCGTGATCCGCAGCGACCCATCTGTGCGAATGAATGAGCTAAATGCAGAGCATATAATCAAGGATATTATAGAAGAAGCGGGTCTCGTTCAGGCGTATTTTGACCCTGCCCTAGGCGAAGTTGTGCTAGAGGTTGAAAAACCGGGCGTCGCCATAGGGAAAAACGGGAATAATGTACTGGAAATAGTACAGAAGACACATTGGAGCCCAAACTTTAAGCGAAGCCCACCAATTCCATCAATGACCATCAGACAGATCAGAGGATTCCTATACAGCAAGAGCAAAGAAAGAGAAAAAGTGCTCAGAGAAACAGGGGAATCCATCTACAGACCCATATATCAGCAAAGCGGCGATGTCAGAATCACATTCCTCGGAAGCAGCAGACAGGTAGGCCGCTCAGCCATCCTAGTGAAGACACGAGAGAGCGAGATACTGATGGACTGCGGGATCAACCCCGGCAGCAAAAACGCGATCAGCGCATATCCTAGGCTAGACGTAGATGAATTCGACCTCAGCAGACTCGACGCTGTGGTAATCAGCCACGCACACCTAGACCACTGTGGATTCCTGCCATTCCTATACAAGTACGGGTACCAGGGACCGGTTTACTGCAGCGAGCCAACGGCGAGCGTAATGACCCTCCTCCAGAGCGACTACATCGATGTCACAAACAAGGAAGGCAAAGTGCCACCATACAGCCCCGAGGATATCAGCGAGGTCATACTCCACACGATCCCACTGGGATATGGTGAGGTGACGGATATTTCCCCGGATATTAGACTGACAATGCATAACGCCGGCCACATACTGGGATCATCAATATCACACCTCCACATCGGGAAAGGATTGCACAACGTCGTCTATACTGGAGACTTCAAATACGGACCCACAGCGCTGCTTCAACCAGCCTCAAACTATTTCCCGAGAGTAGAGACTCTCATAATGGAGGCAACCTACGGTGGACCAGACAATAACACCCCGAGCCGCGACGAGACAGAGGGCTCATTCATCGAGATATGCAACAACATACTCAAGAAAGGCAAGGTACTCATCCCGGTCCCAGCGGTAGGACGTGCACAGGAGATACTCATGGTAATCAACCAGTACATGAACAGCGGAGGATTACTACAGGTACCCGTCTACATCGAGGGAATGATCAGCGAAGCAACAGGAATACACACAGCCTACCCCGACTACCTGAGCCACGAGGTAAGGGACCAGATACTCAAAGAAGGCATCAACCCCTTCGAGAGCGACTACTTCACCGTCGTGAAACAGCATGACATGCGGGATGAGATAGTCGAAAAAGGTCCCTGCATAATCATGGCTACCGCTGGTATGATGGAGGGAGGACCAGTCTTGGAGTACTTCAAACGATTAGCCCCAGATGAAAACAACGGACTCATATTCGTATCATACCAGGTAGCAGGCACCATGGGTCAACGGATCCAGTCAGGCATGGGCTCAGCCCAGCTATACGGCAACGATGGCAAGATGGAGATCATAAACATCGCCATGAGCACCCACACAGTACAAGGATTCAGCGGACACAGCGACAGAAGACAGCTGATGAACTATGTGAAGAGACTCAAGCCAAGCCCGAGAAACGTCTACGTAGTACATGGCGAGGAGAGCAAATGCAACCACTTCGCAAGAAGCGTATCAAAACTACGTGGAATAAGAGGGCACAGCCCGAGGCTACTGGACACAGTGGCCTTAGCCTAATCTTTACTTCGCCAGATCTGTATATTCTTGGGTGTTATTATCACCCTTTCCTCACCGAGACGCGCGATATCCCCCTCAACCATATTAGCGTAATCGTTGAGCTCATTGATACCTCGCTTCACATCCTCGATGTTAGTCTTTGCGAGAGGAGCAACGTTACAAATCACGATGTTGCCTGCTCGGACCTCAGCCTTTATGATGTCGATGTCCTCATAGGCCCTGAGCGGTATAGCTTTGATGTATCGGACATTTTGGAGTTCCTTCTCCTCCCCATTCTTACCAACTAACCGGTCCAGCAATCCACTCATGTCTGCATCCCTCTACGTCTTTATTTAATATTGATGGATGATGTATAGATGTTTCCTGTTTTGGGCTTATATTATTATCCTATGTATAGATGATTTTCAATGGGTCCTGAGAGGATTTTTATTGCCGTAAAGGCGTTTTTTGGTTGAAACAAGATGCTTTTCCTCAGCGACACAGATATCGCCAAAAACATAAC
The DNA here is from genome assembly GCA_964447425.1 of uncultured Candidatus Bathyarchaeia archaeon. Lineage (GTDB taxonomy): Archaea > Thermoproteota > Bathyarchaeia > TCS64 > TCS64 > RBG-16-57-9. Next base: position 11,821 of record CAYUTB010000056.1, read on the forward strand.
AATGCATGAAACCATCGAGACAATCGAACAAGCCTTCAAGGAATACGCCAAAGGAAACGTAGTACTACCCCCCCGCAGCACCATAATGGTGCCAAAACACAACGGATCCATCAGCTTCATGCCAAGCTACCTCACAGAGCTAAACGCACAGGCGACAAAGATCATCAGCATATACCCTGACAACAAATCGAAAGGCCTGCCTACGACAGCAGCGTGGATCGTGGTAAACGACCCGGAGACAGGCATGGTAAAAGCATTCATGGATGCAACATACCTGACAGCCATGAGGACAGGCGCCATTACAGGCGTAGCGGCGAAATACCTGGCTCCAAAAGACGCGAAGACAGCGGCTGTATTCGGGGCGGGAGTGCAGGGCAAGACCCAGACATGGGCAGCATGCACAGTGCGGGACATAGAAAAAGTCTACGTCTATGACCTGTACCCTGAGGCACGGAAAAAATTCGCAGAGGATATGTCAAAACAATTAGGCATAGAAGTGATCCCCGCGGAGTCAGGTGAGGAAGCCTGCCGGGACGCGGATATAGTGCTGACAGCGACAACGAGCCCTAGGCCGGTGCTCAGACGAGAGTGGATGAAGGAAAAGGTGCATGTAAGCGCCATCGGGGCATTCTACCCAGACTGGAGAGAACTTGACACAGCCACAGTAGCAGAGTCCAAGCTAGTGATTGATGACAGGGAAGGCATCGAACACGAGGCAGGAGACATACTCATCCCAATCCAAGAAGGCGCCATCACATGGAGCCACGTCTACGCTGAACTCAAGGAGCTTGTGTCCGGTAAAAAGGTGGGTCGAACACCAGAAGACACTGTTACAGTGTTCAAGTCCGTGGGCATAGCGATTCAGGATAGCAGCGTGGCGAATCTGGTTCTTAGAAAACTGGGTTACTAATTTTGCTCTGTCACTTTCATGTTTTTGTTGTGTTTACAGTTTACTGAAAGGGGGTTAGTACGTACTAACCCCTTGAAAACATGAGAACTAAGAGTCTCGCCGAACAATTCCTCGATGAATCCCAGAGTACAGCAGATGATTATGATTCGTACATTATCGTCTATGACTTTTTGGGAGAAAAAGCGAGCCCCAAATTTTGGGATAATTTGAACAAGTTAAAACGAATTTCTTCTGTAAGAAGCATTCAATTTAGTGTTCTTGCGGCTGAATGCAGCAAAGACGCGGAGGCAGCTTTCATGCTCGCCGCTCATTATGGCGCGGATGTTAGAAAATTTAGATGCGAAATCCCACCCTAGGGGGGTTAGTTAGTACTAACCCGTTAGTACGTACTAACCCCCTCATACCCTATTGTTTTATCCCAGAAGCCACATTGATCACAGATTCATCGTTTCGAGGTGTATGGAAACGGCAAAAAAGTTCAAAGTAACCATAGACGACACCCAATGCAAGGGCTGTCTTCTATGCGTTCACGTATGCAATTCCCGTGGAGGAAAAATATTGAAAGCGTCAGAGAATAAAACCGCGCTGGGTGGCACAAAGCCCATGGTGGAAGGCAACTGTATTGGGTGCAGATGGTGTGAGAGATATTGCCCAGACTTTGCGATAAACGTGGAGGAACTGGCTGATGCTTAAACCAGGAAAACACCTTGTGCTTGGCAATGTTGCCTGTGCCGAGGGCGCCATCAGGGCTGGGTGCAGATTCTTCGCAGGATACCCCATCACGCCAGCTAGTGAGATTAGCCACCACCTCGCCTTGGAATTACCCAAGGTTGGTGGAGTCTTCATGCAGATGGAGGACGAGATAGCCAGTATCGCCAGCATCATAGGCGCATCCTGGGCGGGAGCCAAATCCATGACTGCAACAAGTGGACCGGGATACGATCTGATGCAGGAGAACATCGGGTATGCCCACATGACAGAGACGCCTCTGGTGTTGGTCAATGTCCAGCGGAGCGGTCCGAGTACTGGTCAGAGCACCGATCCCAGTCAGCAGGATATCTATCAGGCAAAGTATGGTGCCCACGGTGACTACGAGGTTATCGCCATTACTCCTTGGAGCGTTCAGGAGATGTTTGACCTCACTGTCAGGGCGTTCAACCTCGCCGAGACCTACCGTACGCCTGTTATGTTGATGAGTGATGGTTTGATCGGTCACATCGAGGAGAAGCTCAATGTGCCTGAGAAGGTCGAGGTATTGAATCGGAAGAAACCTTCGAGCAAGAATTGTACTCCATGGGGCACCGATGACCCATCCGGGGTCCCTGAGATGCCTGCCTTCGGTGAGGGGCACAAGCTTCTCGTCACGGGTTCGACGCATAAACCCGATGGGGTGCGTAACTTCGCCCCAGAGTATCACCAGAAGATCATATACCGTATAAGGGATAAGATACTGAACGCTGAGCAAAAGATCAGAGACATACACACAGAGCATATTGATGACGCGAAGGTCGCTGTATTGAGCTTCGGAGCTTCTGCCCGTCCCAGCATGGAGGCTGTGGAGAAGGCGCGGGAGTCCGGTATCAAGGCTGGGCTATACAGGTTGAAGACCATCTGGCCTTTCCCAGAGGAACCGGTGCGGGAGCTGGCGGATCAGGTGGATAGCATTATTGTTGTTGAGATGAATGTAGGTAAGCTAGTTCGGGAGGTTGAGCGTGTGGTATGCGGTAAAGCCAAGGTAATATCACTCCATAAGGTGGGTGGGCAATTACCGTTATCACGTGAGATTCTTGAAGCTATCAGGAGGGAACAGCAGTGAAGAACCTATTTTACTACAGGGATAAGTATGTGAGAAGCCAGCCAACGGCTTTCTGCCCAGGCTGTGGTGGAGGAATCATTCTCAACTGCTTCCTACGTGCTATAGATGACCTTGGGCTGGATCAGGATAAGATCCTCGCGGTCTCCGGTATCGGGTGTACTGCGTGGATTCCGAGCCCCAGTTTCAATGGTGATACCCTGCACACGACCCATGGTAGAGCAATCGCCTTCGCCACTGGAGCCAAGGCGTATAACCCGGATCTAACCACGGTTATTTTCACAGGTGACGGTGATGGGGCTGGGATCGGTGGAAATCATCTGATCCACGCTGCCCGTAGAAACATCGACCTTAAAGTGATCCTGGTTAACAATATGAGTTACGCGATGACGGGGGGACAGATCGCACCCACCACGATGCATGGTGAGACCACTGTGACGAGCCCCTATGGAAACCCCGAGTTCCCATTTGATATCACCCAGCTTGTGAAAGCAGCGGGGGCGAGCTATGTTGCCAAGTGGAGCACATACCATGTGATTGAGCTCACCAACGCCATCAAGGAGGCCATCCAGCATAAGGGATTCAGCTTCATAGAGGTGCTGAGTCAGTGCCCGACGCAGCAGAGGCGGATATTCAACCTCAAGGGACCACTGGATAGTCTTCCCCCACGTATCCTGGATATGTTCATGGAGAGTACTGTGATCAGAAACCGTGCCCAGAAGATGGATTACGTCTACGCTGTGCCATCAAAAAACGTCAATGATACGTTGAAGAGTGTTCAAGGCATGGGTGAGGCAAAGATTGTTGACCACATGGGCTTCGGGCAGGTAATCAAGTTGATGGGTGACCCGTATAGCCTCAGGAGTAGGCTTGAGAAGCTTGAGGGCGTCAAATATGTCGCTAACAGCGTTGAGTCTAAGATCGAGCTTGGTTTATTCGAGAAGAATAACCGCCCAGAGCTAACTGATAGCCTGCGTGATATAATCCGCAGAGCACAGGAGGCAGAGCAATGAAACAGAGTATAATGATCAGCGGCACGGGTGGGCAGGGAGTAGTAGCCTCGGGTTCCTTCCTCAGTAACGCCCTCTTCTTGAAGGACTATGAGGTGATGTTCAGCAGGAGTTATGGGGCTGAGGCGCGTGGTGGCAGCTGCAGGGCAGAGATCATGGTATCGGACACGATCATCAATGATCTGCAGTTTGAGAAGACCGATGTGCTGCTATGTCTGAGTTTACCCGCATTCAAGAAGTATCTGCCAATCGCGAAACCCGGCTCCATCGTGTTTGTGGATGACAGCGTATTTGATCGAGCGGAAAATGTCAGGACCGATGTGGAGATCATAAAGGTCCCAGCTCGTGAGATCGCTCAGAGCCTTGGTAACCCCATTGTCGCCAACATGGTGATACTGGGCGCCTTGGCGAAGAGAAGCGAGATGGTCAGACTTGACCTGCTCAAGGACGCTGTTAATGCGAATATGAGGGAGTCCATGAGGGATATCAACCTCAAGGCGATACAGATGGGATACGACTCCGTTTGAGGAACCCTTGTTGAGCCGCGAGTACCCATCACGCCCCATCCCGGGAGTTGCAGCCATCACGTTGAAGGACAACCACGTATTGCTCGCTGTGAGGGGCAAGGAGCCTCGTAAGGGGATGTGGGGCATTCCGGGGGGCGTGGTTGAGGTGGGGGAGACCTTGGTTGAGGCAGTTAGGCGTGAGGTCTTTGAGGAGACCAATATAGTGGTTGAGCCCGTTGAGTTGCTCACTGTTTTTGACTCCATCAGCCGGGATGAGGCTGGTGGGGTTAGGTTTCATTATGTTTTGTTTGAGTATCTCTGCGAGTATGTCTCGGGGGATGT
>CAYUTB010000057.1:0-16186 GCA_964447425.1 uncultured Candidatus Bathyarchaeia archaeon
CTGCCAATTGTTAGGCGGATGCTTCCCGGCACATATGAGTGGGTTGTAGCTAGAACATTCTTCTTGGATGACCAGTTCAGGGGGGCACTGGAGGAAAACTATGACCAGATCATTAACCTTGGGGCCGGCTTCGACTCCCAGTCTTACAGGTTTGCGGATATGATAGGGGATACAGTGGTTTTTGAGTTGGATCTGCCTGAGCCTCAAAGGATTAAGAGAGAGCTTCTGGAGGAGCGTGGGGTCTTGATTCCTGATAATCTTAGATATGTGCCCATCGACTTCAACACGGATGACCTGCTAGAAAAGCTGAAGGATGCTGGCTTTCAGGAGGATAAACGCAATCTCTTCATCTGGGAGGGCGTCACAGAGTACCTTACAGAGGAGGCAATAGACTCTACACTAGCTTTTATCAAGCATCACTCAGGAAAGGGAACCAGAATCGCCTTCACATATATCTACAGGTCAGCAGTTGAGGACAGGAAAACATTCTACGGATCTAAAGAAATCGTCGACAGGGTGGCAAAGAACGGTGAACCATACCAGTACGGTATAAAGGAGAATGAAATCGAAAGCTTCCTTACTGAGAGGGGATACAGTCTTGTCAGTCATCATACCGCTGAGGATTTAGAGAAAAAATATCTGACAGCATCTGATGGTAAACTGTATGGGAGGATATGTGGGCATAACAACATCGTAGTTGCAGAAGTCATGCTCGGATAGCTATGCTGGCTCTTCCTTTAATTGTTTGTTGTGCGAGTCTGTCTCTAGGTTTCATCAGGAATATTTATGGAAACGCTGTGTTTGTAGTTACTTGTGGAATACCATCTTTCTACCCATTCGCACATTTTATGGATCGTTTCTGCAAAGTCTATTCCTTTTTCGGTTAACTCGTATTCAACACGAAGTGGAACTTCAGGAATTACTTTTCGAGTTACTATTTCATATTTCTCTATAGTTTAAACTAGAATATTTTATATTACAGTTATAACTGTACATACCCATGGCATCCCTAAACACACGCCAGATAGCAGCCATCGGAGTAATGGGGGCACTCGCAACCATAGCCACCTTGATGTTCGCATTCCCAATACCCGCAACCAGCGGATACTTCAACCTAGGCGACGCAATCGTCATGACAACAGCACTCACCTTCGGACCGATCGTCGGAGCACTCGCAGGTGGACTAGGATCAGGGCTCGCAGACCTGCTGGGAGGCTGGTACACGTGGGTAATATTCACCACAGTAATCAAGGGCGCAGAAGGTTATGTCGCGGGAAAACTGGCTGGACCAAAAGAGAGCAGAACACTCCAGAAAACCATCATCGCATGGGTCGCAGGAGGAGCAGTGATGGTGGGAGGCTACTTCATAGTACAGGTATTCATGTACGGCATCGCTGCAGCAATGGTAGAAGTTCCATTCAACATGGTCCAGATGCTGGTAGCAGGCGTCGTAGGGGTCCCAGTCTCCATCGCACTCAAGGACAGACTGCATGTGATATAAGCAACCACCCCCTTCTTCTCCCTGTGTCATCAGCCGAGAAAGCAGCTCAAGCATTACCCGGATTAGAAAATTATGATCTCAGGGTCCTTCAAGCAATCGAGCTTGGAATGATCCAGCACCAGATAGTACCCCACGATGAGGTGCTCAGGCTCAGCGGACTCAACGTAAACGAGATCGACCACAGACTGGACACCCTCTACAAGAACGAGCTCATCTACAGGGAAAGAGACCCCTACCTCGGCTACCTCATGAACTACACAGCATATGATCTTCTCGCCTTGAACGCTTTGGTTAAAGCCCAGGTACTGGAATACCTAGGACCATCAATCGGAGTAGGAAAAGAAGCAGACGTATTCGAAGGAGTAACCCCAGAAGAGAAAAAAGTGGCTGTGAAATTCCATAGACTTGGCAGGACAAGCTTCAGGGAAACCAAGCGAAAACGCGAATACCTCGCAGACCGCAGACACTCATCGTGGCTATACCAAGCGAGACTAGCGGCGGAGACAGAGTACGAGGCACTCCAACAAATGTACAGGGCAGGAGTAAAGGTACCAGAGCCCATCCACCAGAACCGCCACACCGTAGTGATGCAGTACATAAAAGGAACACAGCTATCAGACATTATAAGCCTCGAAGATCCCATGCTTTTCCTCTATGAAATACTGGACAATATGAGAAAGGCATACGAAGCAGGGATAATTCATAGCGACCTCAGCGAATACAACATACTCATTGATGATGAAAGCATAGCATGGATAATCGACTGGCCTCAATACATCAGCTCAAAGCATCCTAACGCAGGGGAAATACTATCTAGAGACATAGGAAACGTAGCACATTATTTTAAGAGAAAATACGGCACATCCATGACCCTTGATGAAGCCGTAAAATATGTAAAAAACTAGCTGAGAGTTATCTTAACATCAAGAGCACTACAGCCCTTACCGTCCTCATAAACGAAGATCGGGTTAATGTCAAGATCCTTCAACTCAGGGAAATCCCAAACGAGGTGACCTACACGCAGAATCGCCTCACGCAGCTTATCGATATCAGCGGGAGCCTCACCACGTACACCCTTCAACATGCTGTATGAACGGGTCTCCTCCATCATCTGTTGGGCCTCACGTATGTTCATCGGCGCAAGCCTGAACGCGACGTCCTTCAGATAGTTTACATAGATGCCTCCTAGCCCGAACATCACCATTGGTCCAAACTGAGGGTCACGACTCATACCTATAATCATCTCACGCCCCTTTGGAACCATCTTATCCACAGTGACACCATAGATCTTTGCCAAGGGCTGTGCCTTCCTACTCTTTCGCATAATCTCTTCGAAGGCGATCCTCGCCATGTTGGCGTTCGAGAGATTGAGCTCAACGCCACCGATATCGGTCTTATGCATAATCTCTGGGCTAACCACCTTCATAACCACAGGATACCCCATCTCTTCAGCATACTTCACCGCCTCATCAGCTGTTTTGGCTAAACCACTACCCGGAGCGGGAATACCATAAGCCTTTATCACCTGTGCAGCCTCATGGGGAAATAATACTTTTCGCCCATCCTTCTTGACTACATCAAATATGGCTCGAACTCTACCCCGGTCAATATCATCGAATACAGGTGGCTCCAGCTCCGGTAGCCTGAGGTGACGAGCATATTGATATAACGCGTTCAGAGTCTTGATCCCCTTCTCAGGGAAATTAAAACAAGGAACACCATTATCTTTCAGATACTTTACAGCCTTATTGACCCAGTTCCCACCCATGAAGACACTGATAACCGGCTTCTCGGAGTACTTCCGTAAGATTTCAACCACATACTTTGCTGTAGTCAGACTGTCCGTCATGGCTTGTGGCGTCAACAAAACTACCACGGAGTGAACATTTGGGTCCTTTAAGACCGCTTCCAATGCTATTGCATATCGATCTGGCAATGCATCACCAAGAATATCAACAGGATTGCCTGTAGACGCGGCGGCTGGAAGATTCTTCTTCAAATACTGCCTCGTCTCTTCACTCAGAGCAGCCATCTTCAAACCGAGGCTATCAATCAAATCTGTGGAGAGAATACCAGGACCACCAGCATTCGTGACAATAGCTATACCCTCATCAGTAGGAAGACTCTGCTCTGTAAACGCTACAGCGTAGTTGAAGAGATCCTCCATACTCTCACTAAGAATAACACCAGCCTTATCAAACGCCTTCTGATAAGAAAGGAAACTACCAACAAGAGCACCAGTATGGCTTCCAGCGGCTTTCGCGCCGGCACTGCTAGTTCCACCCTTGACCACCATGATGGGTTTCTTCTTCACTACCTCAGTGGCTACCTTGATGAATTCTCTACCACGTTCAATAGACTCCAAATACAGTAAGATAACCCCGATATTCGGATCCTCAGCCATCGCTTCGATAAAATCAACTTCATCGAGGTCCCCTTTGTTACCCAGACTGATTATGCTGCCAAAGCCTATTTCCTCAGCGATAATCCAGTCAAGAATAGCCGTCCCCAATGCGCCGCTCTGAGTAATGAATCCGATGCTACCTTTCTTAGGCAGTGTCGATGCAAAGCTGAGATCATATGGAACATGAGTGTTTATGGCTCCAAGGCAGTTTGGCCCCTGAACCCTCATACCATACTTATGTGCAGCTTCAACGATCTTTTTCTCTAACTCAGCACCCTCATGACCGGTCTCCTTGAACCCAGCCGAGATAATTATGAGTGCTTTGACCCCTTTCTCGCCGCACTCCACGACTGTATCAAGAACATATGCAGAAGGAATGGAAATAACAGCTAATTCTACTTCTCCCTGAATATCGGAAATAGACTTGTATGCCTCTTGACCAAGAATCTCGCCACCCCTCACATTAACAAGGTATACAGGCTTATCGTATCCACTCTTCAGAAGGTTATTCGCTAAAACGTATCCAACCTTACCGGGAGTGCTAGAAGCCCCTATGATGGCGACGGATTTTGGTCTAAATATCGCATCTAGCTTCAAATATCTAGCACCTTCAAGACTCATCAAAGAAGGGTTTTCACAATAAAAACTTTGAGCATTTGAGAGATATAAACAGGTTTTCAGTATTTACTTAACATACAAATGAGTTGTTGATTGGAAAAATAGTTAAGCTAACAGATTTCATATTATTTGAAGCAATTTGAGTCAGGTAAAAAAGACATTCAACGACTTAAAATCCGATATAATTGATTTGGGGTTATGTGTCAGTTGCGGAACATGTGAGGCAGTATGCCCGGTAAATGTCATCAAACTAGTGGATACTATACCAGAGCTAGTGGGAAAATGCATAGAGTGTGGGATATGTTATGGTAACTGCCCGAGTGCAAGCTTTGATGAGAAATCATTAGAGGAAAAAATCTTCGGAAGAAAAAGAAAACCCGAAGAACAATTAATCGGGGTATACCAGAAAGCGTACGCTGCGAAAACCACTTCAAGCAATATTCAGGCTCATGCCCAAGACGGCGGAGTAGTAACGGCTTTACTTACCCAGTTTCTGAAGGATGGGGGAGACGCTGTAATCGTCGCTGGGCTCGAAGTGGATAAGATATGGGTGCCCACACCAGTTGTGGCGAAGAGCAGGGAAGAGGTCATCAAAGCTGCGGGGTCAAAATACACTCCAAGTCCATCCCTGGTAGGAGTGAAAAAAGCGGTCAAGGAAGAAAAACTGGAAAAGATCGCAGTTGTAGGCACTACGTGCCAGATGCGGGGGTTGAGCCTCGCAACGATGGGTCCACTCAGAAACAAGAAGATAGCTGACGCGGTCGCCCTGAAGATTGGGTTATTCTGTATGGAGACATTCGTCTATGCAGACTTTATGAAATATCTCAAGGAGAACGAGGTTGACCCCGGTAGAGTCACGAAGTTTGAGATAAAAAACGGAAGATTCTATGCGTGGGCAGGGGAGGAGAGGCTCCATAGAGCGAAGCTGGACAAAGTAAAACCACTAATCAGAAACAGCTGCACCCAATGCAAAGACTTCACTTCAGAGTTCGCTGATATATCCGTGGGAAACGTAGGAAGCCCAGACGGATACTCAACAGTAATCGTCAGAAACGAAAAAGGCAAACAGATACTAGAATCAGCGATAAAATCTGGGATAATAGAAGCAGAACCCATCGAGGACTTTGATAAAGGCGAGACACTGGTCCATAAACTGGCTGAGATGAAGAAATCATCACACCAGTAAACCCTTATCAGCTGCCCTCTTCACGAGCATATCCAGCATCGACTGAGGCAGCGACTCGGGTTCACCCACCAGCATCACATCATAATGCAGCTGAGCCAACATCTCCAATATCTTGGCGTTCTGAGCAGCCTCCTCAATACTCTTACCGATGGTAGTGCTGCCATGATGAGGCATCAAACACGCGACATGTTCCCTCATAGCAGTCACCATATTATCAGCTAACTCCTCGGAGCCCGGGGCTGCAAACTTTGAGATGGGGATTCCCTTAGCCAACGCAGGCGCATTGTAGAGCTCAAGACCCATTGGAACTATCTCTATGCCGAGAGTTGCCAGAATTGTGCAGTACTTGGGGTGAATATGCACTACTCCCCCTGCATCAGGCCACTGAAGATATAGCTTGGTGTGAAAAGGAGTCTCTATACTGGGTTTAGCTGTCCCCTTCAAGACCTCACGAGTATTAATATCAACCAACAGGAAATGCTCGGGCACCAGATCACAGAACCTATATCCAGATGGCTTAATCAAACAAGTATCTGTACAAGGAACCCGTGCACTGATATTTCCCGATGCGTCATGGGTTAAACCATCAGCGTAAAGCTGTCTGCCTACCTTGGATAATCTCTCACGAAGCGATTGCTCGATATCTGACAATGGAATCACATAAAGAGAAGGGATATGGAATAAAAGCCATACCACTACTGTCTTCCCAGTTTCTCCCGGGTACTCATCCATCGCCGGTAATGAGCATCATACAGTGATGAAGCATCAGTTCTAGGCTCGTAAACCCTACCTGTCTTAACCATACACTCGACAGCCTCATCAACATCACCATAGAAACCGGTGCCGAGTGACGTTAAAATAGCAGTACCGATAGCGGTGGCATCATGAACAAGCGGAACCACAACAGGTAATCCAAGGACATCTGCCTGAATCTGCATCCACAGGTCTGATCTAGAGTTGCCGCCACAGAACCTCAACTGTTCGAACTCCAGACCAGAAATATCCTGCAACTGAACCAGATTAGCCTTGACCGCGTAAGAATTCGCCTCAAAAATAGCCCTAGCCAGCTCCGAGACATCAAACCTATGATTACCCATAACAGTGGGCTCAACGGGTAAATTCCCGAGCTTATCCATAGGCCAATATGGTGGGCCTGAGTCAAACAGATGAGGTCCAAGATAAGCCAAGAGACCATTTGATCCAACTGGAACCTTATCTGCGCCCTTATTCAATTCATAATAACCGGAATCTTCTTTTAGGAACTCGTCTCGAAGCCACCTAATTCCTCGCCCAGTGTAACCTACATTTGACTCAAGAATCCAGTGTCCATCAAACAGATAGTTATTAGACCATGTTCGACACTCAGGGTCGAAAACTGGTTTATCAATCACCATCTGAACAGGAGTAGTGGTTCCTCCTACTGCGGCTGCTTCGCCCTTGAACGTACCCATACCCAGTAAACCACATTGAGTATCAGCGCCTCCGATCACCACAGGAGTCCCCTCAGGAACACCAGAAAGCCTAGAGATATCTGAGCTGATGTAGCCTATTACCCTGCTGTTTTTCAGCACCTTGGGAAAAATGGATGCGGGTAAGCTTAGTGATTCAATTATACGCCAATCCCAATCATAATCCACTATATTGAATAGACTCGTCTCACACGCGCTGCTTCCCTCAGTCGCAGCCTCTCCGCTCAGTTTGAAGTTGACCCAGTCACTTATCATAAGCACCGATGAAACCCGTTCAAACAATCTTGGCTGAGAGCCACTTAGCCAAGGCAGAATAGCGCCAGCCATCCAGTTGGGTACAGGCCAGTGCCCAGAGCTTCTATACATGCGTTCTCCATACTCATCAAGCACCTTGTACCCATATTTCTCGGATTCATCGCTTAGAAGATAACCGATCTCATCGCCGGACTCGTCTAGTAGTATAAATTCTTCACGCATACTTGTGCTGCTAACGCCCAGCAGATTTACATTGGACTCTTTCATCAACTCGTGTACTGATTCCATAATAAGTGCCCAGGCCTCATGGCATTTCCAAGAGTCACGATCCCAGTATCTTTCAGAACGCTTCAGTATCTCGCCCTGAGGTGAGATAAAGAAAGACTTGACGCTACCAGAACCCGCGTCAATAACGAGAAAAGAGTCGCAAGACATGGTATTAATCGCTCTTATTCAAAACAGCTTTGTTTGAGACATACATGGACTGTATCAATTCACCACGCAAATACCGTGCAACTTGCTGGGCTACCTGTCTATAGCCACGCATCTCAGTGTCAGGGCTTCGTCCAGCGGTGTGAGGCGTCAATGTGATGTTTTCGAGAGAAAGCAGGGGGTTATCAGCCTTGATGGGGTCTTCCTCCACGACATCTAATGCAGCGGAGGATATCACGCCGTTCTTAAGCGCATCATACAGCGCTTTCTCATCAACGATACTTCCACGGGCACTGTTCACGAGCACAGCGGTCTTCTTCATCTTAGAGAACGCCTCAGCGTTAATCATATGATGAGTATCAGGGGAAAGCCCAGCGTGGATCGATATAAAATCAGACAAGCCCAGAACAGTGTCAAGGTCAACTGATTCACAGTCCTCCTCAACAAGAACCCGTTCATCGATAAACGGGTCATAGACAATTACCTTCATGTCGAAAGCTTTAGCTCTCTTAGCCACACGACTGCCCACCTGACCATAACCGATTAAACCCAGTACCTTCCCGTTGGCTTCCATCCACTCAAATGAGCCGAGATAACCAGACCGCCCCATATCACCTAGCTTTTCAAAATATTTACCGGTCTTGAGCTCCAAGTTATTCTGCGCGATATGCCTTAACTCGCATAAAATATACCCCATGGTCTGATCGGCTACAGACTCAGCGTTCCTGCCTACTGCTTTCAAGACAACGATGCCTTTCTCAGTAGCAGAGCCCTGGTCAACGTTCACCGGGCCACCTCTGGAGATACCGATTACGCTCAGACTCGGAGAAGCCTCCATAACCTCACGGGTGAAAGGAGCATACCCCGAAACTACTACCTCACAGCCATGAATAGCCTTCTTGATCACATCCGGGCTCCCATATGCCTCTTTAACACCGTCAACTACATCAGTAGACCACTTGTATGAGCCCGCGGCGTTCTCCACGTAGACAAAATCGTGATCACTCAACTCATCCCCGAGTGCCTCACGGAATGAAACACGCCACATATCCATGGCTTCTGCCATCATCCATGTATCATAAAGTACCAGTATCTTGGTCAAATCAAATCGAATATCGTGTACCCTAGAAAGTAATATGAGTTTCCAAAAAAGAGAAGAAAAAGGGGAGGTTACTTCTTCATAGCGCCGAAGTAGACGGCGACAACGACACTGACAAGTGCCACTACGATGGCGGCATACATCATGGTTCTTGTGCTTCCCTGATTAGCCTTTAAGGCATCGTAGTCAGCTTTAAGGGCATCATAATCCTGTTGTATCTTCTCGTAGTCTGAGCTAGTGCCTGCCTGAGCCTGTAATGCTTGATAATTGACTTGTAGTGACTGCAGTGATACCTCTAGAGCAGCGTTCTGTGCTAATAACAAGTCTTTCTCTTGAACAATATCCGCTATTTGATTCTGAATATTCTGTATGTTTGAGAGTAGATTTTCGTAGCTGATTATCTGAACCTGCGATTCACTTTTCAACTCATGATCGATATATAGTTGAACTTTCCAGACACCGAGCTTATTTTTCACTGTTGACTCAGCGATGTTTATAGAATCAAAGACAATACCCCAGTTCTCACCTATCTTGGGGACTACAGTGACTGCCTGAGACCTAAACTGTACATCATTGGGGTCCGTCCATACAATACGGTACTCTACACTGGGAGGCGTCTGTATCTTTACCCAATAACCTACTTTTTCGTTGTAGTTGAAGACCGTGCTTCCTATTCCTTTGGGTTGGAGGTCCGTTGTGTAGCCATAACATATGGTTGAATCTTGGATTGTCTGTGCTTGAGTAACTACGGTACCAAGCATAATGAGGGTTAGAGCTGCGAGTATGATTATACTGAGCTTATGTTTATTCATGTTTTATTCTTATGCTCTTGCTTTAATAAAGTTATTTTCAATATCCGAGAGCAACCGCTCCTGTTTTCAACCAAAATAACATAAATTAACTAGAAACGAAACACAAGCTAATAACAAAAACAAATACATAAACTCAATAAAACACATTGTCCTAAAAAAATGGAACAAATTAATATAATCATATAAAACGAGGGACTAAACATGATTCCTAACTACGTCAAGAATCCGAGAAGCCACAGAGTACTTATCAGTCAAGGTTACGTGTTCAACGTTCTTCTCTGGGCCAATGATAAAGACCTCATTAGTATCGGTCCCGAAACCAGTCTTAACCCGTGCCACATCATTCGCTACAATAAGATCCATGCCTGCGCCCATCATTCTATCGTAGGCTCTCTGAACTAGTTCATCATCCGTTAGATTGTACTCGGCCTTGAATCCAACCAAGTAGATGCTGGGATCTACTTTTTTCACGTTCTCGACTACTTTTGGTAAAGGCGCTAGTTTGATGATCCATTCATCTTTTCCTGATGGCGTCTTCTCCATCCTGCGATCAGGTGCACCATAATCAGCCGCTGCAGCCGAGAGGATAGCTGCGTCATATTTTTTCTCAGATAACTCGCGTTTTACGGCGTCTAGCATCTCTTCTGTGCTCAGTATTGGGATTATTTTGGCTCCTGCTGGTGGTTTGGCGGTTCCTGGTCCGTATACGATGGTTACTTCTGCTCCTCGGTCTAGGGCGTTTTGTGCGATGGCTGTTCCCATCTTTCCTGAGCTGGGGTTTGTGATGTATCTGAAGGCGTCGAGATAGGATCGGGTTGGGCCTGCTGTGATTAGTATTCGTTTTCCTGTGAGGTCTTTCTGGGTTGTGAGTTTGGTTATTACGGCGTGTACTATTTCCTGTGTTCCAGGGATCTTTGCTTTTCCTTCCTCGAATCTTGGCATCAGTACTTCTATTCCGTGTTTTTGGAGTTTTTCGATGTTCTCGTTGACTATGGGGTGTTTGTACATTGAGGCGTGCATCGCGGGGGCGATGATGACGGGAATGCCTGCGCCTATCCCTGTTGTTAGTGTGGTTGTGACGGGTGTGTCATCTATGCCTGAGGCTACTTTTCCTATTGTGTTAGCTGTGGATGGAGCTACAAGTATAAGGTCTGCGTGCTGTCTGTGTTCTCCTGCGTAGGTTACGTGTTCTATTTGGCCTGTTAGTTCTGTTACTACGGGGTTTCCTGTTGCCCATTCTACCATGTCGGGGTGTACTATCTGTTGGGCGGCTTTGGTCATTACCGCGTAGACCTCTGCTCCGTTGCGCATTAGTTCGCGGGCGATCTCTGTGCTTTTTATGGCTGCTACGCTGCCTGTGATGCAGAGTATGATCTTTTTTCCTGTTAGCTTGTTTGATGTTGTGCCTGTGATTTCTTTTGATGTGTGTTGCCCGAACGCCATTTTCCTTCATGGCTAGGCTGGTGGTTGTGTTTTTAAGGTTTGTTAGAAATATTTGAGTCTAGAATTTGTCTAGTTTTTCTTCGATCTCTTCGAGGCGTTCGTGTATTTTCTCGAATTTTTCCTCGATGGTTTCTATTTGGTCTATGATTCCGCGTATCTCTATTTCTAGGTCTTTGATTTTTTGTTCTAGGCTCATTTGTATCTGGTTTGAATCATTTGGCTTAGTTTATAAATTTTTAGGATTTTGTTTGGCTTCTTTGATGAGTTGTGTGTACCAGTCGGTGTCGCCTTTGATGTATTCCTGTGTGCTGATGGTCATTGGTTTTCCGTCGTCGCGTAGGAGTATTACTTGTCGGATTTGGCTGTTGATTATTTTGCGTTGGCATCGTTGGCATGGTAGGGCCATGGTGTATTCGCCGTCTTGGTTGATGCCGGCTATGTATAGTGTGGCGTCTATGCGGTCTGCTCTGTTGCTGTTTATGATGGCGTTTTCTTCTGCGTGGACTGCGGGGCAGTAGTCGTATGCCATGCCTTGGGGTGTTTGCATTATGTTTTTTATGCAGCCTAGTTCGGTGCAGTTGGCTACTCCGCGGGCGTTTCCGTTGTAGCCTGTGCCGATTATTGTGTTGTCTTTTACTATGACTGCGCCGAATTTGCGTCTGAGGCATGTGCTTCTTTTTGCTACTGCTAGTGCGATGTCTAGGAAGTACATGGTTTTGTCGGGGCGTTCCATGGTGTTTAGTTGTGTTGGTGGTTTTTGTTGTTTTCCCCTTGGGATATGTTTTTCATCCTTGGTGTGTTCTTTGTTGGTGGCGGGTGATGATAGCTTTGCCCTTCTGAATAGTGATGAAGATCTTGAGTATGGAGCCCGCTACCGTCGATATCAGTAGGCGGATACTCGGCGCATTTTTTTGGGGTATGTTTGGTGGGAAGGTTTCTTATCGTGGTGTGGGGTGTATTTTGTGGTGAAAAATGAATGCCATGGGTTACTATTCAATGGTATAAGGGTAGGGACTATGCTACTAAGAAGAAGGTTGCCAAGCTGGTGACTGACGCGGTTTGTGAGGGCTGTGGTTGTCCGGCTGAGGCGGTTTCTATTGTTTTTGTTGATGTGGATAAGCGTGATTGGTGTCACGCTGGTGTTCCAGTCGCGGATAAGTAGTCCCGTTTTTTCTTTTTTTATTGTTTCTGGTGGGGTTGCGCACATGGTTTTTGTGTGTAGTTGGGTCTTAATGAGGCGTTTTTAGGGCTTCTTTTGGGAGAAGTGATTGTTCAACCAATTTACTGGAGTACCCCCTTCCACCCTTTTAGCGGCTATTCTTTGTCATCATTCGATTGATCTGAATTAGATAAGGGAGGATAAAATATTTGGCGTGTAGGGGTGGTTAGGGATATAACTGGCTGGTGGTTATATCGGGGAAAAATAATTCTTTTGTATTCTTCTTTTGTTTTCTGTTGTTGTTTCTTGTTTTTGATTGTGTTGGTGTTGACTGGGTATTCAACTGTTTAATGTGAGTGTGAACTGAGGATACGGTTATGGATTTGGTGGATTTCAAGAGGCGCATGGGGGTTGGCTAGGAAGATAAGGCCTGTGATGTATGTTTAGCTCCAGTGTGTCTGTTTGTGCGGTTTTCTGTCCGTCCGGCATGGGGTGTATTATAATAGAGAGGGGTTCTTTAGGGTTGTTTTCCCCAGTTTTTGTATCAGAGATTAGCTAAATAGGTGGTGTATACACCTTACAGCCATAACGTTGACTTAGACTACTTTATAGAGGAAACTGATGTCAGTTGTGAGTTTTCTGTATAAAAAGCGTCCGCGATGAGCTATTTTTATCTCCTCGGTTTTGACTAGTTGAAAGGCTTTTATTCCTTTACTTGATGACATAAGTCTTGTGCGCATTTTATCGATACATAAACTAATATGAAATAAAAGAAGAAGATACAAGACTGATTCACATGGTTGACCCAATTTTAAAATGGGCAGGAGGAAAAAGGCAACTACTCCAACATATTATCAATCTTTTCCCCAAAAATTATAGCAAATTAACTTATCATGAACCCTTTGTAGGTAGTGGAGCAGTTTTTTTCACAATAGAACCAAAAAAAGGGTCAATAAATGATGTGAATGAACATTTAATCAATTTTTTTAAAACTGTTCGAGATAACCCAGAAGGGCTAATTGAAGAAGCCTCAAAATATCCATATGAAAAAGAAACATACTATAAATTAAGAGACAAATTCAACGAAGAAAAAATATCAGATTTAGAAAGAGCATCTCTATTTCTTTATTTTAATAAAACTGACTTCAATGGTTTATGGAGAGTCAACTCCAAAGGAAAATTCAATGTTCCTTTTGGGAGATATTCTAATCCAACCATAGTTCCTGAAGATAAAATTAGAAACTCAAGCAGAGTTTTACAAAACACTGAGATTCTATGCATCGATTTTTCATATATAGAAAAAATGGCTCAAGAGGGAGATTTGTGTTATTTTGATCCACCGTATGAACCAGTTAGTGATACAGCTTACTTCACTTCGTATACGGCTACTGGCTTCGATATGAAGGAGCAGGAAAGACTTGCCAACACATGTAAAAAATTGGATGAAAAAGGCGTACTATTCGTACTAAGTAACTCTCATGTTAAACAAATAGTTGATTTGTACGAAAATAATCCCAAATTCAGGATTCATGTTGTTGAAGCCCGAAGATCAATTAATTCTAAGGCAGATAAACGAGGACCCATAAAGGAAATTCTTGTAACAAATATACCTCAATAATTATTTTCTTTTTTGAAATGTTAGGAAATATGTATGCATTATCACCGAACATGGTCTATCTTTTACTTGGAAAGCAGTTGGCGATAGTCGATGATGTATGAAAATATTTAGATCAATATTCTCGAAATTTGTTAATCGTTTTATCCACTCGTAATGGTGGGGATAGAATTTCCTTTCTTTAGTCTGATACTGGTCTGCACATTTAACAATCAGCTTTCCATCTCCCTTGAGTAAGTCAGGGAAAATGGTATTTGCGGTATCTATGAACCAGAGAAAGCTTTCATAGTCTTGTATATAATCACCATAATCTTCTCTTCTAGGATCATCAGAGCCTTCATATCCAAAGAAATAGGGCGGATCATATACTATCCCGTCAAATTGATAATCAAAACTAAGATTTTCAATACTTGATATATGGTTATACCCGAAATCTACTATATCTGAGAATACTACTTTCCCATACTCCTCAAGTCGGGTTTTTCCCATTAATGTTGGTTTTAAGAATTCATCCCACAGATGACGTTTACCGCAGGTTGGATCAAGTATTGTTGTATCTGATGATGGAGGAATGTGAAAAGTCAATATGTCATAGAAATATTTTGCATGATTTTTCCCAGCGTTATGAGATAGGGGGTATTTAGCCATAGGGGAATAAGTATGTTGATTATTGAAGAATATTTGCTAATGCTTCTTTTAAGAGGCCTTTATTGGTGAAATTAATGTTCATAATGTAATCTAATTCGTTGAATGCATTTGTGAGTTGATTTCCTGAACCTGTCCATGCATTGCCATCAGTAATCCAGATAAAACCCCATCCATTGGCTTTCAATTCATTATTTCTATTAATGTAAGAGGGTACAATTTCTTCAGGTTTTGACCCTCCGCCTGAATAGTAGTTTACTTCGATGTTTACCATTTTTTTATTTTTGTAGAGAATGAAGTCTGCTGTTCTTTTAGCCAGTGATTTAGGTACTCGCCCATAAAGTGCCATGTTTTCAAATTTCTTCTGTGAAAGTACTTTACAATCTATTTCGTTTGAAATTTGTTGAATAATTGGCTCCAATAATTGCTCCATAGCATCTCCACTTCTATTTTTACGGGCATTCGTATCCATTCCCACCTCAACACCAAGAACATAATCATACAGATTTTTAATGGAGTCAAATAGTATGAAAAGTCCTGACTTCTTCATAAATAATAGATAATCCGATATTTCTTCACTTGAAATCTTGGAGTGTTTGGTTTTATTGAAGTCAAGATTCTGTACTCCTTTATCAATGTCTAAAAAATCTATTATCACTGGAAACTCAAGGTCTCTGACAGCAATTAATATTGGAATTGTTCGTAACGTTTCTGGATAGTCTGCTATTAATTTTTTAAAATCGCCTTCAAGATCATTAGAACCAATCAAACTGTTCATTAAAGAAAGTTCTATTTTCATACTCTCCGCATTTTCTTTAACTTTCTCCCAATTTACAAAAAATTCAGCTGTACGATTTGTAGAAATAATGGTATTCTGAAATTGTCTAATCAATTCGACCTGTGAGTTTATTTTGAGATGTTTTTGGTATAAAGCAAGTTTAACCATTGACTTCAAGATAACAAGGGTTATGAGAATATCAAATTATTGAATAGACCTTAGTCTTAATTAGGGTTTTTCTGGCTTTAGAACGGCTTGTTTTTTAAGATTAGCGAGAAATACCAATCGGTAGCCCAGTAACATGTTCAATTACACCATTTTATCCTGAAATCTCCTTATTTTCAAGTCCTTCACAGGCCTCGATGTGAAAGAATTCGACGCACTATACACAAAAATAAATGAAAACCACCACGAGTACGAAGAGAAACGCCTCCACAGAGAAAACAGGAAGAGAAGCATCGGGGCAGGACACCCCTTCAAACATCCCCTCAGAGAACGGCTCCTGATGCTCCTCATGTACCACCGCCTCTACGTATCCTCCACCCTACTAGGCTACCTCTTCGGCCTCAGCCAAAGCAACGTCCTCAAAACAATCGCATACTCGAGCCATTGGTCAAGGAGGACCCTTGCTGGTGGTTGAGTCTCTGGTTGATTCACCGCCCGGGGGTAGAGCATGGATGCGGAATTAGTCATATTAATATACTCTTTTCTCATCCTCAAAGATGAGTTATGTCCCTTCTCAAGAGAAAGTACACTTGCAAGGCCTGCGG
>CAYUTB010000058.1:0-12385 GCA_964447425.1 uncultured Candidatus Bathyarchaeia archaeon
TACAATCTTCGGGTTGTTGAAACGAGAACAAAAAACTAGTTCATAACCATATCCTAATCTGGTGATATTCAAAATCCCCATACGAGCTGAGTCCCTTTACTCCCGCATCAACTGCGTGCACGCATAAATAATGCAACTCCAGAAATCACAATCACAACAAGCACGCCTATTTGCAAGTAAGAAGTTGAGAAAATGCTACATACAGCGTCTCTTTATATTTATTCTATCAGGAATTTCTCATTTTTTTATAAAACTAAACTGGTAATAGCGCATATCAGCGGATGCTCAAAATATCTCTTCTGGAAGAACGTTACAGTAAAGCTAAGCAGTACATGGCATAACCCGAGTAGCTGTTTTCTATCTACAACTTTTTCCCTGAATTTTGTCCCATTTGGGGTTAGCCGATAATATTAAACCCTGAATCTGCGTCTATATCAGGGACTCAAAATGAGTATGAAAGACCGTTTCCAAGGAAAGGACTATCTAACTCTCATGGACTGGAAACCTGAAGAGATCACTTACATGCTTGATGTGGCAGCCGACTTCAAACGACAGCGTATGATGAAGCAGCCCCACGAATACCTGCGCGGAAGAACCATCGCTATGGTGTTTGAGAAAAACAGCACGAGGACCCGTTTCAGTTTCCAAGCCGCCATCGCCCACCTGGGTATGCAGAGCTTCTACTCGACACCCGAGACGATGCAGCTTGCGAGAGGCGAACCTATCAAGGATACAGCGAGGATTCTGGACAGATACTGTGATGGATTAGTTCTCAGGACCTATGGACAGGAAAAAGCCGAGGAATACGCCGAGTACATGGACAGCCCGGTTATCAACGCGTTAACCGACCTAACCCACCCATGTCAGGGCTTGGCAGATATGCTGACCATGCGTGAGCACAAGGGCAAGCTCAAGGGATTGAAGGTCGCCTATGTAGGTGACCCGTGGAACGTATGCCAGAGCCTCATGGTTGGAAGCAGCCTCATGGGCATGGATATGTACGTTGCATTACCCAAGGGATGGATGCCAAACGAGAAGATAATGAAATTCGCAACCGAGAACGCAGAGGACAGAGGCACCCAGATGGTCATCACAGATGACTTAGAGGAAGCCTTCAAGGGCGCCGACATAGTCTACGCGAACACATTCCACAGCATGGGGCACAAGGATATCGAGGAGCGTAAGAAGAAATTCGCAGCGTATCAGGTCAACGATGAGACCATGAAGCTCGCTGACAAGCACGCCATCTTCATGCATTGTCTGCCCGGTTACCGTGGTGAGGAGATGACAGACAGCGTCATCGAGGGACCGCAGAGCGCAGTCTTTGATCAGGGCGAGAACAGGATGCACACAGAGAAAGCCGTACTGGCTCTCTTCATCCAATAATCTCTTTTTATTACATACAATTCTATATATCACGTAGTTTTCAATGATTGTCTATGCGGCTGAATCTCTATCTGCTGGTTGGCGTCCTAGTCTATGGATTCTTGGTCGTATATTGTCCCGTAGAAATCGCGCCAATGCCAATGGCGCAGCATTATAACCAAGTTTATACATGTACAACAGTTGAGCAGCTATACAACGCATCTAATCTTATAATCAGGGGTAGACCAACAAATATCGAAATATTTTATCAGAACGACCCACTCCAAAGTTACACCATCGAGGTCTCAGAGGTCTACAAGGGCAGCTGCGAGGACACCATTCAGGTTCAGACCTGTAACTGGCTACTCAACAAGCATACTCCTATCTATCCAGAGGAGAAACTGGAGACATGCGAGGTTCTCCTCTTCCTAACAAAAAGCAGGATTTCCACATCTGTGATTGATATTAACCGAGGTTACTTTGTAATAGACGGGGACAATGTAACAAGTATCGGGGTCATCGATGAGGATTTCAAGAGTGTCACCAACGGCTTACATCAACCCCTGAGCTTAGACGAGTTCACACGAAACTATTTGGAGACTGAATAAGATGAAAAAACAGTATCTGATCGCATTCTTTTCTTGATGCCTCTAGGTAGAATATACACGTTGCCCGGTACATGCAACTTATATTATATAGAAAACGAGCACGTATTCAATAACGTAGAAATTAGTCATAATGATTCTGAGTCCGAGTTCTCTGTAAAGGGCATATCCTTGAATGAGTTTATTACAAAATACCTCATAAAATGAGGAATACCAGACAATTTATGTGATAGTGAGTCATTTATGGTTCTGTTTTGAGTTTAATACGTGAGCTACGGGATCGTCTGGGTTTCATGAAGGGGAACCTCACCGTATTGACCATACGTCAAGTTGTGGGGATGTTCTTCCGCAGGATGGTCCTAAGCTACGCAAGCCTCTTCATCATCGCAGTTGGCGGAGACAGCTCACAGATCGGCATAATAAACAGCCTCATGCCCCTCGCAGGGCTCATAATGTTCCCCATCTCAGGTTACCTCGCTGATAGAACAAGCCGCGTAAAACTCATCGCACTAGCCGACCTATTATCAGCAGTAACAATGTTATGCTATGTTTTTGCGCCTAGCTGGGAGTGGATAGCCCTAGGGGCGCTGCTTCAGGGATTCATGGTGTTCTCATTCCCACCCACTTCAGCGATCCTCGCTGACAGTCTAGACCCCAAGAACAGGGGAGTGGGCATTGCCCTGATGAATACTCTGGCTAACGCGGTTGCTATGTTCAGCCCATACATCGCTGCGATAGTGATACAGATCTACAGCGACAACATGGGGATGAGAATACTCTACGGGCTACTGGGACTCCAGTTCGTCTTCAGCGCAGTATTAGTGTACCGAAAACTGGAGGAGACAACCCATAAAGATTCAAACAATCCGATGCCTAAAGTTGGCGCCATCCTCAGAGAATCCTATAGTGGCATCCCTGAGCTCTGGAGAAACATGAGTGGAAGCGTCAAGGCGCTAGGACTCGTCGTTTTAATGGGCTTCATCGCTAACGGGGTGACTAGCCCATTCTGGGTATTATACGCCACTGAGGTAATTGGATTGAGCAACATGGAGTGGGGCTTAATCCTGCTCTTTGAGTCAATATTGAAAGTGGTATTAACTATACCCGCGGGAATAATCTCCGATCGTTATAGCAGAACAAAGACCCTACTCGTTGCAGTAACCGTTAGCTTCATCTCACTACCAGCACTAATATTCACAACCGGGTTCACAGGCGTCCTGCTTGTACGCCTCGGCGCAGCACTGGCAGGAGCCATGTTCATGCCCGCAAGTACCGCCTTAATGGCTGATTACGTGCCCCGAAGTCAAAGAGGTAGAGTGATGGCAGCTATTGGCAGAGGAAGCGTTATGATAGGTGCAGCCGGTGGAGGCACCGGTGGACCCGGGATGGGTTACCTGTTTACTATTCCGGTGATTATCTCCTCTCTGGCTGGAGGCGTTTTCTATGCCCTGAATCCAAATTATCCTTGGATTATCTTGGCTGTAACTTGTCTCATCCAGATTCTCGCTGTAATTCTCTTCATTAAAGAGCCGAAAAATATTGAGATATAGACTGAAGATGTTTTGGGATAACTTGTTTAACGCTACACATGGCTGTACTATTACAAAGATTTTTTAATCAATAACGGAGATTCTGACGGGATACTATTCCATAGTACCAGGTAGAAAAATAGTGGCCTCAATACTCAAAGAAGTATTCTCAAACCGTAATATCCTCGCCATCGGCTCAACGAACATGCTTTTCCAAGTATTCAACGCATTATGGGAGACTTGGTGGAGCCTGTATTTGATACAAGTTCTGAATACGCCTATAGCGATCGTTGGACTCCTAGCAACAATTCAAGGCACCAGTCAGATACTATTCCAGCTACCCGGTGGAATCATCGCGGATAGGATAGGCAGGAAAAAAGTGATCATCTTCGGCACAGCCATAAGAACAATAGCTCCAGCTGTAATGTACTTCGCTACCAGCTGGCAGATGGTCTTACCCGGGATGATTTTAACCAGCATTTCAAGCTTGTATAATCCCGCTTTTAACGCTGTTATAGCTGAGAGTCTGCCTCAGGAAAAAAGAGGCTCAGCTTTTGGAGCTTACAGGATGTTTACCTCGATTCCCCAGATATTCATGCCAGTGATAAGCGGCTACTATATCGGGGTAATCGGTATGGAGAAGGCTGTTCGATACGGGTTGCTTATGTTCACAGTTGCTATGGTAATCGTCACTGTTGTGAGGGCAATTGTGTTAAAGGAGACCCTTGATAAAAAAACGGCTGAATCGCAGAGTACTTTGAACATCAGAGACCTCTATAAGACCTTCAAAAACCAACATAGAACGATCTACGCGATGCTCGCTGTCGCTGTCATAGGTGGCTTCGCTCAGAGGATGACTTGGGCTTTCCTCGCCCCATACGCTGTGCAGGTAGCAGGATTAACCGAGGCACAGTATGGTATGCTTCAATCACTAGCAATGCTAATATCCGTACCCCTATACCTAGTCAGTGGAATAGTAGCCGACAGATTCGGTAGAGTACCATGCATCCTGCTAGCAAGAGGACTTGGACCATTCGACAGCCTGAGTCTATACCTATTCCATGACTTCAACAAGCTTCTCTACGCGTATGGAATAATAGGCTTCGCAGGTGGACTTGGGGGAGGGCGACTCAGAGGCGGAGGCTACATGGGCGGACCAGCGTGGCAGGCGCTCATCGCGGATCTGGTTCCTTCGAGGGACCGTGGTAAAGTCATGGGGTTGATGGGCACTGTTACTGGTATACTTGGATTACCCGGATCATACATTGGAGGCTATATGTATGAGAGAAACCCCGATCAACTGCTATTAGTAGGCAGCATACTCGAAGCCCTCTCCATACCGATAATTATTCTATTTTTCCGAGACAAAAAGAAAGGCGAACCAGACATAACCTAATTCGTTAGGGTTATTAACCCAATAAGACACTCTATGCCGATGGAATATGGCAAAGGTTCCTAACATTATCACACCAATCCCAGGCCCCATAAGCCAGGATTTGATCAACCAGAGGAACGAGTACGTACCAGCAGGTGTCTACCTCGTCCAGCCAGTTACAATCGCAAAGTCACATGGAGCGGTTGTGGAGGACGTTGATGGAAACACCCTGCTCGACTTCACCTCAGGTATCGGAGTAACCAGTCTCGGTCACTGTACCGAAGAGATCGTCGCAACAATCAGCGAGCAGGCTGGAAAACTCATTCACAGTTGCATTCACGTCGCAAACTACAAGCCCTACATCGACTTAGCTAAGAAGCTAACCGAGATAACACCGGGCAATTATAAGAAGCGGGCGATGATGCTGAACAGCGGCTCTGAGGCGGTTGAGAACGCTGTGAAGATAGTGAGACAGGCTACAAAGAGGCCTAACATCATAAGCTTCGAGAACAGCTTCCACGGCAGAACATACATGGCCATGACGCTTACTGGCAAAGTAGACCCATACAAGATCGGACTGGGTCCATTCGTGCCCGGCGTCTATTTCACACCGTTCCCATACAGCTACAGGTGTCCATGGGGAACAACCGATAAAGAGGAATGTGGAAAAGCAGCTATTCACCATATCGAGAAGAGTATCTTCAAGACACAGGTTGACCCCAATACGGTGGGAGCAGTAATAGTAGAAACCATACAGGGCGAGGGAGGTTTCATCGATCCACCTATGAACTTCTTCCCGATGCTCAGGGAGCTCTGTGACGATCATGGCATCAAGCTCATCGTGGATGAGGTTCAGACAGGCTTCGGTAGAACAGGCAAGATGTTCGCTATCGAGCACTACGGAATAGTACCTGATGTAATCACTATGGCGAAGGCACTCGCAAACGGTTTACCCCTCAGCGCAGTTGTCGCAAGCGAGGAGTTGATGGGCAACATCTACCCTGGAAGCCTCGGAGGTACATTCGGAGGAAACCCAATCGGATGCGCGACGGCTCTCAAGGTCATAGAGATCATGGAGAGGGAGAAGATCCCAGCGAAGGCAGCCAAGATGGGTGTAAAGCTACGCAAACGATTGAACGAGTTCAAGGAAAAGTACCCAAAGATCGGGGATGTACGTGGGCTCGGTCCGATGCTGGCCATGGAGTTTGTGAAGGACCCCAAGACCAAGGAGCCAGACGCGGAGACCAGCAGCGCTATCATGAAGGATGCGTTGAAGCATGGACTCATGACGTTGAAGGCTGGATTGTATAATAACGCGATCAGGCTTCACCCACCGCTCATCATCGATGATGAACTGCTGGAAACAGGCCTGGTTATACTAGAGGCTTCTATCAAGAAGTACGCTTAACCCCTTTTTTCTATTCTTTTTATTCTACCCCTTCTAATCATGACGAGATGAAGATCGGTTGCCACGTCTCCATAGCCGAGAGTATTGATAGATCAGTTGACCGAGCAGCCAAGATTGGGTGTAACACGTTTCAGATCTTCACGCGGAACCCCAGAATGTGGAGGCACAAGACCCTCACAGATGATGAAGTACAGGCATTTCATGAAAAGATAGAGAAAACAGGGATCTACCCTGTCTTCAGCCACATGCCGTATCTTCCTAACCTGAGCTCATCAAACCCCGAGCCATACAAGAAATCAGTGGCAACCCTGCGGCTGGAACTGACGCGATGCAACCAGCTAAAGATACCGTACGTTGTAACCCATCTGGGCAGTCACCTCGGAGAGGGTCAGGAGGCTGGGAAAAAACAGATAATCAACGCAATAGAAACTGCGGTGAGTGATCTAGACAATTATCCTATGATTCTGCTTGAGAACACCTCAGGGAAGCGGAACGAAGTAGGTTCTACGTTCACCGAGATCGGTGAAATTATCGACAATGCCTCAATTGACAACATTGGGGTATGTTTTGATACATGCCACGCCTATGCTCGGGGATATGATATTGCTTCCCCAGAAGGTCTCGATCAGGCTATTACTGAGATCGAGTCTCAGATAAGCTTTGACCGCGTTAAAGTGGCTCATCTTAATGACTCCAAAGGAGAACTGGGTTCAAGACTTGACAGGCATAACCACATTGGACTAGGATATATAGGTGAAATTGGCTTCAGTAATTTCCTGAAAAGCCCCTTCAAGGAGAAGCCCCTGATACTCGAAACCCCAGTAGACGATATCAGGACTGATAAAGAAAACATCGAAAAAGTACGTGAACTAGCACTATAGGTGTGCGAATAAGGTGGTTTGATAGGCGGGGGTCATTGTCTCGCCTAGTATGATCCTTAAGGCTGTTTGACTGTACTCCATGAGTTCGTGGTGTGTGAGCATTGGGTACATTGTTTTCCCTATTTTTATTATTGGATCTACTGTCGATATTTTCTTGTTTCTTGTGGCTGCCTGGTTTTTTGTTTCGCGTACCAGTTTCTGTATCTGATCCGCTCGGAGCTTATTTATTATAGCCATGTCTTTATCGACCAAGAAAAGTACTAATTTCTTAGTATATAAGTGTTTCATGGTTTACCCCAAATTTATTTCTAGACTGGTCAGTGAAAGTGGTTAGTTTGGTTTTGGCTGTGTTGAAAAGGGCGCTTAAAATGGCTTCTTTTCCCTTAAAAACATGAAAACCGATTTCATAAATAGGATTCATAGTCATCATCCACCCTAAACAAGTAATCATTTCTGTATGCTATATTTCACGTGTTACCCAACCACAAAACATAGGGGCAATATTAAAAAGAAAGATATCAAACAATAGAGTAAGCTGCCCCGATAGCTCTAGTCTGGCAAAGCGCTTCCTTGGTAAGGAAGAGACCGCGGGTTCAAATCCCGCTCGGGGCTCCACTTCTACAGCAGATTGTTATGTCTGAGCAGCGCCTCTGTGGATGGCTCACGACCCATGAACTTCTTGAAGATCATCATGGGTTCTACTGAGCCGCCGAGTGCGAGATAGGTTTCCCTGAACTTTTTACCCAGCTCCTTAACTGCCTCGGTGTTCTCCAAGCCAGTTTCCTCAAATGCCGAAAAGACATCGGCGCTCAGCACCTCAGCCCACTTGTAGCTGTAGTAACCCGCTGCATAGCCTCCAGCGAATATGTGGCTGAATGCGCATAGGAAGTGATCTTCTTTCAATGGCTCTAGTATATTGGTCTTGGATGCGATTCTTTGATGCACCTCGAAGGGCGTCTCGTTTCCATCTGGGTTGAAGCTGCTGTGGAGCACCATATCCGTCATCCCAAACTCCAGCTGCCTGAGCATAGCACTCGCAGCCATAAACACCTTGGCGTCCATCAACTTCCTCACAAGAATATTTGGTAGGGTTTCACCTGTCTTCCAGTGACCCGAGATGGTTCTGAGCGTCGGCTCATGGTAACACCAGTTTTCCATGAATTGGCTGCATATCTCAACAGCGTCCCACTCAACCCCGTTGATCCCCGAGACATCAGAGTAATCGATCTTTGTGAGCATGCCCTGCAGTCCGTGCCCAAACTCGTGGAACAGGGTTGTGACCTCTCCGAAACTCATCAGTGAGGGTCTGTCCCCCACCGGAGGTGTGCCGTTGGCGTTCAGGTAGACTACTGGGAGTCGTATTTCGCCATTTATCATTCGTCTGTCGAGGCAGTTGTCCATCCATGCTCCGCCCCTCTTCTCTTCTGGTCTGCTGTAAGCGTCGAGATAGAAAGAGCCGATCCGCTGTTCGCCCTCATATACCTGATAATACCTGACATCCCTGTGCCATACTGGTACAGTCTCATCTGATTCTATGATCTTGACCCCGAATAGGAACTCCGTGAGACCAAACATACCTTCAATCACTTTTGGGAGGGGGAAATAGGGTCGTAGCTGGTCGTCTGTGAAATCGAATTTTTCCTCTTTAAGCCTCTCAGACCAGAAGGCAGTATCCCAATGTACAATGGGTTCAATCTGTCCATTCTTCTTGGCGATCATCTGTAATGCCTCAAACTCTGTGGCTTGATGTGGCTTAGATGCGTCAAATAACTCGGTGAACATCAGCTCAACCGCCTTCACACCCGGAGCCATCTTTGAAGCTAGACTAAGCTCAGCGTAGTCATCAAAACCAAGGAGGTTGGCTTGCTCACGTCTGAGGCGGAGGATCTTACTGATTAAGGGCTTGTTATCCCAATCCCCTGAATCAGCCCTTGTCACATATGTTTTTAGCAGCCTTTCCCGATGTTCTCGTCTTTTACTGTATTTCAGGAATGGCGCTATTATGGGGGCTTCAAGGGTTATCCTCCAAGGTCCCTTCTCGGGCGTTGACAACGTTGTATTCTTGGCTTGATTGTAGCTCTGGGATGATAGTTGCAGCAGGTTATTGGGCCATCCATCTGCATCCTCTTTCTCTGTGACAATGAACTCATAGGCTTTGGTTGAATCCAGTACGTTATTGGAGAAATCGTTTCCAAGCTGAGATAGTTCCGTTGTGATCTCGTTGAAACGTTTCTTTGGGTCCCCAGATAATCCTACTCCAGATAGCTTCGCGTCTCTGATTTTCAACTCGATAACTCTTTTCTGAGCATCATTCAGTCTATCCCACTCGGGTCCTTCCCTTATTGCTGTGAGCCCATCATAGATTGGTTTGCTCTGACCCATTCTGAGCCCGAACTGAACCACGTTTGGCAGCATCTTCTGCTGTTCTTCTCGGAGTTCCTTGCTGTTTTTCACGTTGAGAAGATGTCCTATGGGGCTCCACGCGTATTCGAATGGTCTGCCGATCTCTTCAAGTGGCTTGATCAGTCCATCCCACATGGGTGTTATGTTTGCCTCTATTTTTGATACTTTTTCCTCTGATTCACGGAGTACTTGGAGGATGGCTGGCTCGATGTGCTCTGGTTTTATCTCATCAAATCTTGGTAATCCCTCGGTACAAAGAAGAGGGTTATAGGGGTCTGCCATAACAAGAAAAATGTATGGTAGTATTTAGAAAGGTCGGCTAAATGGGGAGGGGTTTACCATCCAGCTTCAGCAGGTCTTCCCAGTTCTTAGACGCCATCTCCTGATACTCATTCATCTCATCATCAGTCAGGTGTCTGAATCTCCTCTGGGGCTTCAAAGCCTCATGAACTGGCTTTAGCTCCTTTGGCTTGTAGCTGAGACGGAGGACGCCATCATCTATCTCGTACAGTGGCCAGAGGCCTGTGTCTGTCATGAGTTTGGCTATCTTGATGGTCTGGCTCGGCTCAAATCCCCACCCTGTTGGGCATGGTGACTGTATGTGGAGGAGCTTGAAGCCCTTGATGCCTTTGGCGTACTCTATCTTTCCAACCATATCGTTGACGTTTCCAACAGAAGCCGTTCCAACGTAGGGTACATGATGCGCTGCGAATATGAATGAGAGGTTTTTGCCCCACGTCTTCTTGCCTCTGCTCATTGAGCCTACGGGGGTAGTTGTTGTGGCGGCGTATTTTGGCGTCGCTCCGCTTCTCTGCCCACCCGTGTTCATGTAGGCGTGGTTGTCGGCGCATAGCCAGAAGAAGTTCTCGTTTCGCTCCGCTGCTGCGCTGAGCCCCTGCATGCCTATGTCTGCTGTTCCTCCGTCTCCTACGAAGGCTACTGCGTTCATCGTGGTGTTTCCCTTGATCTCTAGGGCGTTTGTGATGCCGCTGAGTAGGGCTGCTCCTCCCTGGAATGTGGTTCCTGTCCAGTAGAGGGGGATGTTTCTGCTCAATGTGATCCAGATGCACCCCGGTATGCTGATGTAGATCGTGTTTTTGCCGAATGCCTTCATGGCGTTCCTCGCGATCACCCCGTGTCCGCAGCCTTGGCAGGCTAGGTGTCCGGGTATCATTATCTCCTCAGTGCTGATGTATGGTGTCGGTATTGGTTTGCTCATTTTATTCGCCTCACACCCACTCCACTACCTGATCCACCTTCTCCTTGGTGGATCTAAGTGTTTTCTTTGCGATGTGTTTGATCTTTGCTGGTGTCACTTCTTCTCCAGCCATACCTGTGTGGAATCCAAGAACCTTGGGCTTTGGATCCAGATCATATATGGCGCCTCTGAGCTCGTTGAAGACGACGCCTCCGCTACCTAGACAGATATTGCGGTCGATGACTCCTATGGCTTTGTATTTTTTGGCTGCTTCACAGAGTTCTTCTCCGGGGAAGGGTCTGAAGGTTTTTAGTTTGATTAAGCCTACTGGGTATCCTTCTTCCTGTAGCTCTGAGATGGCTACTCTTGCTGTTGACGCGATTGTGCCCATGGCGATAATCACTGCTTCAGCGTCTTCACACTTGTATTCATCAAATAGACCTCCTCCATAGGATCTTCCGAACATTTTGCCGTATTCCTCGTCTACTTGTTGGATTATCTTCTTTGAGCCGTTGATTATATCGTGGTGCTGTATCCAAGCCTTCTGTGAACCATACAGTCTGGTACCTCCTGCTTTCACCCATTCCCCGTAGGGAAGCGGCTCTGCTAGGCTGTAATCTGGTTTGAATGGTGGAAGGAACTTGTCCACGTCCTCTTGATCAGGTATTTCCACGGGCTCAGAGGTGTAGCTGAGGATATATCCATCCAATCCGATGGCGACTGGTAGGTGGACATCCTTGTGCTCAGCGATCTTGTACGCCATAATCATCGTGTCCAGCACCTCCTGGCTATCCTCACAGTACAGATGAATCCAACCTGTGTCTCTCTGAGACATCAAATCAGTGTGATCAGGCTCCATGCTCTTCACACCCCTGTGGACCACAGCCATGACGATGGGACGCTGGCACCCCATCATTGGGTGATGCATGTAATGTAAACCGGGTCCACTGGTCGCCGTGAACACTCTTGCGCCCGCGAAGCTTGCTCCCTGTACGCTTATCTGGGCGCTGATCTCTGACTCTACCTCGATGAACTTCATGTTCATCTCGCCTTGAGCTACGAACTCTGCGAGGTACTGCACTATGGTGGTCTGGGGGGTGATGGGGTAAGCTGATGCTACCTCTACTCTAGCTAGCTTGGCTCCATACGCTACTGCCTTGTTTCCAACCATTAACTCCTTATGTGGCATCTACTCTACCTCCATCTTCATCTCGATGGCATCCACTGGGCACTCCTCGGCGCAGATGCCGCATCCCTTACAGAAATTGTAGTCAATGACACTTTTTTCCTCGACCATCTCTATGCATCCATCTGGGCAGAGCATCCAGCACTGTTTGCAGCCTATACATTTCTCTGCATCCACGATTGGCTGGAATGTTCTCCAA
Organism: uncultured Candidatus Bathyarchaeia archaeon; assembly: GCA_964447425.1. Lineage (GTDB taxonomy): Archaea > Thermoproteota > Bathyarchaeia > TCS64 > TCS64 > RBG-16-57-9. Next base: position 12,150 of record CAYUTB010000058.1, read on the forward strand.
TCAGCCTTGCTGCCACTGGAGGCTACCGTTCTCTGGATCTTCTCGACTAAAACAGGCTCACCTATCAGGGTTCTATTGTATGCTTCTTCAACTGCCTTTACGTTCATCTCAGCCAATCTACCAGACCAAGTCTGTTTAACTGCCTCAAGAACCGATTCAAGCTTCACCGCTCCAGTGGCTTTGCAGAAGGCACCCAGAATCGCGGTGTTTGTGATGGGTCTACCAAGAACCTCAAG
>CAYUTB010000058.1:12485-15981 GCA_964447425.1 uncultured Candidatus Bathyarchaeia archaeon
TGTCCACCCCTGCCATGGAAACGAATCTCTATCAAAGGTATCCCAAGAAAGGTATCTGAGACGCTTTTGAGTTTTCGCTTCAAAATATATTCGGATCTTTAGGGTGATAGCTATAAATGATGAAGACCATGGAAAGATGTCTTGAGTCCAAGAAAAGTTGATGGAGTAGTATTTGATCTAGACGCTACACTGGTAAACCTCGGTGGCTTTGTGGATTGGAGAAAAGCCCACGAGGAAATCGTGGATAACTACATTGCGCTGGACTGCGATCCCTCCACAGTTAGAGAATGCAGTGCCAAGGGGCTCTTCAACATGCTCGAACTCATGTATCAGTATCTACGAGAAGAGAAGGGAGCAGCGAAAGCTGATGAGATACAGGGCTCAGCCTACGAGATACTGGGCAATTATGAGCGAATAGGCGTAGACTCATGTACCCTGATGGATGGCTGTGTCGATATTCTTGATTGGCTCAGGGAAAAGGGAATCCCCTTGGGGATCTGTACATCGAACTCGTTAAGATCAGCAGAAGCCGCTCTAGAGCTTCAAGGGATCAGAGAATACTTCAAAGTGGTTATTGGTCGAACCGTTTATGTGCCCATGAAGCCGGACCCGGCTCAGCTTAGAATGTGCTTTGATCAACTGAATGTGAACCCAGAAAACGGGGTTATGGTGGGGGATAGCCACAAGGATGTTATTGCGGGTAAGAAGCTTGGCGCTTATACTGTTGGTATTCCCGTTCATTTTACTCGGCTGGATCTTATGAAGGGGGCTGGGGTGGATGTGATTATAGATAACTTGTCCGAGCTCAAGGCTGTGATCGAGTCCCTTTAGAGTACAATCCCCTCAACATAGAACGCCCAGTAATACAGAACCAGTATAATAACAACCGATATCACGAGCCCCCTCAAAGCACGATCATAATCGATCCCAAATGAAGCCAGACCCCCCGCCAAGAACCCGTAGAGGTGGATGTCATGAGCCACCCATACATCGTTATTGAACAAGATCGATGCAACCTCAATAACCAGCATCGAGATGCCGAGGACGAACCCCGGCACAGGTATGATCATCGCTGATGTAAACTTGAAAGGCATCATCAACAAGAGCAGGGCGATGGCGCCGAAGATAGCCCCCGATGCGCCGATAACCATCACTTCAGAGCCTTGGTTGAACATCACATGCATAAGACCCGAAAAAACCCCCGCGGCGATGTATGATATCCCGAATTTTGTGCTTCCTATCTCTGATTCAACGGCTCGTCCAACGCTGAATAATACGAACATGTTTGATATTAGGTGCTGGAAATTCAGGTGAAGAAACTGGTAAGTGAACAATGTTAGATAGCTTCTCTTTAGGAAAAATGATGCAGGCATGATCGCATAATCTGAGTACAGCTGCATCATAACAGGGTAAGGCAGAAACAGGTTAACAAAAAACACCAGCGAACATAAGATCAATACAAAATAAGTGAAAACAGGGGAATGATCACCGGACATATTGATTATAGTAAAGCAAAATACAGGTAAAAACCCATGCCTGAGGGTAACTCTTTTTTTCTAGCCACTGTCTAAGTACAGGAAGGTCGAGTACATTGATTGAGAATCTTAGACCCATTGACAACGAGAAAGTGATCGGTAGAGGAACATGGTATGACAAAGCAGCAGAGGAACTCATCAAGCGGGAAAAGAAACTCAAGCGCAGCCTCGACAAACTACGCACAGAGAGCGGTCTCGGCGCAAGCGGATACCCCCACATCGGGAGCATAGGGGACGCACTCAGAAACTACGGCATAGCTATGGCGCTGGAAGTACAGGGCTACAACAGTGAGTACATCGCCTACGCCGACGACAAAGATGGATTGCGCAAGGTACCCGAGGGAATGCCCGAGGAGCTTGAGCAGTATCTTGGCTTCAGCGTCGCCCAGATTCCCGACATATTTGGGAACTGCCACTTCAGCTTCGGTGAACACATGAGCAGCCTACTCAAAGAAGCACTGGACTTGAATAAAGTACGATATACTCCTATGTCAGCCTACAAGACCTACCAGGACGGATTGCTCGACAACGAGATAATCACCCTGTTAGATAATCATGAGAAAGTTGGCAAGATCATCGAGTCTGTCACGGGTCAGGACAAATACACTGAGGCATTGCCCTATTTCGTGGTCTGCGAGGAATGCGGAAGGATTTACACAACACACGCCCATGATTACAATCCGAAGACAAACACCATACAGTACGAGTGCACAGGCATGGAAGTCAAAGGACACTGGATGGAAGGATGCGGACACAAAGGCGAGGTAGACGTACTCAGTGGAAAAGGAAAACTCAGCTGGAAGGTCGAGTTCGGCGCACGATGGCATGCTCTGGACATCAGATTCGAGGCATATGGAAAAGACATAGCCGACAGCGTACACGTAAACGACGCCATATGCAGGGAAATATTCAACTGGGAGCCACCCATGCACGTCCAGTACGAGATGTTTGTGGACCGGGGAGGCAAGAAGATCAGCAAATCAGCTGGAAACGTATTCACCCCACAGGTCTGGTATCATTATGGTAGCAAGGAGAGCCTCAACCTGCTAATCTACAAACGATTCGTAGGCACCAAGAGCGGGTCAGTGGAAGATATCCCGGTGCATATGGATGAGCTGGATGAGCTGGAAGACGTATACTTTGGCAAGAAAAAAGTCAAGGACGAGCTCGAATACTACAAGCTGGCTGGACTCTACGAGTACGCGTATCTGCTCAACCCACCCACAGAGCCCGAGGTACACATACCCTATAACCTCATGGTAAACCTAGCGAAGGTAGCTCCACCGGGGAACGAGGTGGAGTTCATGAAGTTAAAACTCGAAGAATACGAGTTCATGAAGGATACCCGTAAGGGCATTGACGATCGGATCAAGAGAGTCTTGAACTGGGTAAATGATATCGTGGAAGTGGAACATGAACACATCGAGGTATCAGAGGCACAGAAAGAGGCGATACAGACCATCATCGATGAGTTGAAAACCGCATCCAACGAAGACGAGTATCAGGCAACGATATTCAACGCCGCTAAAGCCCACAACCTCAAAGCACGAGAAATATTCCCTGTAGTATATCAGATACTTTTGGGTCAGCCACAGGGGCCTAGATTCGGACCATACGTAGGTTTGGTGGGAAAAGAGTCAGTCATGAAGGATCTGAGTAAGGCTATCAATTGAATCTTTATTTAATACTTCATTCCATATTTTCTCATAGAATCTGTACTGATGATAACATTGGGATGAGTTCTTTACTGACGAGATGGATGTAGTCGAATATTATTGCAGACATACACATTTAGCTACCAATAAATAATAGATAATTTGCCCAAAGTGGGAGCGGAAAACGGTAGAAGAAGCGAAAAACCGAAAACCGCAGAACGAAGAAGATGGGCTTCAACGATTCAACGGGCTGTGGCTCGATGAAAAACGACATCTTCCCGTGAGAACACTTGGGCACTTTTCATT
>CAYUTB010000059.1:0-15871 GCA_964447425.1 uncultured Candidatus Bathyarchaeia archaeon
CTCCTGATTTCTACCACCAACGCCATCACTCTTCACATTAACCGTTGTCTCACCGCCGATAATCAAGGCGGCTGGTTTTGACAAGGGGCGGTCTCTTGTGATTATCTCCTTTGCGATACCTGCAAGCATCTCACCCACTAGACGAGCCTCTCCCTCAATAAAGGTCGATAAGACGAGGGAATCATAGCCAAGCTCGACTGCTTTCGTATTGGCTGCACCAGCCGCGATGGCGTTATTAGCTATGAGTATATTGGAGACCTTGCTGAATACTGGGTCATCTTTCTTTGGGGTGTCAGGCACATCGCCCTTGACGCCTCCACTTATGCGAGCCTTGATGCTCTCAGAGGTATCATCCCATAAATCGTACTTCTCCAAGACACATTTTGCATCACCGAAGGAAGAAGAATCAGGGGCGGTTGGACCAGATGCGATAATATCCAAAGGGTCACCTATAACATCAGAAAGAATCAAACTCACCACACGAGCAGGGCTACAATGCCTAGCAAGCTGACCACCCTTGAACGCTGAGAGATGTTTTCTCACAGCATTCAATTCGGTGATAGTTGCCCCCGCACGTAAGAGTCGCCCAGTGATTACTTGAAGATCATCAAGACTCACCTTCTCAGCAGGATACGGCATTAACGCTGAGCCTCCGCCAGAGATCAAAGTGATGACAAGGTCATCCTTCCCTAGCCCCTTGGTTATCTCAAGCATCCGCTTCACCCCCTTTACTCCTGATTCGGATGGAACAGGGTGATGCGCCCCATTGAGTTCAATATACTTCAAGGAGACAGCGTTCTCAGTCCCCTCTAAAACATTCACTACACCAGACTCTATCCTGTCACCGAGAAGCGCTTCAACGGCTTTCGCCATCAAACCCCCCGCTTTACCCCCGCCTATCACAAAGACCCGTTTTATCTCCGAGAGATTAACTGAGCCCCCCTCAAAGAACAGCGTCTCATCACTCAGCCTCAAAGCGTTATAGATAGCCTGCTCGGGATCAACAGCCTTCAACGCTGTCTCCAAAATATCACAGGCATCAGATCTAAGCCTCCTAAAGACTTCACATGAACCGTTTCCGACCAGCTGAATCCTATTACGTATCAAAGTATACCCTCGGCTATCTAGGGAATGAAGTATGAAAATGAAGGATAAAAGAATAAGGGGTTTATTCCCTAACGATATACTCGCTAGCCTTCGGTGGATTTGGATCCATACCCTTGCGGACACGGATCTTCTTCAATAATTCAGCCAGCATGCTATCTGGAACAGGCGCATAGTGGTCAAAGGTCATCTGCCAGAAAGCTGTACCGCTCGTGGCTGCACGCATCTCTTGGCTGATACCCAAGGTCTCGGCTACAGGGACCATTCCTTGTATGTTGACGATTGGACCTTCTTGTTCGACGCTCCTGATGCTTCCACGCTTGCCGCTAAGCAATCCAGTTACATTACCCATCTCAGCTGCCGGTACCCTTACGGATATGAGGCTAATAGGTTCAAGTAGCGTTGGATTACCACTCAGAATACCTGCAAAGAGAGCCTGCCTTACTGCGGGCATCATCTGTGCTGGTCCACGGTGAACCGGGTCCTCGTGGAGTTTGATGTCCACCATATCAACCAGTAATCCCCTAACGGTTTGACCTGAAAGAGGACCATCAGCTAGGGCCCACTGGAATCCGCCGCTAATGTGCTGCTTGACCTCCCTAAGACCCTGGATACCTGTAGTGGTATCTATCATTATGTTCGCGTTTTCATTGATAGCGAAGACCTGACGAGCCTCACGTGTAGTCCAACCGGCTTTCGTTTTCAGTATTTCCTCAATTTTTGAGGAGCTTACAATCTCACTGATCTCACCTGTACGGATTAACTCAATAATCTTGGGGTCAAGTGGGCTGAATTTGAAGAAGACCTTATTGTGTTTGTTGGGGCTCTTACCCATGAATGGACCTACTTCCTCACGGATTGCCTCACGATACACTACTGTTGGTTCACTCTGGATGATATCCAAATTATACTGACTCTTCAAGTCCTTTACAGCGATCTCTAGGTGAAGCTCGCCCATTCCGGCTAACAGATACTCGCCAGTCTCCTGATTGATTGTCGTAACCAGGTTTGGGTCCTGAATGCTCATCTTCTGCATAGCATCGATTAACTTGGGCAGATCAGTTGGCTTCTTGGGCTCAACAGCTATAGTTAGAACCGGATCAGAGACATATTTGATAGACTCGAAAGGAGTCGCGATACCTATCAACTCATCTCCTACGATGGTTTCACCTGCACGGGCATCACCTAACCCAAGAAGGGCTACGATGTTTCCGGCTGGAATCTCATCAACGATCTCACGGAATGCACCCATGTAGATGCTAACCTGCTGTGCCTTCGCGGTCTTCTCTGCACCGACTAGGTTTAGGTTATCACCCTTACGGATGGTTCCACTGAAGACTCTTCCAGTGCTAATGACACCTGCTTGGGGGTCAATGATTACGTTACTGATACAAATAACAAGTGGACCCTTTGGGTCTACTGCCAACATAGTCTTTCCCATTATACTCTCAGGGTCACCCTTCCAGATGTGGGGGATCCTGCGTGGCTGATGCAGATCAGGGTTAGGGATCTTGTGAACAGCCATACCCAGAATAGCCTCGCTCAGTGGAAGCATCTCTTGTAGCTTTTCAAGCTCATCATTCTTGTACATTTCAAGAATCTTGGGTAGCGTCAGTCCCTTCTTTGCCAGCATGGGTAAAGTGAATCCCCATCTGTCGAGGGCTGAACCAAACGCGACCTCACCTGAACCAGCGTTGATAATCCACTCGTTCTTGATCTCGTCAGAACCATAGGTCTGGACGATCTCGTTAAACTTGTTGATGATCCTCAGCAACTTTGTCTGAATAGCCGCTGGGTCCATCTTCAACTCTTTGATGAGTCGATCGAATTTGTTAATGTAACATACTGGCTTGACGAACTCGTCCAGGGCTAACCTGAGTCTTACCTCAGTCATGATCTGGAACTCCTCAACTGCGTCAACCAGAAGCACACATCCATCCAGTGCCCTCATGGCACGAGTGACCTTACCGCTAAAGTCAACGTGTCCCGGTGTGTCAATGAGGTTAATGACATACTGGTCTTCACCCTCCTCGTAGAGTAGACTGATGTTTGCTGTCTTGATTGTGATGCCTCTTCTCTGTTCCTCTTCGAGAAAGTCGAGGGCTCTAGCCTCTCCAGCCCTGCCTGGAGCCATCAAGCCAGCCATAGCAAGGAGACTGTCGCTCATCGTGGTCTTGCCGTGGTCAATGTGGGCAATAATACCGATGTTACGAATCTTCTCCTTGTCGTGCATTAGCTTGAGTATTTCTTCGGTTTGCTTGAATCGTGGCATAAAGATCTAATCCTTTATCCTAATTTGACTATAGACACAAGCGGGAGTCTTTTAAACCCTTTCTTAAGTAGATATCTGATTTTTGTGGTTATTGTTTTTAATAAGAAGCAGGGTCAGGATAATTACAAAGTGTTGAGATAAATACAGTAATGGTAGACGTTAGCCACACCAGTCCATTATCGCCCGTGCAGTCACCTTGATGCCTCGAATATAGTCATCCAGGTCTACCCATTCCTCAAACCCACCAGTAGTAGATAGATCACCGGCTAAAGGACCATAACCCACGTTGTAAATCCCACCGATAAGAATAGGGGTTCTTACATCACTCTTTGAGTACAAGGGATTGCTGAAGGGGCGTTTGCCAGTTACATCCTTGATAGCATTACTGATAGTCTTAACAATCGGGTGATCCAATGGTACCTCAACACCCTGAGTTCCCTGAATCCACTCAATTCTAAGAGGATGATCCTTCAGCCATGGATCAGCATCAGCCACTCGTTTGATATAATCCTCGACTTGCTTTACGAGTTCATCAATATCTTCTTGAGGCGGGAAAGTGAGCCCAAACCCAATGGTACACCGGGGGGGAACATCAGTCAAATTATCGGGTTTTCCTGCATTAATATAAGTCACAAGCAAATTGGTGCCTCGCCCAATAAGCCTGTTAAGTGGCTCATACTCCACGGTTCGAACCCTTTCCTCGTTAAGCCGCTTCAGAGCATCGATCACATAGAGGGCTTTATCGACTGGATTTACACCGAGGTGGTTAAAGGTCACATGAACAAACTCAGTCTTGGGCGGACGTATGCCCTCGATAACTATCCTGAACTTTAGCAACCCTGAAGTCATGGTCTTGATCTCCTTCAAGCCAAGCTCGGACTCTGCGGGGTGAACATAAAGCGCAGCATCAGCACTGAATCCTTCCTTGAGGAGTGCTGCTATTCCCCAGGCATTTCGTTTAGCGCTTGCACTCATCAAATAGATATCTCCGCGAGGCTTGAACCCTGTCTCGATCAATGCCTCGACAGCCTCAGTCATCATACATATACCTGCAAGGTCGTCAGCGACAGCCCAACCATACATACGCCCATCCTTGATAATGCCCTCATGAAGCGGGATACTCCAGCCCTCAGGGTTAATTGGATCAGCGTCGGGATGAGTGATCAACATCAAGCTTTTTCCTCCGCCACTGCCCTTGATCTTGCCTATGATGTGAATGCGTTTCGTCATATCGATGGCTTCAGCAACCGCAAATTCTTTGTTGAGTTGAACAGTTGTGGGTAAAAGCTCTAGGTAATCAACTTTACATCCAACCGCTTCAAACAATTCAGCCACCTTATCTTGCAGAGGCTTCTCACCCTCTGGGTAAACCTGTACGAGTTCACGGAGACGTTGAATCGATCTATCTCGATTCTCATCTATCTTGGCATAAACATATGCGTGGTTCATACCCACATTGATTAGTACTGAGGTTTATAATCTTTGAAAAAAGAGAAAATTGGTTACGATTTATTAATATTAGGTCGAATAACCGAGCAGATATCATTCTCGAGCCAGAGCATATTATCAATGCTAATGGTCGCGATAGCGGTACTGTACTCGGCGACTATCCTTAACTCCCAAGCAATCTCATTGACATAAGCGGACAACTCAGGGTTATGGTTTTCCTGGAATTCTTTCAGCAGAGAATCTTCTTCACGTCCAACTGCATCATATAGGTCAACAGCATCGCTGGCCAGTTTGATGTCTCCCTCAAATAGACTCTTCATCGCCTGATCAAACATCGTAAAAACGATGAGCCCGATCTGGCTAAGCCTTTCAAAGAGTTCTTCCTCCTCATCGTTTCTGAGGGTTTCGAGAGCAATTACATTCTTCGAGATAGCGTAAAGTCTGTCCCCAATCATTTCTAGATACCATGCGATTAGGTTATTCTCAACAATCTCCATAGGCTCAACGATACCAATGGCCTCAGACACAACCCTCGACTGTTGTGCAGATGCTAGAAGCCTTGTTAGCAACCAGAAAATAGTATCCGCCTCATGTTCCCGAGCTATAGCATCCTTCGCGAGCTCCATATCGCGGTCTATCAGAGCATCCATGCTCTCTTTGAACATGATACTCGTAATAACATATAGACGTCGGACTACTGTGTCTAATGGGAAGTTCTTCGGGTCAATACTGCACTGAAGCAGCAGATGTTTATCGCTCTCTTCAATGATTCCAATGCCAAGAAGTTTCTGAGTAACCTCACGGATAGACTCAATCTGCTCCCTCATGAGCCTACGCTCAGACTCAACCTTGATTAAATTCCTTCCAAGAACATAGTTTCCAACAATAACTCTTGCAAGAACCTTTGTATTATCACAGTTGTCAACATTAACAACGTAGATGCTCTGGTCCTCAGTCTTTGTAGGTTCTGGAGTGATTCTAAGGGCTCCATCGTTCTCCTCGGAGAGAAAAACGACATCACCTTTCTTAATACCTGTTTTCTTAGCCCAGTTCATGGGTATAGAGACAGATAGAGTCGAGTATCCTACTTTTTGAATTTTTCTAGGCTCCATAATATTCACCGTTTTGATGACAAATGACCCATACAGACCCCTCTGATAGTAAATAGAAGCCGTATTGGTAAGAAAACCCAATTGTATTTATGGTCATTACTCGCCCTTTATCCTAATTGCCCGCATATAAACCTAGTCTTTTATAATTACTAGTATTGAATTCCATTATTTATAGCTGAAATAATGACTGATCTCAACTATTGCCTAAAAAACAATCCCCGTTCCGAGCAAACTTGGCATTTCAGGCAGATACAGTTTAGCATATATCGCTAAAATTAACAAAGCAACTGCGACAAACAATACTAAGTAATCCAAGTTATTCATCTTTAGTTCATATAGGTTTGTTCGTTCGTCTGTAGCTCCAAAAGCACGGGATTCCATTGCCTCGGCTAGTTCAAGACTACGTCTAATACTGTTGATAATTAAAGGCAATAAAATCGGAATATAGTTCTTGATACGAGTCAAGAAGTTTCCCTTATCCAGTTCGAGTCCCCTCGATCTCTGTGCATCCATAATGGTCTGAGCTTCATCCGCCAAGACGGGGACAAAACGGATTGCAGTAATGAAGGCGAAATTAAACTCGTAAGGAATACGAGCTTTCTCCAAGGCTAAACTCAGCTTATCCGGTGAGGTTGTGATGAAGAACAAGCTAAAGCTGGTGACTAGCACAACGAAACGCATAGTTAATGCGATGCTGTACTCCACGAGGTCCCAAGTCAATGCTCCGCTTCGGAAGTAATAGAAACTGATCATATTTGTCACAAAGATGAATAACGCGATAAAGCCCGCTCCCTTGATGCTCTTGGACCATTCATTGAATACCTTGGCCATAATCACTAATGGGATCTGAACCACAAACACCAAGAAAAGTGGGATTATGTCTAGAAACATCACAGAGACGCTGAAGAAGACCAGGGTTAATAGAAACTTCACTCTTGGGTCAAGGTTATGGATGACGGTGTCACCGCGACTGAACCTGAGGCTCTCTAAAAGGCTCAAATCGAGACCTCCCTAAGCTTCCTGCTTAGCAAATCATAAGCCTCATCCACATCCACAACATCCTCAGGGAGGCCATGCTCACAGAGCTTTGAGAATAATCGGGTTATCTCGGGCTGAGCAACGCTGCAAGTCTTCAATGAGGCGGTATCCATCATAATCTGCTTCGTCGTGCCTTCTGCAACTATCTTGCCTCCAGCCATCAATACGATGTGAGGCTGGCTCTCGGCGACAAATTCAACATCATGGGTAACAATAACAACTGTCTTTCCCTGAGTTCTCAACTGTACCAAGAAGTGGCGAAGCTTCTCCTTCTGGCCATAATCCTGACCAATTGTAGGTTCATCCAGTACAAGTACATCTGGGTCCCATGCAAGTACAGATGCCAACGCGACACGCTTCCTCTCACCACCGCTTAGAGTGAATGGACTCTTCTCTCGGTACTGGCTGATATCGAGAAGATTCAAGGCCCAAGTAACACGTTTCTCGATAAGAGACTCTTTCATACCGAAGTTATGTAAAGCGAAGCTGATCTCTTTCTCAACGGATTCCTCAAACAGTTGATCATCGGGGTTTTGGAATACAAGCCCTATCCTTCGAGCTAACTGAGCCACGCTCTTGTTTGATATATCCTCAGCCTCAAAAAGCACTTTTCCCGCCTTTGGTCGAAGCAGTCCGTTAAAATGTTTTACTAGGGTAGTCTTCCCTGCGCCGTTCTCACCCATAATGGCGACATAGTCACCGCTATTTATGGTGAGGTCCACGCCATTTAACGCCTGAACATTGCCCGGGTAGTTAAAGAACAAGCCCTGGGTCTGAATCAGTGGCTGATGATGATATTCTCCAGATAGCTCCTGCATATCCAGAGGCACCTTGCTCTTTAGTTTCCCAGTCTTCTCGGGCAGTCGAGGGATAATGTCCTGATAGAATTGATCACAGGTAAGGGGAAGAGGGTTGAATAGGTTTCTGTCGAGTCTCTTGGATAAGCTCAGGATTCGAGGTATCCCCACTCCCAGTAGACGGGTATCTTCATCTGATAAAATATCGACGGGTAAGCCATCGCTCCTAATCATGCCGCCATCAAATACTATGATGCGGTCAACATATTTCGCCGCGATGTCAATACGGTGTTCAATGATAATTATGGTGATGTCTAGATCTTTATTCAGCTGCTCAAGGACCTCAAAGATATGTTCAGCCCCAACTGGGTCGAGGAATGAAGTGGGCTCATCCATCACGATGATGCTGGGGTGCATAGCCAAGATAGAGGCGATGGTCAGGCGCTGTTTCTGGCCTCCAGAGAGCTCATGGGTAGCGCGGTGACGGAGATCCTGAATTCCAGTGACACTTGCCGCCCAGTTAATCTCTCTGAACATCTCAGCCTTGGATTTACCTAGATTCTCTAACCCAAAGGCTATGTCCTTCTCAACTGTTAGGGCGAAGATCTGGTTGTCTGGGTTCTGGAAAATCAAACCAACATGCTGGGCAAGCTGCATGGTGGAGTGATCAGCAGTGTTCAACCCATCGACGATTACCTGACCCGTTATCTCGCCGTTGTAAAACTTCGGTATCAATCCGTTGAGGGCTCTGCAGAATGTGGTCTTGCCGCAGCCGCTTGGACCTGTGAGTAGCACAAATTCTCCTTTGTTGATCGTGAGGTTGATGTTCTTTAAAGCGGGTTTATCTGACTGCGGGTAAGTGTAACAAAGGTCTTTGATCTCGATTATTCCCACAGCCACATATCTCCTAAATCTCGATATTGAACTTTCTCTCAGATAATATAGTTTACTAACCTCAGAGAGTAAGCAACCATATTATCATTTTTAGCTTTCTTTGTTGGGCTATCAGAGTTAAACTGTTATGTTACGGCGCCGATAACCCGATTCACTAGTAATATGATATTGTAGTTTAAACTATTCTATAGTGTTCTCGATATAATGGATTATTTAATATAAATCCATGGCTACAAAATCACAACATTTATAATATTGTAGCCATGGTTTATTTTGTGAATCTTTATTATATTGAAACCCAACGCCTCAAATCTTCTGAGATATATTATCTAGCAAAATCAATTAGAATAAAAGACCGAGTATTTACAATCAGAGAAAATATAGGTAAAATTCGACCAACACCTGAAGAAGAAGCTAACTTAATATCAAAACCAAACCTCGCTCTAGAGATTAAAGTGATAAATAAAAAAATCAATATGAGTAAAGCAATATACAAAACAAAACATATTCAACTTGATAATGTTCATAGATTAGAAAAAACGAGATATTGGGAATATATGTTTTCACTATTTCTTGCATCAAGCGAAAAAGAGTATTTTGAAGTAGGCAGTGAAATCGAGTATGTTCATGGAACTACAGCTATAGAGGGAAACACCTTTTCGCTTCAACAAGTTGACGACCTTTTACAAATGAGAGTCCCTCCTTCTGATAAATCTCTTAGAGAAATAAATGAAGTTCAGAATTATTTCAAAGTAAAAAATTTTCGTGAATCTTATAGGAGAATGGTGACTATACCTTTCATACGTAAATTACATGAGTTGATAATGGATAAGATAGACACCCAGTCTGCAGGCAAGTTTAGAAGAATAGATAGTATTGGGATAAGAGGCGTTGACATTATCGTATCTCCAGCTATATTGATTGAGAGTGAGTTACAAATAATTATTGATGAATATTATGCGAATATTAAAACCGGAGGACACCCATTTGAAGAGGCATTATTATTTCACTATAAATTTGAAATAATACATCCTTTCACTGACGGAAATGGCAGGGTTGGAAGAGAAATAATTAATCACATGCTAACTAAGGAAGGTTTCCCAAGACTTATTATAAGAAAAACTGACAGAGAAAAATACATTAATGCGCTTCAGTGTGGGAATCAAGGGTTTTTCGAAAATATGTTGTCTGACTTTATCGATATCCTTGAAGATGCGAGAGCAACTTTGTTTGAAGAAATCCTTAGTGGAAAACTTAGTATGAACAGTTGATTGTGCGTGTGCGCAACCACATTCTCTAGAGTCAACTACCCACGGTCTACCTCTACTCTTTCTGTGAACTTTGTGTATGGTGTAAAATGGTCGATTAGATGATTATTTCATCCAGAAAAATGATAATCTACGTTATCTTAGAAGCCATAACACGGTCTTCAATGGTCTAAAAGGCACGCGCGCCGATGGGTACATTATAGTTTACTCTATAATATGCTGATAACTTGATGCGAATAATCATTTTATCTGCTCAGTTATTTTTTTCAACAACATTTGTCTCAAAATAACCGGACTAATTGCACCATTATACCCTGCAGCTGTAGGGTGACCGCTGCCTGATCCACCATTTGCGGAGCTAAACGCGGATACCAGTTCCCCTAGATGAAGCCCGGTCTTATCATAAAAAGCCTGAGTGGATCGAAGACTCACTCGTGTCTCATCTTTCTCAGAGCCAATAACTATTGCGAGGTCTGCCCCAATCGAGACCAGCGCTCTTGCGCCCGATGCTTGATATGACCCTAATTCACTGAAAACGATGACCCAGTCATTTATCTGATGAATCTCCGACCTCTGACCAGATTTTAAACGGGCGATCTTCTCAGATACATCGATTTCAGTCTGCATTATTTCTCTGATCCCCGAGATGTCACCAATGTTTTCCAGTAACATCGATGCAGCTTTGAAGGTATTAGAGTCGCCTATGGTGAAATACTTCGAGTCGAAGACGATGCCAGCCAGTAATGCTTTTGATGTGATTACAGATGGGGTCAACTGGTTTTTCTCATACAGTCTCTGAACTATCTCGCTTGTGGAGCTTGCCTCGTCATCATGGATTAATAGATCAACGTGTTTTGAGAGCCGCTCATCGAGAGTGTGATGATCAATGAGAATGACTGCATGCGCGCCATCAATGACTTGGTTCTCCCATGCGCCCAACTGGTTCAATCCCCCAGAATCAACGATAACCAAAGTGTCAAAACTCATCGAGGATTCTTCAAAAACATCCAACTCCAACGCTTCGATTAGTTTCATAGATAACCTGCTGATATCATCCGGCATCACTATCCGGGTGACTGTGCCGGGCTTAAGACGCTCAATAAGCTCCTTCACACCCTGAGCAGAGCCCACCGCATCCGGGTCAGCGTTATGATGACCTAATATTATCACTGATTCCCCAATGTACTCGACGAGTCCAGGCTCCTGCAAATCTACCACAATTAGATATGTGTAAAAATTAAAGAATTATTCCATTACTGTTGGGGAAGACCGAGCTCCTTCTGAAGAGTCTCCTGAATACCAGTCATCTTCTCGCGGGTCTTGTCCTCCTGCTTCACAATGACCTTGAGCCTCATATCGAGGAATTCTTTACGCTCCTCAAGCTCCTTAACTACATCATTCTTGGGTCTCTCGACGAGCACAGCGCCTACAGACTTGTAGACCTTAGATTCTGAGGTAACTGTTTTCAGGGTCTCTAACGCTTTATCGGACTCCATCTGCTCCATCTCGATTCGTTGTTTCTGCATGAGCAGCTGCTGGAGTGTGCTCTGGAGATTCTGAAGGCGTTGTATTCTTTCCTGAACCTGTGGAGGTAACTGTCCTATTCCAGACATACTTATTCTCTGATTAAACAACTAGTCTACGCTAAATAGTTAACTGAAAAAGAAAGGATTGGAGAGAGTTATCTGGTTTTTGTCCAGTCTCTTCCAAGGGTCTCGCGGCTGATAACGATCTTTTGGATGTTAGCAGTTCCCTCTGCGCCTATACAGTAGCTCATGACTCCCCTCATTCCCATCTCCAGTGGGCACTCCTTGGTGTAGCCATAGGCTCCCATCCAGTAGAGTACGCGTCTGAAGGTGTCCAATGCGTGGTGTGGCGCTAGGTATTTGCACATGCTTATGTATTTGCTGAGCTCAAGTGCATTATACTTGTTCTCCTTGTATCTCTTGTCAAGCATCCAAGCGGTCTTGTAGACAAGTGTCTTGATTGCCTCGTGGTGTGCTACCATGTCTGCGAGGTCGAACTGGATTCCCTGATACTTTGCTAGTGGCTGACCGAATGCGTGACGCTCCTTGATATAATCCATACCGATCTCCATTGCACGCTGAGCAGCGCCAATACAGCTAGCTGATACAAGTACCCTAGCCGCGTCAAAGCCCTCCATCGTGTTATAGAAGCCCCTGTTTGTCTCGCCTAGTTGGTAATCAGCTGGGACATTTACATCAGTCATCTTGAAGCCACCTGTGCTAATAGCCATCCTACCCATGTTGTCGAAGCGCTTTGTGATCTCGACACCCTCATAGTTGATTGGCACGAAGGCTGCGGTCATTCCTCTGTGTCCAGCTGCGCGGTTGTTGAAGCCTGATACGAAATATCCGCCGTCTACTTCGGCTGCCTCTGCGGTTCCACTGATGTAGCATTTCTCGCCGTTAATATTCCAGCCACCGCCAGCGTTTGGCTTGAATGTGGTCTTAAAGCCTGCAACATCGCTACCCCCACCGGGCTCAGTTACGCCAATTCCTATGAATCCGTTTCCTGTGGCTGCGCGTCGAATATATTTTTCTTTAACAGTTTCACTTGCAAGTGAGTTGATCACGTATCCCCAGCTCGCTTGTACAAGATAGAAGACGGGACTGGCTACACTTATGTCAGCGTACCCTAGTTCCTCAGCACCGATGGTAGCTGTAACCCAGTCTGCGTCTGATCCACCATCTTCCTCTGGTAGTGTTAGAAGTAATAAACCGAGATCACCCATCCCTTTGACTAAGCTCTTGGGTAGCTCGTGTTTTGTATCGTTCTCCCTTACCTGTTCTAGTGTTAGATTCTTGCCGAGCCACTCCCTGATTGCTTCACGGAAAAGCTCCTGTTCCTCGGTGAATGAATAATCAACCAAAATATACACCTATTGATTCGATGAAAATGAACAAACAGTGTATTTAAGCACTTCTACACATGACGAAGTTAACACCGACTATAGTCGAGGTTTGATCACAGATGCTAAATGTTAAGGCTCAGAGTCCTTATCAGGTATAGTAGATGAAGATTCTTGTATTAGGTATGGGACTTATGGGGCCAACCATCGCAAAGGACTGCGCCGAGGCATCTGAGGTCTCGAAGGTCACTGGATGCGATATCGATAAGAAGAAACTTGATGACGCCGTAAAATATGTGAGTAACATCAAGTTTAACGCTGCCGAACTAAGTGTCCTTGATCACGAGAAGCTCGTAAAAAAGATGAAAGAATACGACTTGGTCATAAATGGAACAGCAGCCAAGTTCAGCATAAATGTTCTAAGAGCAGCCATGGACGCCAAGGTTAACATCGTTGATCTCGCGGGAGGCGGTTATCCTCAGGAAGGCAAACTCTATGATGAAGTAATAAAGTCGGGTATTACGGCGATCCCCGGTTGCGGAATCGATCCCGGTCTAATAGACGTCTTATCAGGACAAGCAATAATGAGCATGGACAACGCGGAAAGCGTTATGTTTGCCTGCGGCGGACTGCCAAAAGACCCTGAGCCTCCCCTCGACTATAAGATCGTCTTCGGCGGAACCAAGATGCCTGTGCGTCCTGGTCTAGTGCCGATGATTAATGAGGGAAAGCAAGTTGAAATGAACAGATATAGCGAGGTTGAGCCAATCGAGGTTGATGGATTGGATCCCATGGAGGCGTTCACTGACGGTTATCCATCCTCCCTTCTGAAGCTCTGTATCGAAAAGGGTGTTAAAAACTTCAGGGGTAAGACCATCAGGTACAGCGGATTTGTTGAGAAGATCAAGTTCCTGAATGATCTGGGGTTAATCAGTGAAAATCCTGTGGATTATGAGGGAAAAGAAGTCATTCCACGAGAGCTTTTCCATAAGATAATCTACCCATTGGTGAAGTTTGACACAGAGGCGGGGGACAGGGATCTTACAGTTCTACTTGTCCGTGTTGAGGGAGTCAAGGATGAAGATCAGATGGTCATAGAGTATGATATGGTGGATTTCTACGATGAGGAAAGAGGCATCACTTCTATGGCCAAGACCACTGGGTTCACAGCGGCTATAATTGCCCGTATGTTGGGCAGAGGAGCCATCAAAGAGAAAGGAATCAATTGGCCTGTGAGAGTAGTTCATGGAAAACTTTTCGAGGAGCTTCTAAGCAAGCTCAGGGAAAGAGGCGTCGAGGTGACTGAGACAGTCACCACTACTCGGGAGATATAGTCTCCTTATCTTAGAGTCATGACCGGCGCGTTTACAGCCGGTATCTCTTTTTCTATTGTCAATATGGCTCCTACTATAGGTCTCATCTCGATCCTGATGGATTCGTAAGGTTTACCGTAGATGTCTTTGTGATCGATGAGCACAGGTTTTACGTCGGAACTAAGGATGTTTCTGAAGTCTATATGAACTTGCATCTTCTCGCCTACCTCAAGGAGTGAGTCACTGTCACCTGTGATAGTGTGCAGAGTACATATTGTCCCGTTGAGTGTTCTGTCCGAGTAGATTATTGTATGACCTCGCTGATTAGTATACGTGATTACCAGCGAGTCATCGCTACAGTCAATAGGCTCATGACCTTGAGCGAGCTTAACATAGAAGAGTAATTCCTCTAGATACACCTCGTCTTGATCGGCGACAGTTGTGTTACTGAAATAGCCTGTAACACCTGTGTCTGCTATCAGGCTAGCGCTGGTCTCCTTCATACCCGTGATAACCGTGGTCTGAGCTTTATCGCTTGTAAGGAAACCCACGTTAAGTATTACAAAGCTGAAGGCGGAGGCTGTGATAACGAAGGCTGTGAGTATAATAGCTGTCTCGATTCCCGTGATTCCCCTTCTTGGGTTAATCCTAATTACCATTTCATGTATGCCTCTGTGATTGGCATCACATGTTTTCAGGTATATTTACTGTTGTGGAACTTTGCTATATATTATCAATGCCATAACAGTGGGTATATGGAAGATGAATATCTCAAATATCTCATCGAGAAACTGATATTGGCTTCGTTGTATAACTCCGATAATAATTGATAATAAAACAAGAATAAATGAGGTCTTTTTCCAAGACTCTTTCTCACTCAAAATTATCACGCTAGTGCAGTATTCGCGTCTGCAACAAGTCTACTAGCGGGATATCCTGATAGTTTCCGTCAGGTAGTGTTCTCCTGATGGTCATGGGGAGAACCTTTTCCCGTAGCTCTATTATCGCGATATCGATTGGGTCTATGACTGCTTCGGGAAGAGGCGCTAAAATTGGTGCACCCAATGAGACCTGAAGCGCCCTTGCACCTACTATTCTCGCCCTCTCGAAACGCGTGAGCTTCGGGGGTCCAATTAGATTCTCGTTACTCAAATTGATCATCTTGATTTTGATCAAGATAGTATGGTTTAACCCATCATATATCTTGAAGCTATACCACAAACCAAAGCAACACGATATAAACATTTCTCGTTTTATATCGTGTCTAATTTCTTTTATCCAAGATAAAGAAGACGGAAAATGAAAGAAAGGATGAAAAAGGGTTTACTTTTCTGAGATAACCTTATTTTGTAATTCACCAAGTTTTTCGACACTGGACTCGATTACGTCACCGACTTTTAGCAGCCCCAATGGATGAGCTGCGCCAACCCCTGAGGGGGTACCTGTGGCGAAGACATCACCTACTTCTAGGGTGATTCCGTCTGATAGTGTGCTGATTATTGTAGGTATGTCGAATATCAGGTCACTTGTATTGGCGTTCTGCCTCATCTCACCATTGACTTTGCACCAGATGTTGAGGTTCATAGGGTCCCCAACCTCATCGGGCGTGACAAGGTATGGTCCCATGGGTGCGAATGTGTCTTGGCTCTTACCTCTGTACCATTGTAGGTGCTGGCGTTGTAGCGTTCTGGCTGAGATGTCTTGGAAGACCATGTAGCCTGCTATATGTTTGTACGCGTCTTCTTTTGAGAT
>CAYUTB010000060.1:0-15699 GCA_964447425.1 uncultured Candidatus Bathyarchaeia archaeon
AAAATATAAATCAAGGATGAGTTCTTTTGCCCATCCTTTTATTCAACAAATCATTCTATCTTGCACCTTGTTCAGGTTCATGTTAGCCTCACTGGAGAGATACTCAGACAGCGTATTCCGCACCCTATGCTACAACCACGGGGCAGACCTTACCTTCACCGAGATGGCTCACATCAACAGCTTCCTGAAGAGAAACAAGGACTCGCTTCAAAAGATAGAGACACGGGACTCAACCCCCGTCCAGATACAGGTACTGTCCAGTAACGAGGGCGAGCTTGACCGATTCCTATCCGATTTCAAGCCCTTTGAGGGATTTGAAGGATTCAACCTGAACCTAAGCTGCCCCAGCAAAGATGTAATCAGACAGGGAAAAGGAGCCGCCATGGTGAAGAGATCCGCCAAGACGGCGAAACTCGTCGCGTTGATCAGAGACCACGGGCACCCAGTTTCAGTAAAAATTTGCCTAGGTCTGAACCAGTTTGAGAAGGGCAACAAGCTCTACCTGAACAACTTGAGCGGGGCAAACCCTGACTTCTTCGTGGTTCACGCAAAACACGCGGGTCAGAGCTCAGCGGAGCCTGAGGATAACACGGTCTACCCTGAATGTGTGGAGGCAGCGAGGGGGATACCAGTCATCGCGAATGGTGGGATAGATACAGTTGAGAAGGTGCGGTCCGTGATGGAGATGGGGGTCAGTGGCGTGATGATGGGGCGCCCTGCGATGGGAAACCCTGCGATATTTGATCTGATGAAGAACGAGTTGGGTCTGAATGATCCGCTGAAGCCTATTCCATTGGTCTCTGATCTGAGAGATGAATACATCCGGATATTTGATTCAATTGAGGGAACTGAGAAATACAGAACCCGTTTCCTAAAGGTGCTTGGAAGAGAAAAAGCCCATTACTAGGGTTTTAATTAGAAACGTTGAGATTAATGCAGCTTCTTTCACGGAGCACTTTTTGTAAATTTTGAACTTTACGCACCCTATTTTTGCATCAGATATTTGATTCAGCGAGGTTACCTCTGTATCATCTGAGTGAATTAACAAATTTTCAAGCAGGAACCGTGTTATCTATTCACGGATTCCATATGCTGTAAATATGTACGGGCATACGCAGTGATTTCAGGCGTCTTCCACCCCTGAGCGATGATTCCGTTATGCTTCAAAGTTCTCCTGACACTATTTGGTAGGTCTCTAATGGCGTCGCACTCGTTTTCAGCTACAAGTATCTTCCTGAGCTCAGGTTCATAGAAACTCATCATATTGCTGAATGTCTTCTCCTTCAGGCTCATCCCCGTCATGTTGTGAAACTTCTCTTCAGGTATGCGAGCCACTGATTGTTTCTCCGCCTGAACCAGTTCCTCAGCCTTCCTATAGGCTTGTTTGAGCTCCGGGTCTCTGTTATGCTTCATCCTCTTCAGGTCTTTTATAACGACCCATAAAGGAACCCCTAAATCCGATGCGATCTCTGAGGACCCAAAGCCCCCGTTTATTCCATCAAGAATGTTTATACGGCGAGTCTCTTGTTCCTGCATATCACTTATCATTGTTTTTCTCCGTCCCTATCCATTTTTCTTTGAGTTCTTTATCGAAAATACAGTTATTTTCGCTCCATCTGCGTCCATTATTGTTATACACTTATCCATTATCGCTTGCAGAGGGGGGTCCGCCCTGTTTTTCCGTGGAAACCCATGTTTTTACGGCTTCTTCGACTGCCCTTGACAGGTCTCCTTTTTTTCCCCCGAACGTCTCGAGGGCTTTGAGTCTTAACTCCTTCTCCAATTCATCCGAGAGCACAGCGCTAATTCTACCCACTTCAATCACCAATGTCAAATGTTAGATATTGTTCCGGTAAGCAAGTTTTCTCTTGTTTTTGCATTTGTTTTTATCATTATCTTTGTTTCACCTTGCTTATCCACATCATATAACATGCGTTTATCTGCTTATAAACATATGTGTTTAAGTGTTTATGTGTTTAAGGTGTGGTTGAATCTATTAAACAAGGAACTCGAGTAGAAACATCTATAATAAAATAGTTTTCTAGAGACTTATCTCGGCCTAGATGCTTGATTGTAACTTAGTTTAATGTGGCTATTTGCATCTTGGAAGACTGGAGAGCCATGTCCCGGGAGCATTATCTCGCAGTCCAGCTCAGTTAGTTTCTTGAGTGAACTGATCATGGCTTCTAGACTACCGTTCTCTCCATCATATCTTCCATAGTATCCATCCGGGAAAACAGTATCGCCGCTGATGAGTATCTTATGCTCCTTATTGTAGAGGCACATGCTTCCACCTGTGTGACCGGGAGTCCAGTATACTGTGAATGCGCCTATAGGGGTCTCTATGATGTCTCCTTCTTTGACCTTCACCAGTGCTTCTCCGAAACTGGATGCGATGTACTTTGTGTCCTTCTCATGGACATACACCTTGGGGTCTGCCTGTTCCAGTATCAAAAAGGCACCCATAGCGTGATCATGATGAGCATGAGTCAATATAACCTGCTTAATATTCTCCGAGTGTACCCCAAGCTCGGCTAACTGTGGGAATATGGGGTTAGCCCTGTTCCCTACGCCGGTATCGACGATTGTGGCTTCCTCTTTTCCTATCACATAGATGTTGCTGCATAAGCCGTCCCCGACAATCAACGAGACATCCTTTAACTCGGGGCTGTACTCCTCAAGCCTGTATATCTGAGGCATTCTTATCGAGAAGCCATGTACTGGGACCGGTTAAAAACTTGTCTTAATCCCGTACCAGCTTGATCTTCAGAAGGAGGAAGCTGTCCTCATACGCTGATTCCACTGAGTCGATTATATAGCTGTCTGGGATGTTGTAGCTCTTTAGGAAGTTGGGGTCTCTCTCGCTACGGAGTATGACCTCGTCCAGATTATCCTCGATGTATATAGTTTCCTTGAGTTTGTCAGGGATCTCGGTGGTGATAATGTATTCCACGGTCTCTGTGACGTTGCTGCTTGAGCCGTGGCTCTCCTGTAGCGTGTAGATGCCTTCATCCCAGTCATAGATTCTGCTTCTCCTTAGAGTCAAGTAGAAGGGAAGTAGTGATGTCACCGCGAACATACAGAAGAACATGAGACTCATAAGAACAGCTGTTACGCTGTTAACGTTCTCAAACATGAATGGAAATACCACAATTTTTGCGTTTGTTAGTGGTATGAATGCGAATGATGTGACAAATAGCCCCACCATAATCAGTAATGCTCCACCTACAAGATAGAGTACTTGTTTCTCGTTGGACATTTTTTTGATCTGTTTTCCACTGCACTTGATGCAGCTATCGTTCTCTGGGTCGTAGCATCGCTCACAGATAAATGTACCACACTTGCTGCATAGTATATCTACGTTGTCTCGTCCACAGATTCCACACTTTTTATCCACTGATTGCTCCCCCAAGGATATCCGGATAAACTGATTTTGTTACGAGGTAAACGATGAGGACACCCGTGATTATCAGCGCAGCGAGTATCCATCTTCGTCCGCCATTAACCACTATGGGGATGTTCCCAATGTATTTGACACCATCGTTGTCCCCGGCTAAATCGTGTGGGCTGGCTCGCAGGCTCTTATAGATCAGTATGGCTCCAGCTAGGGTCATTAACAAGCCTATTACAAGGAAACCGCTGGTAATTTCCATACTAGTTCTCTCCCATATGATTGGTGCTTTGCTTTAAACCTTGCTTAGACCGCCCAGAGAGCCGCCTTTCCCATGTACTCGTTGACTTCCCACTCACGGATACTGGTGTCATCGACGTCCACGACGTATATGCTGTGGAGTCTAGCGTTTCTAATCTCCTCCAGACTCACAGGTGGGTTACTGTAGTACATGTCGCAGAGTTTTTTCAGGTACTCAACCTCCTCCGGGGTCCTGAATCGTGGTGGCTTGATGAGGCTTGAGGGTACCTGCATTATATAATATGGAGTTGTGGCTAGTATGAACTTGTTAGCGTAGGCGCTGTAGCGGGTGATCTTGCTCGCAACCCTTGCTCTCAGATACATCAATGGGTCTAGGGCGTGATCAGGAGGCACGAAGCCGGTTTCCACCTCTACGATGAGGCTTCCGAAGCCTTTCTTGGCGTAGATATCGGTGCTGATGGTGTTTAATTCGTGTTCTATGTCTACGTTAAAACCGTTTTTTATGAGAAACTTGGCGCAGATGAGTTCCATTACGCTGTGGTTGATCTTCACCTGACGTTTGTTGTATTTGTCTATGAGGTCTTCTCTGAGCGTTAATATCTTGGCGTATTCGTCCTGGGAGAGCTCGTCTTCGAATTTCTTTATCACCGAATCTATGTCTACTGTGAACTTGTTATCCATCTTATGCTCTCCCTAAGGGTTATCATCCCTGTGTGCGTTAATCTCTTATAAATTAAGCCATGGGTCAAGGATTAAATGTATAAACCAGTATATTTGGATGGTTCTTATGCCAGAAAAAAACGTATGGGAAATATTTAGCAAGGAGACACCCGGCGTAGCCGAGGCGTGGATGAAGATGGCTCAGGCAGTCAACATCGACGGCGTGCTCGACCAAAAAACCGTGTTTCTCCTCAGGATAGCGATCTACAGCACAACCCGTGACCCAGTGGCGCTACGCCACTTCGTGGGAGAGGCTTTCAAGGCTGGTATCTCGAAGAAGGAGATTCAGGCAGCCGCGTTGATGCCATGGTGTAACGGCGTGACCCTCAGCGAGTTAGTCATCCCGTTGATCCAGGAAGTTGAGGAGAGCCTCTAAACCATCTTTTTTAAACCAGTTTTTTCCATAAAATCGAAGCCATCGACCTTGTAGAGGTGACTATTGCATTTGCAGTCGCTGCAACCGAAACCATACACAGGTTCCCCGTGCTGTGCTACCTTCTCCGCGATTTTGCATTCTAGGTGTTCATCAGACTCGATTATGTATATTGATTTGATTTCCACTGATTTTTCTCTGAGGAGATAATCGATGTGCCAGTGGGTTACATGGTGTTCACCACGACTGGTCTTGAGGTGGCGCTCCAACCGGGGCATCAGGCTGTTCAAGGCGGAGCCAACGTAGACATAGTAGCCTTTCAAGAATTCTCGATCCCCAAGCGCACCTACCCTGAGCGATCTCGCTTCATGGTTTTCTATGCAGAGGCAGTATGTTCCCTTGACAGGCACAGCCCATGAATTAGGGTGGGCTCGATATAGGTTTTCACATTTATTAAGGCGTGATGTTATTTTCATTTGATGATACATAAAAGAGTTGGTGTATCAAGGAGCCTCGCGGGGCTAATATTCATCATAGGGCTCTACCTGATGGGCGTGGGCTATTTTTTAGGTGCAGCCGAGACCACGGAGTTGATCCCGATCCTATACTGGAATAGAGTCTACTTCTACATGGTTCTTGGTGGATTACTCATCGGGGTCTATACTTGGATGAATTTTAAGCCTAGAGGACTATCCACCAAACAGTACACATACAATCCATGGGACAAGGAGGACATACCGGACTCCCAGTATGGGACCCTTACATGGGGCTCTGGCAGGTATGTAAACAAATCCTCCCTAAAAGAAGGAGAAGAGCCTTCAGAGCCCACGAGAGAATACTGGGATAAGAAAAGGAAAGAGGATTAGACTTTGAGGTACTTGTTGAACCAGTCCAGCATGATCTGGTATCTTCTCTTTCGCATGCTCAGCTTCGCCACCGACCTGAAGGTGTGAGGTCCCTCCATGAACATGGCTAATTGGGTCTCTTTACCAAGATACTTTAAAGCGGTGAAGAACTCGATGCTCTGGTCTATCCAGCACCTGTAATCGTTCCAGCTGTGGATGAACAGCACAGGGGTATCCACCTGATTTGCGTACGTAATTGGGCTCTTCTCGATATATGTATCTAGGCTACTCCACGGGTTCCCACCTATCTGCTCGGGTGTGAAGTGAAACCCGATGTCGCTGGTGCCGAAGAAGGCGGCCCAGCTGCTGATGCTGTTCTGGCTGATGGCTGTACTGAAGAAGCCACTGTGGGTGATAACCCAGTTGGTCATGAAGCCGCCGTAGCTGAGCCCAGTGACCCCGAGGCGTTTCTTATCGATCCACGGGTAAACCTCCAAGGCGGTCTTTACCCCCCGCATCAAGTCTTCATAGTCCCAGACGCCCCAATCGCCACGGATGTCACCGAATTCTTGGCTGTATCCTCCGCTACCACGGATATTGATGTATATGACAGCGTATCCGTTGGCTGCGTAGACCTGGTGCTCGTACATTAGGCTGTCACCGAACTTGCTCTTGGGTCCACCGTGGATATCTACGATAGCGGGATATCTTTCTCCTTTATCCCAGCCATTTGGTTTCAGTATCCAGCCCTCAACCACTGCCCCGTCCTTCTGGGTGAAGCTAAACCTCTCTTTTGGACTGAGCCAAACCTCAGCCATGACATCCTTATTGAGATCAGTAACCAGAGCATCTACCCCTGTGTTTACCCAGAGCTCAGCGGGCTTATCCACATTAACACGAGTATAAGCTACTATCCCAGATTTCACCGAGTACTCTTCCAGACTATATTCGCCGTTCAGTACAGGGGAGATGGATTGGCTCTTAGTGTTGAACCTGTGAAGCTCGTACCTGTCGCCGTTCGATACGGGGAAGTAGATGTATTCATCCTCCCAGAGGGGTGTTGTGTCCCCAGCGTTCATGCTCCTGATATCGTAGTAGTGGCGCCTGCTGCATCCACGGTCGAGCTTGCCTGTCAGGTTCTTTACTGGTCCACCCTCAGCCTCCATGAGGTGTACTCCCACGTGGGTGGCGTATCCCCTGCTGCCATCATGCCCCATGAAGGCGATCTGTTTACTGTCTGGGCTCCAGTGGAGTGACTGGATCATGTATCCGCTGAGAATACGATCACGAACCCCAGAGGCACAGTCATGTATGGTTAGATCGGATTCTCCGGGGCGAAGAGGGTTCGCTGATTGACAGTACGCTATTTTTTCGCCGTCGCTGCTCTCTGAGTAACACTGGACATCCATATCGCCCTCGGTTAACCTCGAACACTCACCAGATGAGATAACATACCTGTGCAGATGCTTCGTCTTGTAGTAGGTCCAGCCCTCACCATTATACCAGATAGGAATCTTATCAACGACCCTGACATCCTCATCCATCTCACCCACGCCCGAGACGAATAGGATGGATTTCCCGTCGCTGCTCCATCTGGGGTTTGAGACCCCGCCACTGAACCTTGCTAGAAGCTCAGGCTCACCGCTCAGTGGGGTGACCCATAAACCTGTTCCTTTCTCCTTCTCCTCCATTCCTTTTCGGCTCGTATACAATATCTTATCGCCAAAGGGGGACCATGATGGGTTAGTGGGGTCCCCATCCGTCAGGCTCATTTGTTTATCCCCGGTCCTCCATTTGATTACCTCAAGAGTGGTCCTGTACTTGTCACCATCAGGGACAGTTACTATGTAGAGTATCTTCTCCGCGTCAGGTGATAGCTGTGGTCTGGCTATCATCTTGAAGCGCTCAAGATCATCGATCGTTAATCCACGCATACAATGCACCTATGCTATGACTTTAGATTCAAAACCATATAACGACATGGATCAGGGAGGCGCTTATATTCTAAAATACAGTGATGTACTCCATGAAAGTCCTCGTTGTAGGCAACGGAGCAAGGGAGCACGCCATCGCGAAGAAGCTTGCGGAAGAGCCTGTTGAGCTAACCGCAGCCATGGCGAAGCTGAACCCGGGCATAGCAGCGCTGTGCAGACACGTTGAGATCATGGATCTGAACAAAACTGAGAACTATGACAGGTTCAGCGGCATGGATATGGCGTTTATCGGACCTGAGGCGCCTCTCGCCGCGGGTGTAGCTAATCATCTGATAGAGATGGGTGTACCAACTGTGGGGGCGGTGAAAGAGACAGCCCGGCTGGAGTGGAGTAAAGCATACGCCCGCAGAGTACTCACTGAGAACGGGATCATCGGGAACCCGGAGTACAGTATATGCAAAAGCATCGATGATATCAGGGAGTTCCTTGATGTACACCCTGATGTGGCTGTCAAACCCGATGTTTTAACCGGTGGAAAAGGAGTCATGGTGACCGGGCAGCACCTCAAGAGTCGATCAGAGACAGAGGCGTACGCGGTTGAACGGATCAATGGTGATGGGCTTGTCGTGTTGGAGGAGAAGCTGGTCGGAAAGGAGTTCACGCTTCAAGCGTTCAGCGATGGGCGTAGGCTCAAGTTCATGCCTCTTGTAAGGGACTTTAAACGAGCCTATGATAACGATGAGGGGCCAAACACGGGCAGCATGGGCAGCTTCAGCTGCGCCGACCATGATATGCCCGACCTGGATGAAGAATTAGTCGAGAAAGGCAAACGGATTATGCAGGAAACCATCGACGCAATGAGAAAGACAGATGGAGCCTACAAGGGTGTTCTATACGGGGGATTCATGGCTACAGCGGATGACACGTATCTCATCGAGTATAACTGCAGATTCGGTGACCCTGAAGCCATCAACGTGCTGAGCCTACTGGAGAAGCCACTCACAGAGGTAGGTTACGGAGTCATAGAAGGCAATCTTCCGGGTTTCGGCTTCATGAAAAAGGCAACTGTCTGCGTCTATATCACTCCCGAGGGCTACCCTGCTGCTCCAGTTAAGGATCAGCCCATAAAAGTTGGCTCTGGGATCAGCAGCGAGATCTACTATGCCTCGGTCTACGATGATAATGGGGTTATCAAGACCACGACGAGCAGGGCGATAGCTCTTCTAAGCAAGGGAGACACGGTTTCAGAGGCTAGGAAACGGGTTTACAGTGACGTGGATAAGATAACTGGGCGCCTCCACTACCGAACCGATATAGCTGCGGGGGTCCAGTAACCTCTTTAAACCATTACAATATCTTCATTGTGGGGGAGCAGTTATACCTGATAGCGATAAACTTGCAGAGCTAGAAGCTATTCTGTACGCCGCGAGCAGACCCGTAGAGTTGACGGATATAGTTTTGAGGCTCAGGCTGGAGAACGAGGTTGAGGCTGACCACTTGGTGGATGAACTCCAGCATATCTACATGGAGGATGATAGCGTGTTGGAGATCAAGAAGCTACCACAGGACAGGGTAGTGCTGCAGCTCCGAACAGATTTCAGCAAACAGGCTAGCAGATACAGTTTGAAGCCTTTGCTATCAGAGGGGCCACTTCGTACCTTAAGCTATATCGCGTATCATCAACCCGTTGAGCAGAAGGATGTCGCCCGGGCGAGAGGCAGTCAAGCCTACAAGCATCTGAATCTATTGGATGAGATGGGTTTGATTAAACGTGAGAAGGATGGGCGTAGCAGCGTAGTTCGTACTACTCAGGATTTCGCTGATTATCTCGGGTTGAGCACGGAGCGTACTCAGATGAGGCGCCAGCTGAGGACTATTTTTAGGAAACTTGAGCTGGACCAGATAGAGAAGAAGTAAAAAATCTTCTAATCACAGCTTGTATGTATGTTTGAGTATTCGTCCAGCTCACGGTGCCACTCATCAGGATCTAAAGCCATGGGCGTTGTCTCCTCTCCGAATAATAGATCAACAAGATAACGTGGCTTTTTTCCACCGATATACATGGATTGACTGCAAGAAACACAATAGACAACAACATCAGTGACTGGCATCTCTGATGCACGCTTCTGCATCATTTCTTTCACCTCGCCTACAGAAAGACTTCCGTAGTAGCTGTCACCACAGCAGGTGCCAGTGGTTCTGGTTTTCTCTGGCTCGATGATCTGAATGTTCATCTTTTGGAGCAGGGTACGGATGGCGTCGTGCACTCTAGACTGGTCTCTTGTGGGGCACGCGTCCAGTATGGTCATTTTCTGACCGTGATAATCTGGGAACGGGAAACTGCTCTTTGCTAGAACCTCCCATACGCTGATAGTTGTTGATTCTGCATAGTTCTGTCTGTATCGTCTATCGCATCCGGGGCAGGTGTTTATGACCTGTGCCCCATCGGAGATATCCGGATGGTTCCTGCAGCAGATATCAAGTCGCTCCATCTCGCCAAGAGCATTGTTCATAATTTCATGCATTTTCTCTGCTAGGCGCGGCTTGTATATCGTTAATGCGCACCCCGGCGCGTAAACGTGTTTCATGTTAATTCGATGCTTTGATGCGCCAGAGTGTTATATAGGTTGACTCCGTTTCTTGCCATCGAATTCATTGTGATAGGACTGCACAGTACTGTGTTTCTCTGCGTTTCTGATTCATCTATATTCTTTTCACCTAGTCTGTGTCATTTAACTGTATGAAGAAGAGCTTATTTTCTTCCGTAATCGTCATGGTTTTAGCGATTCTCGTTTTCGCTTTCAACAACGGATATCTTAATGACATCATTGACGGAAATGACCCGATTTCAGATAATGACACCCTTGTGACAAATGACTCTATTAGAATAGCGGCTTTCAACATTCAGATATTCGGTGAGTCCAAGAGAGGTAAATCTGATGTAATGGAGACTCTCGTGGATATCGTAAGGGAGTTCGATGTGGTGCTTGTTCAGGAAATAAGGGATAGCAGTGAGACCACTGCGCCCATATTCTTAGAGGCTATCAACGCGCTTGATGGGGCAGAGTATGCTTTTGTCAGGAGTGAGCGGCTGGGGCGCTCGTCCAGCAAGGAGGCTTATGCTTATTTCTATAACACCGAGACCGTGCAGTATTTGGTGGGCTCCGCGTTTGTCTATGATGACGTGGATGATGTGTTTGAGAGGGAGCCCTTTGTGGCTAGCTTCAGGGCGGGTGGCTTTGACTTCACCCTCATCGGCATCCATACGAAGCCCGATGATGCCTACAATGAGATCGGGAACCTGACCATTGTCTTTGACCTTGTTGAGAGCCTTGGGGATGAGCGGGATATTATCGCTCTGGGCGACTTTAACGCTGATGGCTCTTATTTCGATGAGGACTCGATGAGTAACCTGCTGAGGGGTTCTGAGTATATCTGGGTCGTTGGTAACGATGCGGATACCATGACCAAGACAGATTGGACATATGACAGGATGGTGATGACCGATTACACATACAGCGGCGAGTACATCAAGGAGAGCGCCATGGTCTATCGATTTGACTCAATCTATGGGCTGAACCAGACATTCACAGAGGCTGTATCGGATCATTACCCCATCTACGGTGAGTTCAACACTGGTCTCCCTGATGATGACTGAGGGTCAATCTTATTGATGTGAAAAGCCCTGCAGTATCTATGAAGAAACCTACTCAGATCGTATCGGTATCAGGCTCAAGATACGAGTGCGGCTACCAGCATGGGGAACAGGCACGTGAATTGGTGAAGCACAACATAGACTACTATTTTGGCTGGTGGCTGCGCAACCTCAAACTATCAAAGCGAGATGTCTTTGATCGCGCTGGCTCAGTGATCAAGGTCTGTGAAGAGTATGATGCAGGTCTCGTGGATGAGATGCGGGGGCTGGCAGACGCTGTTGATATTGATCTTGAGGCAGTGGTCTCCATGAATGGGAGATACGAGCTAGCGTGGGCTAGCCCGGATCAGCTTCTCGGAGGATGCACAGCGATAGCGGCGCTTCCGCGGGCATCTGAGTCGGGGGAGACTCTTCTAGCTCAGAACTGGGATTATCGTATGGGCGTGAGTGACTCATGTATAATTTTGAAGGCTAAGGTGGATGATTGTCCAACTGTTGTTATGCATACCGAGGCGGGGATCATAGGACAAAAAGGCTTGAACAGCAACGGAGTAGGCATCGTTATCAACGCCATGGTGAGCAATCTGGATCGTCTCGGCGAGTCTGTTCCCTTCTTTCTCGTATGCAGGAAGATGCTGGACAGCCCACGGTTCAGTGAGGCAACAAAGGCGTTTCTGAACGCTAAACGGAGCGTGTCCTATAATGTGATGCTGGCGGGGGAGGGCGTGGCGGTTGATCTTGAGGCACACCCTGATGATGTCTCAATTATATACCCTGAGGCGGGGCTTCTGGTTCATACAAACCACTTCATCGGGGATAGGGGGTTGAAGGTGAATGATAACTTCGTTCTGAATGAGCCCAACAGCGTCAACCGGTATGTGCTGGCACGTGAGATGCTCATGATGAGAGACGCTCATAGCTTTGAGAGCTTCAAGGATGTACTCTGCAGCCACTATGATTACCCTACGAGTATCTGTCATCACCCGATTCCTGAGAATAAGGAGGATCACTGGGAGGAGACAATCTCATCGGTGTATATGGTGCCTGAGAAGCGTTTGTTCATGTACACATCGGGTCCACCCTGCAGCAATCAGTACAATGCCGTTTCCTTTTAGGCATAAAAAAGCCTTTAAGGTGCCTTTCCCACTGGGGGTGTTAGAAAAACATTGAGTGAGCAAGCAAGCACGCTTCAGTTAATCGCGTATCTGGTGGGTATGATACCTAGTGTCTATTTTGCGTACAAGCTGCTCGTTGAGCTCTATCACATTCTGAAGAAAAAGGATGAAGACTTTCTGGAATGAGCCAAGAAAAAACAAAATACTGCCACAACTGTGGAGCGATGATCCCCTACTATGATAGGCATTGTCCAGCATGTAATACTCCTCAGGCAACTATTCCCGGGATGGAGCCACTGAAAGAGGAGACAGGTAAAAAGGTCTGGATCGCTGTGCTTCTCAGCTTTTTGATCACGGGGATGGGTCAGTTTTATCTTGGTGAGCGCAGGAGAGCCTTGGCGTTTTTCGGGGGGACTCTGCTGGCGGGTTTTGTTCTCTCGTATAGTTTTACACAGGATCAGATTATGGGGTTCGGGGTAATCATGGCTTTAGTTTCTGCTTATGATGCGTATCAGATTGCATCGAGAAAGCAGCAATCGGTGTAGAATTCACTGGGTTTATAATTTAATTTGATGATCTCAGTTCTGTGAACCCATTTGAAATATGAGATAAAGTATCAACCAAGCTACAGCTTACTTGAGGTAGAGCTCGATGCAAACGAGCAGATCACAGGTGAAGCCGGCTCACTTACCTACATGAGCCCAAACATCGATGTAAGGACTAGGACCCGTGAGAAAAGCATCCTCGGAAGCCTCAAGACCAGCATATTGGGGGGTCAAAGTCTATTCGTCACGGACTTCGTATCGGTGGGAGGAACCGGTAAGGTTGCCCTCGTAGCGGCTCCCATTGGGGACATCATGAAAATGGAGATTACGCCCCAGAAGGGGTACATTATTCAGAAGTCAGCGTATCTGGCTTCAACTCAGAACATCGACTTGGATGTGCGCTGGGAGGGATTCAGTAAAGGATTGTTCGGTCAGGGGCTCTTCATGATAAAGACCACAGGCATGGGTGATCTCTTCATAAACAGCTTCGGAGCCATCGATAAACATGTGTTAGCTCCGGGGGAGCAGCTTGTGGTTGATAACTTCCACCTCGTCGCCTTCAGCGATACCTGTGAGTATGAGGTGCGTAAATTCGGTACATGGAAGGACACATTGGTCAGCGGAGAAGGATTGGTAACCTACATCGAGGGTCCGGGAGAGGTGTATATTCAGACCAAGAACCTCAGGGAGTTTGTGGACTGGCTCTGGATGCTCCTCGGTCCTAGGGTGGCTTCGAGACAGTCAAGATGATTGACACCATCTACTTTGATAACTGGAACACTCTGGTGCAGGCTCCTGACTTGATGAGGAGGGGGAGCAGCACAGAGGTATTTCACAGATATCTCATTGAGCAGGGTATTGATCTGCCCTATGAGATGCTGGTAGAGGCGTATGTTCCTGTGGCTAGGGCTCAGGAGCGGGTGGCAGAGGAGGCTGGGCACAGGGAGCCTGATTACAGGCAACGACTGGAGACCGTGTTCAGAATGCTTGGGCTAAATGAAGCTGTGAAGCATTCTCATGGGGCGTGGAATTATTATCTGCGGCTCTGGCCTGAGCAGACCGAGTATTTTCCCGGTGTGCCTGAGATGCTGAGGAAGCTGAAGGAGAATTACAAGCTGGGGGTCATCACTAACTATATGGATGGACCCACCTGTAGAGAGGTCTTTGATAAGCTGGGGTTCAACAAGGTCTTTGACTCGCTTGTGGTCTCCAAGGAGCTGGGCTATTTGAAGCCCGCGGGCATATTATTTGAAACTGCGATGCGTGAGACGGGTTCGGTGCCAGGGAACTGTGTGATGGTTGGCGATACTTATAGCGCGGATGTGGTGGGCGGTAACAGGGCTGGTATGAGGACTGTGCTGGTTGATCTTTATGATAATCAGCAGGATCATTACCATGACTGCACAGCTGTGATCAGGGACATCAATGAGTTTCCGGATGCGTTGAGGCGCTTAGAGTCCAGCTAGCCCAACGATATCGTACAGGTCTTTTATTATCCGTGTACAGCCTCCGTCCATGAGGCGTTTCGCCCACTCATCGTCCCTCCAGTAGCCTATGAAGTCTACTTTAGCTGCCTGCGAGGTGGTGAGGTCCGTGGTAGTGTCTCCGATGTAGAGTGTTTCCTCTGGTTTGGCGTTTATGAGATCGATTGTGGATAGTAGGTGTCTTGGGTCGGGTTTCGGGTATGGTGTCTCGTCTCTGCCTATTACTCCGTGGAAGTAGTGTGTGAGGTTGAATTTGTTCAGTGCCTGTATGGCGTATCCGCCGTGGCTGCGTGTGGCTACTCCGAGCCTGATGCTGTATTCTTGTAGTTTTATGAGGGTCTCGGCTGCGTTTGGCTTTAGCTGCATCGTTGGCAGTGCCTCTAGTTCGATGTTGTTCATGATTTGGTCGAGTCGGTTGAGGGTGGGCTCTAGGTTTTCTTTTGGTAGCCCGTATTCGAGGAGTGTCTCTGCTCCGCCCCTGATGACTGCGTATGCTTTGCGCCTGTCCTCGATGTGCTCATTCATCCCCATTTCTTCTAGTAGTTCTTTGATCTGTGTTCCCATCTTCTCGTAGTCGATGTGGCTCTCTACTAGTGTTCCGTCGAGGTCGAAGACCACGGCTCTGTAAGGCATATGGGCTATTCCCGTGTATTGGTTTATAGAGTATGTGATCAGTGAAACTTTTTTAACTTGGCTCGTAGTTGATTGGAGAGTACTGGGCTGGTAGTTTAGGGGTAGTAATGCTTGGTTTGCAACCAAGAGGTCAGGGGTTCAAATCCCCTCCAGTCCACCACTTCTTATCAACTAAGAATATATGAAAACCTCTACTTCTCAGAAGTATGAATACCTGGTTTGCAACCAAGAGGTCGGGGGTTCAAATCCCCCCTCGTCCACTTAATCACACGTTTAGATTTGAACCCTAAGGATAGTTTCATGTAACAATGCGTTTGAATTTCCAGCAATATAACAAAGGAATATAGCTATTTAGAATTTAAGATTAAACCCCTTCATCAAGAACCCTTGAGTAGAAAACAATCCCTGTTCTAAATATTAGTATTATATCCTCAATGGGGATTATAACTTAGTGAGAAACTATGAGATGGACTAGAAAAGCATTATACATGGTAATTGCTGGAGTGCTTGTTTTTACGGTTGTGTATTCGTTTGTTCTCCCAAAAACGGTAGATTATACTGAGATAGAGTATGGTGTAACACTGCAGGCACCAGTTCCAGAGGAAGGCATTCTCCTAACTGCGGTATATTACCTGAAAAACAATCAACCTAGAACAGTCATTGTTAAACCATTCAACTTTACAAACTGCGCATATTATGGACAAACATTCTCCAAAGTTGTAGCGATAGTAAAACAGGAAAAC
>CAYUTB010000061.1:0-15667 GCA_964447425.1 uncultured Candidatus Bathyarchaeia archaeon
ACATCCATGATAAACCTACGGGAAAAACCCGAGAATAGACCTATGACTCTTTACTCCGATTCAGGTTTGCATACCTTGCAGGGCTGCCAGATACTATCTGACTTGGAGTTCTCCTTGTAATACGCCTCAACCTCAGAGAACAATTTAAAACTCATCCATCCACCGTGCTCCTTAACCTCGTTAACGCCTTTATTAACGGTCTCCTCTGGGACACAGAATCTACATGAATCAACGTGAAGCTTCCATAACCCCGTCGGGTAATCCATATTTAACCAAAACATACACACTATCTACACAGTCATAGGTAATAAACCCAGTTAGGCAAAGTAGGCTATTCTCCCCAGTGCTCCTCTATGAAACTCTCTCTACCAGAGCCACTGGAGTATAACTTGTAGTTCAAGACATTCTTCTTATAATAATTCTGATGATACTCCTCCGCCTCATAAAACACCATGAACTCAAGTATCCCAGATACAACAGGTTCATCAAACCTGCCACTATTCCCAAGCTCCTCCCTGGAAGCCTCAGCCAGAGCCTTCTGCATAAGATCATGGTAGAATATCGCGGTCTTATACTGACCTCCACGATCCACAAACTGACCCCCATCATCAGTGGGGTCAATGCTTCGCCAGAAAACATCCAACAACTCATCATAAGACACCACCGCCGGATTATGGTAAACCTGAACCGCCTCAAGGTGCCCAGTGCCACCCCTAGAGACCTGCTCATACGTAGGATTCACAACAGTTCCCCCAGTGTAGCCGCTCACTGCCTCAACGACGCCATTAACGGACTCAAAAGCAGCCTCCATACACCAGAAACAGCCACCTGCGAAAGTAGCAGCATCATACCGGGATAACTCAACAGACTTCGCAGGATTTTTACGGAGACCGAGGAATGCCCCAAATAACACCAGCACTGCTAATATTACGATGATTCGGCGCTTCATTAGACAAAATTCGAGTGAAAGGGCGCCTTATAATGTCTAACAAAAAAGATCAACGCCGGGAGTCACCGGCGTTAGGCTTAGGCTCTTCCACCCAATATGTGATATAATGCCTTGAGGGCGATATTCAAGACCTCAAAATCCGGTTTGAAATACTTTAGATCACCCGACTCTAACCTAGTCAGCCTCCTAAGAGGCTCCTCTTCCCAAATACAACCCAATCCTTCCATTCATTTCTCCCCCTAAGATGCCTTCGTCTCCACTATCAGCTGAGCATAAGCCTCAACCAACTCCTTATCCAGTGGCGCCCTCATCTCCTCGTAGAACCAGCTAAGCAAATCATACGGATTCCAATCACCGATCCTCGAATAGATATACCGCATCAATATCGGCGTCAACGCCTGACTCTTCACAGCCTTCCACACAATATCATTATAGCTAAGCGATTTATCGTTCCCCGCCAAGGTCTGAAGCCGAGTCAACTCCTCCTTCAACTCGCCATCAACCTTAATCGTGGACACCAGAAAGACACCTTACAATACACCAATACACCATTCTATTTATTAATTTATTGCCAAAAAGTACACCAAACAGTCACCAACCAGAACATCTTACCAGCCACAGAAAAAAAAGCACCGAGTTACAACCCACCGTAACCAACAAGCTTTAAACCAACTATTCCACCAGAACCGCACATGCTCTACGTCCTCGCAGCCGCACTAAGCATCACATGCCTAAGCCTCATCATGCGCTACGCCACACTAAAAACACAAACTCTCTGGGGCGTAATACTCGGCAACTACATCACAGCTGCGGCGATAATGGGCACCCTAATCCTCAGAGCAGGATCAACACAGGTCTCCACGTTCACCCTCACTCTTGGAGCTATCACAGGATTCACATACTCGGCTGGAATGTACCTCAACCTAACCCTCATGGGAAAAAGAGGAGCAGCCATAACATCAAGCATGATACAACTCGCAGTACTCATCCCCATCACAGTCAGCGTCTTCTTCTACGCCGAAACAATAAACACCCAACAACTCACAGGCATACTACTCGCTGTATCATCACTCCCACTGCTAGCCTCTAAACCCATGCAGAAACTGGAGATAGACAGAGAAATACTGCCAATGATACTCATCACCATCCTAGTAGTAGGCTTCAGCCAGCTATCATCCAAGATACTCATACAGAGCGGCTACGGAGCACAGAACAACTACTTCTTCCTCGCCATCTTCACATCAGCATCCATACTGGTAACACCATTCGCGTGGAGAAACAGGCAAAAGATCAAAAGAAAAGACGCAGCCTACGGCTTCGGAGTAGGCTTATTCAACATGATGAGCAACATGAGCCTCCTCATAGCATTAACCACCATCCCCGGCTCCATAGTGTTCCCGGTCAGCAGCGCAGGCTCACTGCTAATGGTAACAATATCAGCGATAATACTATTCAAGGAGAAGGTCTCAAAACTAAACCTACTGGGCATACTGCTTACACTGATAGCCGTTGTGCTCATCAACATCTAGTCTTAAATCCCATCGACAACCCGTCTACCCATGAGTAAACTAAGAGTCGGACTAGCAAAGCACCCCTACAACGGCCACCTACACGCGGTGGAGATCGATCCCCACGCCACAGCCATGGAGGAAGGAGTCAAAGAAAAACTAAAGGAA
The DNA here is from genome assembly GCA_964447425.1 of uncultured Candidatus Bathyarchaeia archaeon. Classification (GTDB taxonomy): domain Archaea; phylum Thermoproteota; class Bathyarchaeia; order TCS64; family TCS64; genus RBG-16-57-9. The sequence continues at coordinate 2,626 of CAYUTB010000061.1, forward strand.
TGGGGCTGCGATGTAGCAGACTACAAGATATCCTACCTCACAGAAGAGGAGGAAAAAACCTACGGCGCACGCTACAGGATGGCTCTATCATCAAACCACGGAGCAGACCAAGTCGCAGCCATGATAAAAGCAGGACTCTTCCCCATCGGGTTCCTCAGCAACTGCACAAACCTCATGGGGATGCTGGCAGGACACCAACGAGCAGGTCCAACGTGGAAACCCCTCCGAGTGGGACTCGTATGGATGGACGCCCACGGCGACTTCAACACCCCCGAGACCAGCCTCAGCGGCATGGTGGGAGGTATGCCAGTAGCCATCTCAACTGGACTGTGCCTACACCATATAAGAAACACTGTTGGGCTCAACCCCCCACTCCCAATGAGCTACGTCACCATGCTGGGAGTCCGTGACGTCGACCCCCTCGAACAACACCTCATAGACACACATGGAATCCACCAAATAACAGTCAGCGACGTCCAGACTCAGTCCCCAGTCATAATGCAGGAGATCAATAGACTCGCATCCCTCACAGACATAATCTACATCCACGTAGACCTAGACGTACTCGACCCCGAATACATGCCCGGCCACATGACCCCGGCCTCCGGTGGAGTAACCGCTGACGAGCTGAAAGAGACTATGATCACCATCTTCAAACACCCAAAGGTATGCGGACTGGGATTGGCATCCTACCCCGCAGAAAATGACACAGAGAAGATCGGACTGAACAGTATTCATAAGCTCATCGAGGGCGCAGTACTGGGCTATAAAGCCCGTTAGATCACTTCACCATCCATGAGACTGTATAACTCATGGATGTTCCCATCAGGGTCGGCGAAGAAAGCAGTCATTCTACCCCAAGGCATCATCTCTGGTGGCGAGACCGGTACAGCGCCTTTCTCGATGATCTCATCATATGCGATACCGACTGCGTCAGGGTCTGATAAAGGGAAGGCGAGTTCTAGCCTCTGCCCCTTCTTCTTATCCCGGTAAGTAGGATGCTTTGTGGCGCTGTACATCACCTTGTCCGTGGTGATGGCGAATCGCACACCCTTACTCCGGAACTCGACGTAGCCTTCTAGCTCCTCGATGCACTCAAAACCCAGAACATCCCTGTAGAAAGCCTTCATCTCATTCAGATTACTCGTGATGATAGTAACCAGACCAATTCTGCCAAGCATAGGATTATAGAGTTATCGCTGGTTAATGTCTATAGCGATAAATCGTATCGCTGCTCGTTTAGCAGACGACCCCAAAGCATGTGCTCTTTCTCCACGGTCACCCTGAATCCGAAACTCAGATAGAGCCCAGCGGCGGCTTCAAGCAGATCAACTGTCCAGAGAAAAACACCAGAATACCCTTGTTCTCGGCAGAAATCAAGCGCATATTCAACCAATCGCTTTCCTATTCCTCGCCCCCTCGTCGCCTCAGCGAGTATGAGCCACCTTAGCTGAGCCATGTTATCACCCGCGTCAACGATGGCGACGCTTCCGACGACCTCATCATCTATCTCAACGATCCAGATCCTCTGTCGGGGGTTATCCGATTGACTGAATTCGCTTAACGGGCGGGCGACATATGGCTCAAAACTGGTATCGAAGCCATACTCTTCAGCATAGACCCTGCCATGCAGATAGGTGATATACCCAAGGTCACCCGGCTTTAGCCCGGTCCGGATATTAGCTGCCATAGATACAACCTATCTCGATCTCAGTTTAAAAAATCTAACAAAGAAATAATCAGTTCCATCAGAAATCAATCAGCGGCACTGGCCACGGTTAGAAATCTATATAATACTTCATCTACACAAATCTTGAAGGTGATAAAATGAGCGAAAACGCGCAAAAAGTACTAAAAGCAATGAAAGAAGCAGGAAAGCCTGTTAGACCAGGCGACGTAGCCAAGACACTGGGCATCGATAGCAAAGAAGTATCCAAGGCCATCGACGCGCTCAAGAAAGAAGGCAAGGTTCACTCGCCGAAGCGCTGCTTCTACGCGCCCACCGAGTAGACGCCCTCTTCAACAAGGATATCGTAGGCCAATCCAACGGCTTCCCTGATATACAGTTTACACTTATTTTCCCACATATTCTCTTTACCGAACTCGGTAATTCCTTCTGGTTTGTCAAGATCGATCCCGAGTAGCATGCTGCAATTCGTGCTTTGATGTGTCTCCATCCATCGGTCAATAAACAATCTGCCATACCAGTATGATTTCCGGTCAGAGACTACGGGGCTGCTTCGTCCAAACCATAACCCCAGACCCATAACCGCACCCGAGACCGCTCCACATATCTGACTGGTGCGAGCCACCCCCGCAGCCATACCAGATGCAATCGCGGGTATGTACTCGGATTCAATGCCCTTCAAATCGGCGAGAGTTTTCAAAACCGCCTCAACACATAGAAAACCCTCATCAACATATCGCATAGACCTTTGTACAGATTCTTCCCTATTCATAGTCAGCTCACCACACTAAACCTATAGACAGTTTTCTCGATATATTTTTCTCCAGGCCGAAGCACTGTCGAGGGATATTCAGGTTTGTTTGGGGAGTCAGGGAAATACTGTGTCTCTAAGCATAGCCCTGATCTGAACCCCAGTGGTCCACCCCGCCCGATGTCTCGCCCATCCAAGAAGTTACCAGTGTAGAACTGAACACCGGGCATAGTGGTAGATATCTCAAGAACCCTGCCTGATTCTGGCTCGGATACGGTTATCTGGGGGTTCCCAATTTGATTCAAGACAAAGTTCTGATCATAACCATTCCCCCGGACAAGCTGAGGATGAATAGCGCCTATCCTTGAACCTATCCGAGCGGGCTCTCTGAAATCAAAAGGAGTACCTTTTACATCCTCATGGGGACCAACGGGTATTAACCCCGCATCCAAAGGGGTATAACTATCAGAGTCTATCCAGAGAACATGGTCTAGGATCGTCTTGGATGATCCCAAGTTGAAGTAGGAGTGATTTGTCATATTCACAACAGTAGGCTTGTCCGTCGAGGCCAGATAATCTACCTCAAGCTGGTCACCATCGATAGTAAAAGTAACAGAAGCATTCAACGTACCCGGGTATCCTTCCTCACCATCTGGACTAGTATAGTTGAGCCTCAGAGAGGTATCATCGATGACCTCTGGGGTCCAGACTCTTTTATCGAATCCATTGAACCCACCATGAAGATGATTGGAGCCATCGTTTAATGGAAGTTTATACCTTATGTCATCGACATTTATGGCTCCGCCCCCAATACGGTTAGCGTACCTACCAATGGTTGCTCCATGATAAAACGGAGAAGCCAGATACCCACCGAGACTATCAAAACCTAGAACCACCTCACCCAACACACCATCATGATCAGGAGACCTTATCGATGTCAATGTACCCCCGTAATTGCTGATCTTAACTATGATCTCATCACTCAAAGTATAGAGATACACTGCTTCACCATCAGGAGACTTGCCCCAAGACCTACCGGAAACACTCATGGATATACATATACGGGGTAGTTGGAAAGGTTTTTTCCATCAAACACCGTTATTGAGTCATGAAGACCATTCTGCTCACAGGATTCGAGCCCTTCGGCGGCAGCCATATCAACCCAAGCATCGAGGCATGTAAACCACTTGATGGAAAAACTATCAACGGAGTAAAAATCAAGGTTGTACAGATACCGCTTCGATACGACGAGGTGAAGCCAGATCTAATCAAAGCCATCGAGGAGACTAAACCAGCTGCGGTGATATGTACAGGACAAGCAGGCTCAAGCATCATCAACTTGGAGAGAGTCGCGATAAACGTAGTAGATGCGAGGCTACCCTATAACTGTGGGACACAGCCAGTGGACAAAACCATCGATCCAACTGGCCCAGCAGCATATTTCTCGAAACTACCCTTGAGAAAACTGCTCTCGGCACTAACAGAGGCAAAGATACCGGCGGTAATCAGCAATAGTGCTGGAACATTCGGATGCAACCACATCTTCTACGAACTCATGCACTATGTATCAGAGAGCCACATCGATATCCCCGCGGGTTTCATTCATGTACCCAGCCTCCCTGAGCAGGTAATAGGAAAAAACCAAGCATCCATGAGTCTGAGTCTAATCACTGAAGCACTCGGAGTGGTATTAGACACATTATCCAAGGACCTCTAACGGGCTCACCCACTGGGTTTAAGAACCCTCATCCGCTTGATTCACTGATAACACATGAGTGATTTTGACTTCGGGGGAAGAAGATACGATGTACCGGATGTACCGGACAACGTGAAACGATTAACTGGAACACTGATAGTTCTCTTGATCATCGCCATAGCTGGGATAGCCATAGTGAGCACAGCGACGGTGAGAGTCCCATCTGGGTACAGAGGTGTTCTACTGACATGGGGCAAGGTTGAGGAAACTGTGTTTAACGAGGGTCTGAACTTCAAGGTACCATTCAGCCAGACAGTTGTTTTTATGAATGTGCAGATACAGAAGGCAGAGTCAATAGAGGCAACAGCAACTAAAGACCTTCAGGAAGTTTCCACTACGGTAGCAGTGAACTATAGGGTTGACCCTCTTTATGTAAACATGGTATACAAAGAACTACGAGAAGACTACGTGGACAGAGTTATTGAGCCGAACATTAAGGAGAGCCTCAAGGCAACAACTGCTCTCTTTAGGGCAGAGGAACTGGTCACCAAAAGAGCCGAGGTTAAACAGACATTTGATGAAATTCTCGCTGAGCGCTTGTCCATATTCAACATACAGGTGATCGCAGTCAGCCTAACTGATTTCCAGTTTAGTCCAAGCTTCGCCGCTGCGATTGACGCAAAGGTAACCGCAGAACAGCAGGCACTGGTATCCAAAAACGATCTGGAGAGGATAAGATACGAGGCTCAGCAACAGATCATCCAAGCGGAGGCAGCAAAAAACGCAACAATAGCCCGCGCCGAAGGAGATGCACTTGCCCAGATACTCACGGCAAACGCTACAGCTCAAAGCATACAAATAATTACTTCACAGATGACCGATGAATACGCTCAATACCTATGGTTAATCCAGTGGGATGGAAAACTACCAGCGGTTTACACAAAAGATGAGAGCGGGTTAATAATAGATGTATCGGAGTTCCTCAACACATCTGGCAATTAACCATTTTATTATATATCTATAAACTGTAGTAAAAGTCCTTAATTCCTTTATAATATCTAAATGACTGAAGCTCAGAGTAAATTTGCTCCCAAAGGTCATCGGTGATAGCATAGAGGTAATCAGAGTACTTCATGTTGATGATGACCCAAATCAGTTCGAGTTCATAAAATTCTTCCTAAACCAAATAGACCCAATTCTACAAGTTCATTGCGTAGCAACGCCTGATGAGGTATTCCAAGAACTGGAAACTGGTCAATATGATTGTCTAGTAACAGATTTCCAGATGCCTGAGATTAACGGGATTGATCTATCACGAAAGATACGTGAACAATACACCACACCGATTATTCTTTACACGGGTCAAGGCAGCGAAGAAGTGGCAGAAGCAGCGTTCACAATAGGAATAGATGACTATCTCCGAAAAGAAATGGACCCAAGCCACTACCAGGTGCTCGCTAAACGTATCAGACATGTTGTGGAGAAGAAGAGAGCTGAAACATTATACCAGAGAGTGGTTGAAGGCATCCGCGATGGCCTCTGCATTGTCTCTGGAGACCGAATAATCTACGCTAATCAGGTTCAAGCAGAACTCTTTGGAGCAAAAAACATCTCTGATATTATTGGGTTAAAAGCGTTAGACTTTGTTCATCCAGATGATCGTGAGCGGGCAACTAGAAGAATGAAGGAGAGAACAAGAGGAGAACTAAATCCTCCTTTCTTAAAATACAAAGTTAAACGTCTGAATGGAGATGTTGTCGAGGCTGAAGCTCTCACCAATGTCATCCACTACAATGGAAAACCAGCCTTCATGGTCTTAACGAGAGATGTAACAGAACGCTCAAAGCTAGAGGTAGAGAAAAGAAAGAGTGAGGAACGTTTCAAATACATTATCGAATTAGCACCGGACGGTATCGTTACTGTATCCATGAGAGGCGTCGTCACATCAGCTAACCCAGCGTTTTTAAGAATAACGGGATACTCAAGAGAAGAGATAATCGGGAAAAGATTCTATCAGTTAGGCACTCTTAGGAGCATAGATCTACGCAATAACCTCAAGGTTTTCGCCCAAATTGCCAGAGGAAAACTTCCACCACCAGTGGAGTTTGTTTTCCAGTACAAGGATGGAACTCAAGGCTGGGGAGAGGCTCATTTAGGTTATATAGATAGAGAAGGAACACGAGAGCTCATAGCCATTGTTAGAGATATAACAGAAAGAAAATGGGTTGAAAAAGAACTCGATAACGGAGAAGAATTCAAACATTTAAACAATGAAAAACATAAAAAACCCATACATGAGGAAAAACTCTTATGGTCAAATCATATGAACTCGACCATCGGAGTGAGTCTTCAAGAATCATTATTTACTCTGAAGAATAGTTTACTTACACTCAGAAACGATCCATCGAGGATAGTTGAACTATTAGAAAAAATGGATTTATCAGTAGAATCTGCAAGCATTCAACTAAAAGAACTATTTGAGGGAGACCAACCACTAAAAACAAAGTCATACGATTTAGTCGAGATAATAGAACAAAGTATAAAGGAGTTAAAAATACCACCCGAGGTTTCACTAACTACGAGTTTTAGTGGGCAGAAATCGTTTTATATTGAGCCAAATAACCTGAAGAATGCAATAAAAGAAGTTCTTGATAGCTCTATTGTCTCAATGCCAAAAGGAGGATGTATCAATCTATCATGTGAGGCAGATAAAGACAGTCTAGTAATTGTGATTAAGGACAATAGTCAGGGTCTATCAGAAAAAGAGCTCAAGGCATTACAGATTAATGGAATCCTTGAGAAAGACACGATTAGATTTTCGATAGAGAGAAGTCAAAAAGCTATAGAGGAACACCAAGGGGCAATTCTAGTAAATTCTGATATAGGAAAAGGAACTATTTACACAATAATTCTGCCAATGAATTACAGAAACGAGTTGGAAGCACATGACTATCATATTAATGATCAGAGAGTTAGTCCAATAAAATAGCCCACCGTGCTTTTATAAGTCTGATAAAATGTTTGTCTAGTAAAGGGATAGATAGTCAGAATTTTAGATTAAAGGATTTATATACGGATACTAGATATTGATGGTACAGAGTAATACTCTATACTGGTGAGTGAGTGTGTCAGTTGTAAAGAGTACTTTAACCTTGATAAAGTCGAGACCGGAAGCCATTTTCATATGGTCATGGTGCACGTTGATAGCTTGTTTGATAGTTAGTAGAGGATACCCACCTCTAGGACCAACGTTCTTAGCAATAGGCTCAACCGCAATGTTGACCGCTTCAGCGTATATCTATAATGATCTATGTGATGCTGAGATGGATAGGTTTAACCCTGATAAAAAAAGCAGACCTCTCGCCTCAGGAGAGGTTAGTGAAAAGTTTGCTTACAGATTTATAGTTATTACTGGAGTGCTAGGTCTTGGTATCAGCTTCATGATTAACAGGATGGCTTTCCTATTCAGCGCAGTATATTATATCCTTTTCATGCTATACTCGTGGCCAGTAGTACGTTTCAAGAAGATGTTTCTCCTGAAAGAGATAGTAACTTGTTCAGCTTGGCCTTTACTTGCTCTTGTAGGAGTCTACGCTGTTACTGGTCATTTCAGTTTATCAGGAATATTTGCGGGAGTAATGATGGGTGTTTTCAGTTTCTTGGGTCTCCCAGCGTTGAGTGATAGTCTTGACGAGAAAGAGGATACCATGTTTGAGATCAACTCATTGGCTCGTTCTCTCTCATGGAAGAGAAGGATCGAGCTCCTCGGCGCCGCCATCCTGATTATGATGATCGTAACGACTTTAACATACATTCAGCTCGGGTTCAATACTTTGTTACCGATCACCGTCGTGGGTTCGAGTTTGATACTGCTCCGATTCGTTGTTCCCATCTATAATGGGTTTGACCGCGATAAGGTTCAGAAGGTTAGAACAGTGACATACTTGTATGTTATAATGTCTCAGATCTTCATCGTTTTAGGCTCATTAAGCCTTCAACTACCATTTTAAGATCGGATAGTTCTACTAATCTTCCTTATCATGTATCCTGTTCCTACAGCGGCGTAGGTGTACAAGACAGTGTAAAGAATAGCGTCAACCCAGTTCATGAGTTGATAATCTTTAACTGCATAAGTATCGATTATGGAGTGATGATCAGTAACTAAATTAGAGTAGTTTTTGGAGAATCTTGCGTATTTTATTGATTTCTCCTTGTTTCTTCTTGAGAACTGTTTCAACGTTTAAGACATACTTGTCCAGCCGCTCAACGTTGTCAGATACCGCTATTATAGGAGTCATTATACTCCATTTCTCCATCTCAGACAAGAGGAATTTACTATTAACAGTCTTTAGATCAAGGTCAAGGATCAACGCATCATACTTATGCCTTAACTCTTTCAAAGCCATGCTTCCATCATCTATGTGTATAACGTTAATCGGCTTCTTTACTCCCTCAAGGCTCTCGATAATAAACTCGGATACCGTGACATTCTCCACAATCATCAATATCTGATATGCCTCAGGCTCGACAGGAGTCTTTACAGGTTGAGGCTCCTCAAAAAACGGTTCATTCTCGTAATCAAAGTCCTCATCATCGTTTCTTGGCTCAGGCTCTGGCTTGGGTTTCTGTTTTCTTGTAGACTTCTTTCTTGGTTTTTTCTTGAATAGATCAGTGACTAGCCTAAATGGTGTTTGCAATATCTCTTTCTTCGGTTTCTCCTCAATAGCAGGTTCAGGGATTTCAACTGGCTCTAATATTACATCAGGTTCAGGCTCAGTTATCATAGCCTCTGCAGGCTCTTCAACAGGCTCATCGGCCGGTTTTTTGATGGATTGCTCTGTTGGTTCGTCGATGAGTTCCGATTTTATTTCCTCTATCTTTGACTCTACAGGTATCTCTTTTGGCTCTACAATTAGCTCTGCTTTTTTCAGCTCTGCAAGAGACGCTGATCTTTCATCTATCTTGGGCTCCTCTTGTTCTATTTTCTCTAATTTTTTCGGCTCTGATTCTTGTTTCTCTTCAATACCAAGTGACCGAGGCTCCGACTGTGAAATAGTCTTGGATTCTTCAAGGAGTCGATATTTTGATTCTTCCTCAATTTTTTCCTGAATTGTCTTAGGTGGCGGTCTATGTGTTTTTTCAGGTATAACGGATGCGAGTACGTATGAGACTGAGTTGAGATATGAGGCCTGAACAGTGGTGTATTTGTTATTGCATTTGATGCAAACCATAGTGATGTTGCTTTTGGATACAGCGGTTCCACAGTCCTGACACTCGAAATACAGGTCACTCACACTGAAATAACCCGAAGTTCCCTCCAAGGCCTTCTCATCAAGCTGCTCATCACATCTAGGACAACGGAGCAAAACACCGTCGATAAACTCCTCACGCGGTCCCCAATAATCACACTCCGAGTGATTTAGATCCTCTTTGCGACCCACCTTCGTCGAGCCACATCTTGGACATACGAGTACAGGCATGTTTGCGTGACCGCCACACTTGGGGCATAGAAGGACGACTCCTTTTTCCTGTTTGACGATCATTTTCTTTGAGACTAGGCTTTCCAATAGTCTCAGTATCTCGGCTTCAGTGTAGTAGTTTGTGAAGGGCTCAAGGTTTCCGAATTGAGCGCTCTTCGTAGTGAATTTTATGTTAATTGTGCTTTTTTCTCTCTTCTGGAGAAGTTCTATGAAGAATGATTCCTCAACAGTAAGAAGTAGGGATGAATACTGCGCATTGCTTTCGCTAGATTGCGGCATTTGATCTGAGATCATATCATTCCCGTTGAGGTTACTGTGTTCTCTTATCGGGGTTAATATAATAATAAAAACGGATGCGTGACAGGGATTATAGATCGTTATGAGTAAACAGAGCCAAGAATTGATTTATGATTTAACAAAAAGGCTAGTTTTTCATCAATCATGAGTAAGATAATTCAACCATAAGAATTGGTGCCGCCGGAGTGATTTGAACACTCGGCCCCCCGGTCTTCAGCCGGGCGCTCTCCCAGGCTGAGCTACGGCGGCAAGTAATCTGATAAACCTCGCTAATAGCATAAAAGCCTTACTCGGAGAGAGAAATATAGTTATCAGGGCTCACTGACTGAAGCCCCTCTCGGTTAACTTATTTGGGATTGGGTTCTCGTAGAGCCCCATTGTGGCGCTCTGTTCTGGGAGAAACCATCGTGTACAGTATGCTAGAAATGTCAATGCACTCACTTGATGCAAGCCTCGAATGTTGGCTGTGGGTGCTGCGGTCACTCTTTATTCTGTGGATTCTTTCCTGCGGGGTTTTTTTGGTTTTGTTTTATCTCGAATCCAAGAGGCTCTTGATGATATAGTAGATTCCCTCAATCACCAGCAGTGGGATATAGGCGAGGATGTAAAAGGTCTGATACAGGCTGTCTTTCAACGTTGATGGGTTCAGCTCCCGTAGAAGCTCTATGGGGACCCTCGTTGCGCCGGTGATACGCGCTTCATAGTCTAGCTTCACGTTCAGTGCTAGTCGTTTAAGCCAGCTTTTGTGCTCTTTGAAGATGCGGGCGTGTTCCCGTTCGTGGCTGAGGATAGAGTCATGTATCTCTCGGTATCTTTTGAGTCCTTTATGGAGTATGATAGTGTCTGTCAAGTAGTTATACTCGCCAAGTGCTTGTGGGCACGGATGATAGTGAAGCTTTGGCATCGCTGATCACTGATACTATCATTTATCTCCATTGTTTTATCACAGTTCCGCTTGGATGTGAAAATGATAAATTCTCGTCGATGAAATATTATCTCATGTTCAAAGATGTCTATAAAAAACTGGAGGCAGAGGTCTCTGGAAGCATCGCACTGGGACATGTGGCTGAGATCGCTACACATCACAGAATTCAGGCTAGCCCAGGAATCAGAGATGCATGTAACTACGCTATACAAGCGTTCAAAAACTATGGGATAGATGCCAAGCTCCATAGTTATCCGGCTAATGACATGGATTATGACTGGACCAGCCTGCGATTCAAGGAGTGGAGCTGTAAAGACGCTTGGCTCAAGACGGTAGAGCCAAAGGAGAAGTATATCGCTCGTTACGCGGAAGAAAAGATCCACGTTATCCAGAGGAGCATATCAACCGAAGGAATAGTAGATGCAGAGGTTATAGCTCCAGCAAATAAAGGCGAGGAAGCAGGAGACTATGAGGGTCTTGAGGTTAAGGGTAAACTGGTCTTGACTAGCGGTGATGTTCATAGGGTTCATGAGTTGGCAGTCGTTGAGCGGGGGGCACTTGGATTGATCTTCGATGGTATGTTTGTCCGCCCGGGAAATCTCCTCGAAGGTGAACTTGATGATGCCTTAAAGTATACCAGTTTCTGGTGGAACCCCGGCGACACCCTTGGGTATGGATGGGTGTTGACCCCGAGGACAGGCAGAGAGCTCAGGAAGATGCTTGGTGAGGGTAAATCTGTGAAGGTGCAGGGGATGATTGACGCTGAACTCTATGATGGTTATCTGGATAATGCTGTTGCGACTATCCATGGCGAGACCGATGAGGAGGTGATCGTTATTGGTCATATCTGTCACCCACAGCCAAGTGCTAATGATAACGCCAGTGGAGCCGGGGCAGCCATTGAGGCAGCTAGGGCGATAAACAAGCTCATCAAAGATGGAACGTTGGCTAAACCCAAACGAACCATCAGATTCACACTGGTGCCGGAGATGAGTGGTACCTACAGCTATCTTGTTGAACGCGAGGATGATATTCCGAAGATGGTCGCGGCCTACAACCTCGATATGGTGGGTGAGGATCAGGATAAGACCGGGAGCATTTTGACGATCCATAAAACGCCTGATAGCCTGCCTAGCTATGTGAACGCGGTGGCTGAGGCTATCTTTGAGGAAGCCCAGAAGGAGATATCGGCTTTCGGCACAGAGCCCACTAACGCATCTTTCCGTCACACCGTGCAAGAGTTCAGCTCGGGGAGTGATCACTACATCTATAGTGATCCATCAGTGGGTGTCCCTTGCCCAATGATGATTCAGTGGCCTGACAAGTTCTATCACACAAGCGCGGACACCATCGATAAAGTGAGCCCACATAGTCTGGAGAAGGTAGCTACTATAGCCGCTACTTACGCGTATTTCCTGGCGAATGCGGGAGAGGTTGAGGCTCCTTGGATTGCCAGTCAGGTGATTAGCAGGGAGAAGAGGAGTATCATCAAGCTGGTGCAGGAGACCATCGATAAGGCTGCTACTTTGAATATGGATGCCCATGTAGTGGATAAGCACCGTGACTGGCTCAGGGATAAGCTGGAATATGATACCGAGGTGGCTGCGGAGGCTATGCGGAGCATCAAACGGTTAGCGCCCAATATGGATGGTACCATCGGTCCATTGATCAGCGAGTTGATGACCTATGCCGATGAGGAATACGACCACGCGGTAAAGGTCCTTGAGGACTTGGCCGTGAAACAGGGCATAACCGAGCTACCTGATTATGAGTCTGAGATAAAGACGGAGCCAGAAGGCGCAGAGAAAGTGCCTGAGAAGCTATTCAGGGGACCTTTAAACAGCAGACCATGGGTCGCTAAGCTGAGTAAAGAGGATCGAGAAGCCTTACGTGCATTGAATAAACGATATGAGATTGAGCACGGTGGTCCCTCTACTCTCGCCCTCTACTGGACAGATGGTGCACGTAGCCTTAGCGAGATCAGTAGGCTGGTTGAGCTGGAGTGTGGCTCGACTAATCTTGATTATCTCGTTGAGTATTATGGGTTCCTCGTGAAGATGGGTTTGGTCAAGCTGGGTGACCGATAAACTTTAAATCATCTTCCCCTTCCCTTATTGAGCACATGGGCAGGTGGTCTAGTGGTATGACATCGCCTTGACGTGGCGATGGTCGCAGGTTCGATCCCTGCTCTGCCCACCATCTTTCT